>JAYSWN010000219.1:0-17943 GCA_043718025.1 Pseudomonadota bacterium
TTTGGGATTTTCATTGGACCGGGAGACCGCTAGGATCCCCCCCTATGACCACTCCCTTTTACTGTTTGCTGGCGGCGATGATTTTCCCTTACGTAGTGACCAAATCTATTTTGGCCGTAGCCATGGCTAAGGAAGGACGAGGTTACGACAACCGCAACCCCCGCGACCAACAAGCCCGACTCACCGGCTGGGGAAAACGTGCGCTAGCCGCGCAAAATAACAGCTTCGAAATTTTGCCCCTTTTTGCCAGCGGCGTTTTTATGGGCCACCTAACCAATGCAGACCCGGTAAAAAGCAGCTGGATAGCAGTTGGTTTCATCGCCGCCCGTCTGCTTTACGTCGCACTCTATTTGGCCGACAAACCTACCGCCCGATCCGGCGTCTGGATGGCCGGTCTAGTTTGCTGCGTAAGCCTGGCTACACTTAGTCTCTGGGGATAAATGTATCACCTCAAATTTGTCACTGTTTTGCTCCTCTTCCTGTGTCCTTCACTTTTTGCCAAACTTCGCGCCCGCGAGTGGGGAATTCCTTTCAGCGGCCAGCCCGGCCGGCACAACGCCATCACTGACGTTAAAGGAGTGGAAGTGGGCTTCGTCACCTTAAACCGCGGCGAAGGCAAACTGCAGATCGGAAAAGGGCCGGTGCGCACCGGCGTTACCGCGATTCTTCCCCGCGGCAAAGCCAGCCACGACGCTGTGTTCGCGGGCTGGTTTTCACAAAATGGTAACGGCGAGATGACCGGAACCACGTGGATAGAAGAGTCGGGGTTTCTCGAAGGCCCCTTAATGATCACCAACACCCATTCGGTGGGCGTGGTTCACAGCGCCACCACCGCCTGGCGAGTGAAGCAAGGTTTACCCGACAAAGTGATCTCACTCCCGGTCGTGGCCGAAACTTGGGATGGGCACCTCAATGATATAAATGGTTTTCATGTAAAAGAGAGCGACGCCCTTAAAGCGTTAGACGAAGCCAAAGGTGGTCCCCTACCCGAAGGCAACGTCGGCAGCGGAATGGGCATGATCTGCTACGAATTTAAATGCGGCATTGGCACCTCTTCGCGCGTGGTAAAAACGGACTCGGGTGAATTTACCGTCGGCATTTTGGTGCAGGCAAATCACGGCTTACGGCATCAATTGCGCATCGCCGGCATTCCCATCGGTGAACAATTTAAAAACAATCTGATTTACAGCAAGGAAAACGGTTCAATCATCGTGGTCGTGGCCACCGACGCACCGCTCCTCCCTCACCAACTAAAGCGACTCGCTCGCCGCGCCACCATGGGACTGGCTCGATCGGGAAGTGTTTCGGGAGATAGTTCGGGCGATATTTTTCTAGCCTTCTCAACCGCGAATCCCAATCTACACGGCGCCAGCAAACCAGCCCGCTTAACCATGTTGCCGAACCAACAGATGGACGCTCTTTTTGCGGCAACCGTCGATGGCGTAGATGAAGCGATTGTAAACAGTTTGGTGGCGGCCGAAACGGTTAGCGGAGCGGATCCGAAACCGGTTGTGGCGTTACCCATGGATCGAGTGGTTCAGATACTTGAAGCGCACCGTCGTCTGACTCCTCGGCGGTAGGTAGCCGCTTGGACGGGTCAGCCATTCTAATCTTGGCGGTGCATACGTCTTTATTCTTGGCGAGTGAACGCAAGACGGTGCGGGTAGACGTCCATTCGGTGGCCGAAGTCTGTAACCCTTGGTTGGCGTAGCTCTCGCACATCCCCCATTTTTTTGCGGAAAGCGCGGCCCCCGAAAGATCGGCCAAGAAGTTAAGACGGCGTTCTTCGCCGAAAGTGGTGAGACACCGTTCGTAGAAACCGCTCCAATGCTCCAACGCCTTCAAGTAGCCCTTGGTCTTTAGCTTCGCCAGAAAATTCTGGCGTTCAAGATCCAGACTATCACCACGGCATTCGCCAACCTTTATCGCCAACTGCGGTAGGCAGGCCCACGTCCCCTGTTCTCCCAACGCCCTAAAAAATCGTTCGCCCTTTAAACGCGTAAGGGCCATCGCCTGAAAGTCTTTATAACTGCCATTGAGGCCGCTCGGCTGGGTCGCCACCAAGGCCAAGACGTCTTCAATTCCGTCGCCATTAAAATCTCCCCACACCGCGAACATGGCCGTAATGGCTTCATCTTTGTCTTGAAAAACCAATTCGTCTTTATCGGCGCGCACCACGGTTTTTTGGGGTGAAAAACTTTTCCAACTGGTGAGCGTGCCCATCGCTTTATCGACGGAATCGCGGTACCCCTCCACGCCGCCCATCCCCCCCACGCAAGGAGGTAGCTCGTTGATCGAAGCGATATGAAACACGTAGTCTTTTAAGTAACTCTCTTTCGAGGGCTTGGCCTCAACGATCCGTCGCAACGACTCGCAGCGAAAACGAAAGCGGTGCTCTTTCAGCCGGTCGCGGTTGGACTGGGGCCAGTAGTGAAGGTCGCGAGCGGCAAGATAGTCTTCGCAAGTTTTCACTTCGATCTTTTTTGATTCGCCGTCCGCCGTTTTCCAGACCAATCGCAATGGACTGTCTGACTCCTCGTCAGAACGCCAAGAGATCAGGGTTTGCGCCTTTTGTACCGATTCAATATCGCGCAAGAAACCGCTGCGACTCCAACGGGGCGCAATCTCACCGAAAGCTGAAGTGGCAGAAAGCAAAATGAGAAATAGAGTTTTCATCAATAAAAAACAAAATCCGCAAACTGCATCAGGATAGGCAGCTTTTTTGGCGACAGTGCATAGCTACCGAACAGCCGGGTACGGGTTCTCGCTTTGGAAATCGCCCGACCGAGCTTGGCATCCAAGTCAGGGGTGCAGAGCGCCCGTTCAAAATCGGCCAACGCACCCTCTTTATTGCCCCGGCTCGAATGCACACGGCCGCGGTAATAGTACGCCATTGCCCGCAAGTGCGACGGATCGCCAAAACCGATTACGTGCGACAAGCCGGCGACTGCCTCCCCCCACCGTTCGGTCTTTAACGCAAAGATGGCCTCCACAAAGTGGTAAGTTGGGTTTTCAGGATCTAGCTCTGTGCAACGCAAAAGATGTTGGTAAGCCGTTTCGTTGGCGCAATCGAACTCGTAAGCCATCTTCGCTTTAATGTAATGTGAAACCGCCTGCGATAGTGGCGTATTGTTTTTCTTTAGCGGGTGCGCTTCGATCGCCTCCGCGGGCATTTTTTCAAATGGTTTTTTCCAATCTCCGAAAAGCGGAAAGGCGAGCCATTCATTCTGGGAAGTGGGGGCCATGCCCTGCCCGACCCACATGCGATCTTTGTTGGGTTCAAAAATAGTGGCGCCCACGGTGATGTGAACCGCCACCGTAGCCCCGATACCGCGATCTTTACCGAGCCACGGATCAAAGCTGTCGCCCATGATTGAAGCCGCAATTTTTGGCGTGACCTGGCCCGCTTCGCGAACCCGTTCGCTCATTCTCAGATAGCGGCCCCGAGTGTCTTCATCGACCGAGCGATTCACAAAAAGATTAGAGTTTTCTAAGTAAGAGAAGTGATTGCTCAAAAAATGTTTATCGTCGAATGACTCGGTCACCGCCACGCGCTGATTGGTTACCTCCAGAGTCGCCACCCGTTTCTCGTGGGTACTCGAAAGAACGAACGCCCAACCTAAGGTGACACGCTTTTGTCGAAAGGCGTGAACGACTTCATCGAAAGTGGTGGCGTGGCGGATGATGTCGTTCACCACAAAGTACATCGGCGTGCCTTCGAACGAAGTTTCTTCGGTAGGAATCAAATGGGCCGCCAAATAAATTCCTGATTCATTCATTGCGGTCAACGAAGGAGGGTGCAGACCGGCCGTACCCAATGACAGGTAACGCTGACCACCATCGGCGGGTTCAAAATAGGTTACCAGAGGATGCGCGTCGAAATAGCCGTTCAAAGGGTAATCCAAATTGCGTCCGATAATGAGATCACCATCGACGCTGTGCTTTCCCCAAGTGGCGAACGACGAACAACCGGCGAACGCCATCGAACCAGGATCGATCGTGCCCGAACGCGTAGCGTACTTTGCCAAGATGTAGAGCGCCTCCATCACGATCATTGAATTGGAAATGTGGTGCAACGCCAACCCGGAGCCTTCGCTCAGGGCAAAACTCTCGACCAACGATTCCCACGGCATGTGCTCGCGCAGCCGGTGGCCAAAATAGTCAACGAGCGCGATCACCAGTTTGTTAAGCAGCGGATTGGTACTAATTGAATTTTCGAGGTGATTGGGAATGGTTTTGGAGAGCTGCATCAGCACCCCCTCACTGACCTGTTTGCTTAGCAACTTGCCGTGCTGAAACGCCATTTCAAACGCATCGCCCTTTACGAATAGGGCGTAAGTGTCGCCGCGCTTATACAACCGCGCTTTGTCGAAGGTCCACGCATTGTCGCCCACCTTCTGCACTTCGGCCCGGTACAGATGCCGGTATCTCTTTTTAAGTTCACGGAAGAGCCTAAGGCTCGAAACAAAAGTTGTGGTCTGGACGCTGATTTTGGCTCGCGACTGCATGAAAGGTTATCGGCATAACCCGGGGTTCTCCGAAGCCCTGCTTTGGGCAGCGTCCCCCACCCTTTTCGGTTGTGATGTTCATAAGGTGCAGGGCTTACGGCCCGTCGCGTTAACATTTGTTCGGGTTAAAAATGGGGGAGGGCATCGAAACACTTGCCGCCTCGTGACATAGCCGTTAGCTAAAAACTAAGGGGTAATTTTGCAACAGGTTAAGGGGTTTTTCTTCGCTCTTATCATTGGCTTCGGTCTCACGTTGGCTAGTTCTGCCCATTCAGCGGAAGCGGACGATGGTGAGGCAGACTATTGTGAACTTCTCTTAGAATTCTTTGGCGCCGATGAAATGCATCATCGGCTTACCCAGCGTAACCTTCCCGTTCCCAAGTCACTCAGCGCCCGGCGAGAAGAGTTGCGTAAAATGGTTTTCGTTTCCTCGCCGAGCCGACCTATCGGTAAACCTGCCGCGACCCGCAGCGATGACGACGCCCTCAGCTTTGAAGCCTATCGTGAATGGACTCCGGACGACGAAGGGGATGAAAGCGAATGGTCGCCCGAGCGCGAACGTGAAGGTGAAAAACCCAACCCAGTAGAAGGCCAACACTTTAGTTGGGAAAAACAACTAAACCAATTGGAAGAGTACCTCTCCCATCATGAACCCGGCGATGCCGAAGCCCGAGCCGATGCTGTCTTTCGCCGTTTTCTCGTCAATGGCTTCTTCGCCAGCGGGAGGTTTAAGAACACTCTCGAACGACTGGGCGTGATGGAGCCCACTCAGCAAGTGCTGACCTTGGAGCTGTGGGCACATAATTTGACCCGCACCAACACCACCGAACCCGCCCCAGAAGCCCTGGCACTCTTTGCCGCCGTAGTGAACTCACCGTCGGATGAAGTGTTAAATACTCTTTCTCTTTTGAACCTAAATTCGCAAACCGTTTCGCCGCATGCGCAGATTCGAACGCTGCATGAGGTGATCGACAGCCTTGCGGCCGGACGAGCTGGAACCACTCCGGACCAACTGCTTATTGAGCTACAGAAATTTAGAAGAGGGGAAAACCACCCTTACCCAACCGAAACTTTCGGTAAGCTATTGGTCTACTACTTCAGCGGTGATGAACTCACCCAAATCCAAAATGCAAAGAGTTTAGGCGATTTTCTTTCGACGCATCCGAATTGAATGGGCCGAAAAACTAAAGGCCGAGACCGCGGTAGGTGGGTACTTTTTCTACCAGTTTGTCGCCCCGAAACAGAAAATAGTGCGTGAACTGTTCGGCGATTTCACCGGCTTTGGCACTTCGAAAGAAGACCGGATCTCCCACCGCCAGAGAGACTCCTTTGGGCACGGCAAACGGAGTTTGCACCTCTCCGAAACCCTCATCGGGAAGTGGTTTAAGCCCCTGGGGCAAATAGACAACTGGGCACTTCTCCCAACCCGGAGAGCCACTTGCGATAAAACCACCGCCGTGACAGGTAATAAATCCAACGTCAGGAATTCTCGTTACCCGTAAAGAAAAAAAACTGGCCGGCTCATTGCGATTGGCCCCGTAATAGTCAAAGAGGTGCGACTGCAAAAAACCAGAACCCACCGCCACTTCGGTTACCGAAGGGTCTTCCAGGCTGGCTTGGAGGCTGCCGGTGCCGCCTCCGTTAAAAAACTCGAGCGACAACCCCTGGCGACGAATCTCTTGCGCCACTTCAAAACGCCTCTTCTCGACTTGCGGTCGACTTACTGTCTTTAAAATTTTAGCAACCCAGCTCATCGCCCGCTTAAAAGGGCTGGCGTCGCAAAGCCCGGCAATCTGCGCTTCGTAGCCCATCACCCCGGCCAACGTGACTGAAGAAGAGTTTTGCACCCGGCGCAAAAGGGTTTGGAAGCGCACCAAATCAGTTAGCGGTGAACGCCGAACGCCAAAATGCAACCCGCCGAGGGGGCGATAACTCACATCGATATCAATACAAATTTTCGCTTTTACGTCGGGCGGAAACGCCAACTCAATTAAATCGATGTGTGCGCTCTCGTCGACAAGCAGGCAAATCGACTTGCCTTTTTTAATCCACTCCGCAATTGGTTTAAGCTCGGCCTCGGTGACCACCGGGTAGGCCATCATTAAATTGTCTTCACCACACTCCGCCAGTAAACACACTTCGGCGGCGCTGTAGCACATTAAGCCGGAAATAACGCCGTGGCTACGATCGCGGAGGTAACGAATGAGGTAGGGCACGCGCACTGATTTGGTAGCAAGCCGAATCTTCTTCTTTGCATTTAAGGCAGACGCCACCACGCGATCTAAGTTGCGATCGAGCGCATCGAGGTCAACCCAGAAAGAAGGCATTGGCGCGTTAGCTACCAGCGCTTTAAGTGAATCGTAGGTCTGCATTACTGCCGCGCCACTCCCTGCACGGAGGTAACGTACCCCAGCGCTTTTCGAATTTCGGCGTCGGAGTAGTACAACGAATAAATAAAACCCTTGAGCCCGATTTGCAGCAGACGGAGCAACGGCGCGATAAATTTTGGCCAACGATTTGCGGTATCCACCAGCTTAATCAACAGGCGGGCGACACCCCCCGGAAAAATGCCAAGCCAATAGAGCAACGTGCCAAGCCCCGCTTGATCTTCGGCGGTGAGGTACCCATAACAACGATCGGCATTGGCCAACGCCTTCGACGACGAGAACGACGGAAGTTTGGCGGTGCCCGGACAGAGCACGTTGCCAAGTTTGGTCACGCCACGGAGCTGCCATTTATTGAGTGCCGGCAATGCGCCCCTCCTCTTCTTTAACCCAAAGCCCCGCCGCCCGTAACGACATCGCCATGATCGTAAGCGAGGGGTTGATGCCCGGTGCGTTGGGGAAAATGCTGGAGTCGGAAACCCGAATGCGCGGAAAGCCGTGTAACTTGAAATCGGGTCCAACCACCGAAGTTTTTGGGTTAGCCCCAATCGCGCAACCGCCCATCAGGTGTAAACCAATCGCCGTATCGCCAATCCAAACCTCTTTGGCTCCGGTCTTTTCGTAAATTTTTCGGATGGCAACCACCCCGGCCCGCATGCGGATGTGATCTTGCTGGCCCAAAGACTTTTCAATGAAAAGTTTTCCGCTTTTTGTGAGCCGTATCTTTCCTGGCGAAACATCGCGAATGGCCACTTCTATGCACGCTAAATTTCGAAGACTCTCCATCCACGCTTGATGCCTGCCGCCGGTGTAGGGGCAAAGCATGGCGAGACCGACCGGCGGCGCAAAAACATTTTCTAGTTTAAAGCCCGCCTTTCTAAAATTAGGGTCATCTGACTTTAAGGTTTGGAAAGGGCCGCGAAAACTATCGACGACCTCTTCGTACCGACCAAACGTCATCAGCTGCGGATGACTGTAAAAACCCTTTCCCAACTCAGGAATCTTGTCGCCGTAACCGGACTGCAAAAGCAGACGCGTATTGCCCATCGCTCCCGCCGCCAAAACAATGTGGCGCGAGCGAAAGGTTTCGCGGCGGCCATCGGTAAAGTTTCCCGAGACCCAAACTTCATCGTGCTTCTCTTCGATAAGGTCAGCCTCGAAAGTGGGAATTAATTTCAGCCCCAAGCCGAGGGCCCTTTTCAGCACGGTCACCGGCATGCTCTGCTTAGAGTCGCGGCGGCAACCATTTAAGCACTCAATGCAGTCATTGCCTTGATCCCAGGCGCAGTCTTTTTGGGCCCGGCGAAGTGGCTTGCATTTAAAATCGTTCGCCGCGAAGCCGGCTTGAAAAATGTGCGCGTTGCGATTCCAGGCCGAGGCCGGTGTCTCCTCCAGGTGCAGCTCTTTTTCGACTCGCTCGTAAAACGGTAAGAATGTCTCGAGTGAAAAATCGTCGATACCGGTGGCTTGGTGCCAGGAATGAAACGCTTCAGAATCAAAACGATCCATCAAAGCCTGATTCACAATCGACCCGCCCCCCACCACCTTCGGCCTCAATAAACCGATGCTGGCATCGTGGTTAAGCTCGATGCCTCCCCCCCAATAAAGGCGGCCGTTGCCGTCGATTTCGTCAGTGGGGTAGCTGGTACGGTCGAGCCACTCACCAGCTTCGAGCATGAGGCATCGCCAACCGTGTGAAACCAACTCTTTGGCCACAAAAGATCCGGACACCCCGGAACCAATAATTAGGGCATCAAATAATGTAGGTTCCAAGGGCATGACGTGTGCAGTAAATTTACCGCGCTTTGGTCGGGTTGTCAGTCATTGGCTCAACGAGAAACCGCCGCCAACCGCCCACTATTCCGACTCGTCGCGCCAGCCGATTCAAGAACTTTCCATTTCAAAATTTGGGGTTGGCGGCGATCCGTTACGAGGCATCAATAAAAGAACCATTGAGTTGTCGTCTAGAATTGTCTCGGGTAGCTTCCCCTCTCAATCACTGTGGGGTTTTAAAATGGGAATACTAGCAAAGACGGCAGATTCAATGGGGCGCTTAAGCGTTCCCCACCACGAAATCACAAATACAACTTGGGACGCCATTATAATCGGCGCGGGTCACAATGGCCTGGTATGCGCTTCTTACCTGGCACGAGCCGGTAAAAAAGTGTTGGTGCTCGAAGCCCGGCAAGTGGTGGGCGGGGCCGCAACCCTTGAAGAGGTGTTACCCGGAATTCGGATGTCGCCTTGTGCCTACGTGGTGGGACTGCTCCATTCCAAAGTGATCACCGAGCTGGGAATGAAAGAGGCCGGTTTCACTTGGTTTCCGGCCGAAGGCGGGATGTTTGTACCGTTCGAAGATGGCTCTTCCATTCAGTTTTGGAACGACGATGCGCGCTGCGAGGAAGAGATTCGAAAGTTTTCACCCAAAGAAGTTGCCGGTTGGAAAGCGATGAGCGCTTTGAAGCAAAGACTCCGCGATAAAATAAGACCCGAAGGAGACGGCGACCTGTGGATCGGCAACCCTCCCACGCGCGAGCAGCTAGAAGATCGCCTTAAGGGCGACCCCGAAGCCAAAGCGCTGATGTTTGACTGGTCGATGAACGAAATGCTCGAAAATTTTTTTGACGACGAAAGAATGCATCTAGCCTACATGGGCCAAGGGGTTATTGGCACTAAGGCCAGCCCTTTCACTAAAGGTACGGCTTCCATTCACTTTCATCACGCATCGGGGCGAATGGGTGGCATGCCGGGTACGTGGGGCTACGTAAAGGGCGGCATGGGCATGACCTCCTTTTTGTTGGCCGACATCGCGCGAACCAACGGCGTGGCGATTGCCACCGAGACTCCGGTTAAACAAATACTACCGGGTGAAGGCGTGCGGCTCGAAAGCGGAGAAACCGTTCGGGCGGCCGTAGTGGTTTCAAACGCCGATCCTAAAACTACGCTTAAACTCTTGGGCCCTGCCGCCGAAGCCGGCTGGAAAGCCAAAGTGGATTCAATCGCGATGACCGGCTGTACGGTAAAGGTAAACGTGGCCCTGCAAGAGCTGCCGAACTTTAAGACCCGTCCGGGCACCAATGAGCCACACCACTTGGCGCAGGTAAATACACCGCTCACCAAGCAAGAGTGGAAAGATAGCTTTGCCGCGCAAGAACGCGGCGAGCTGGGCGCCAAGTTGTGGACCGAACTTTACTTTCACACCGCGTACGACAAATCCGTTTCGCGCGATGACATTCACACCATGTCGGTATTTGCGCAGTACGTGCCTTACCAATTCGCCAAAGGCGATTGGGATAGCCGTCGGGAAGAGGTCGGAGATCTCGCTTTGGCCGCCTTGGCTCGGCACACCACCAATATTCCCGAGGCCGTACTGCACCGGGTGACAATGGGTCCGCCCGATATCGAAAAGAAAGTGGGGCTGCATGGCGGCCACATTTTCCAGGGTGAAATTTTACCCGACAACCTTTGGGAAAACCGATTGGGCGCCAAAACGCCAATGCCGGGAGTTTACCTTTGCGGCGCCGGCATTCATCCCGGTGGTAGCGTAATTGGCATTAACGGTCGTAATGCGGCCCAAGAGGTATTGCGCCATGATCACTGAACTAAAAACCACCCTTCCCGCCAAATATTACGCGGATAAATCGCACTTCACGAAAGAGGTCGAACACTTCTTTGGAAAACGATGGGTCTGTGTTGGACGGGTCGACGAAGTCTCTGAAGTAGGTAGCTTCGTACAGAAGAAGCTCTTGAATGAAAGCCTTTTGGTGGTGAGGGGTAAGGATGAAAAGATCCGCGCCTTTTACAATCTGTGCCGGCACCGCGGCACTCAGCTGTGCCAAGAGTCAGAGGGAAAATTCTTGGGCAGCTTGCAGTGCCCGTATCACGCTTGGACCTATAACTTAGAAGGCAAGCTTACCGGCGCGCCGTTAATGGATAAAACGCCCGGCTTCGCGTCCGAAGACTGGCCGCTTCATCAGGCCCAATTGGAAGTTTGGGAAGGTCACCTCTTTGTGCACCTGGGTAAAAACCCAAAACCACTCCACGAACAGCTAGGCGTTATGGCGACCCGGTTCACAAACTGGCACATGGGAGACCTTCGGTTGGGCAAAAGAATTGTTTACGACATCAAAGCCAACTGGAAGCTCATTATTCAGAACTACTCTGAGTGCCTTCACTGTCCCGTGATTCATCCGGCCCTGGCAAAATTATCGCCCTATTTAAGCGGCGACAATGAACCTGCCGAGGAAAATATGCTGGGCGGGCGCATGTCGCTTTACGACGGCATTTCAACGATGACGATGTCGGGAAAATCAAACCGTGCCCTGCTACCGCATTTGAACGACGATGAAAAACGCCATGTCTTCTACTACGCGCTATTGCCCAACCTGCTTCTGAGCCCTCACCCGGATTACGTGATGACGCACACCTTGTGGCCGATCTCGAATGACGAAACCAAGGTGATCTGCGAGTTCCACTTCCATCCCGACGAGTTGAACAAGCCAAATTTTTCGTGCGAAGACGCGATCGAGTTCTGGGATCTCACCAACCGCCAAGACTGGGAAGTTTCAGAATGGTCACAAAAAGGGATTGAATCACGCGCCTACACTCCGGGCCCGTACTCCCACCGTGAAGGACTTTTGCACGACCTAGATAAAATAATTCTTTCCGAACTGAACTGAAAAGGAAGTTGAGTTGACTCGTTGAGTTAACATTGGATAGAAGTGAACCTTCAATCAGTTGGGGGTTTACGTATGAATTTTTTACTTAGTCTCGCTCTTTTATCGTCTATCAGTGCCGTCGCCGCCGAGGCGCTTCATCCACAAGAGTTCAAACCAAAGTCCGAAGCTAGAGACATCGCCAAAATCGTAGCCACGCTCGAAGCCGGAGTGCAAAAACAGTTCGACGAGGATCAGAACAACCCCAAACTGGTCGAAAAAGACCGCGTCGCTAAGCGCGATGTACACGTAAAACATCACGGTTGCGTGCACGCCAAATTCACGGTGGCCGGCAAGCTGCCGGAAAAATATGCGGTAGGATTATTTGCCAAGGCAGAGACCTACGACGCCATCGTCCGTTTCTCGAACGGAAAAGAAATAGATGATCGCAATGGTGATGTCCGTGGCATGGCGGTCAAAATTCTTGGCGTGCCTGGCGAAAAATTGCTTGAAGACGAGCGCGACGCCAAAACCCAAGACTTTCTTTTCATTAACCACAACCGTTTTTTCATAAAAAATAATTCCGACTACGTGAAGTTCATCCAGCTTACCGGCAGCGGAAACCCGATGAAGTTTTTTATCGGTTGGAATCCTCTCGAGTGGCACGTGAAAGAAGCGCTCATTGTTCGCGAGATACGCAACAAAGTGGTGACCAATCCCTTGCAGAGCGACTACTTCACCACCGTACCTTCGCTGATGGGACAAACGCCGGCCAAGTTCTCGATGAAGCCGTGCAAAGGGCAAAAGTACGAAACGGCGCCGGAGCACAAAGACCGGCTTCAGAACGCCATGGCCGCCCAGTTACTGCCGGGTGAAGGCAATAAAGGCGTCTGTTTTGAAATGGGCGTGCAATTACAAACCAGCGCCCGCCAAATGCCGGTAGAAGACTCTCGCGAGGAGTGGAGCGAAAGGCTTTCTCCTTACCGCACGGTCGCCAAGTTAGACATCGAAGCTCAAGACTTCTTGAATGAGAAAGACGGCGAGAAAAACTGCCAAAACATTTCGATGACGCCCTGGCATTCGTTGCCCGAACATCGTCCGATCGGCGAGATTCAACGAACGCGCAAAGCGGCATATCAGGCAATTTCCATTCTGCGTCATAAGCTGAACAAAGCGACACGCATAGAACCATAAAAGGTTCGGTTAATTCGCGATTCTGCCGAAAAGGAAAGAGAACCCTCTCTTTCCTTTTTTTATGCGCACCACCCTATCTCTTTTATTTTCAATGCTCGCGGCGAACCCGCTTTGGGCAATTGGCTCGGTGGAATCTCTGGGACAAATGTGGGAGCCCAACCCCGACCAGATGCTGATGCACCGGTTAAGCAAAATTTTACTCAATAACTCGAGCCGGTTTGTGCGCCCCGTTACGGAACCCGTCGTGGCCTCCACCTGCGTGCGAGCGCCCACTATTTCTGATTTCATCGATAGCCAAGCGGCCATTACCGCGGCGGTTCAAGCGCCGCCCTTGTCCAGATCAACGTTAAAGCGATCGGCCACTAACTTTAAAGAAATTTTTGCGCTCCTGCGCCAGACCCCTACCGGACGGGCCGTGCTGGCAAAGTTTGATCCCAAATTTGGCTTCGAAATCAAGGTGGAGCAGTTTAGCGCCGCCATGAAAACTGGAGAAAAAAGGCGAGCTTCGGCGCTCTTTGATCTGGAACGAAAAACCATTTTTGTAGATCGCAAAGAGGTGATCGGTAATCTCGCCCCCATCTTTCTGCACGAGATCATTCATAGCCTTGATAAAGATTACACTCGGGCGGTTGAACGTGAGAAAGAGTTGTGGGGTGAGTTTGATAACGACCTCAACACTCTGCTTAGACTTGCGTCGCGACGAAAGAATAAGATTATTGAAAGCCTCGAGGAGAATGATTTTTCAAAAAAGGAAATCGACGACATTGTGCGCATGAAAATTGCGATGGAGCAGTTTAGGGACATTCGCATCTACCGCGCGGAGCGGGTGGCGTACGACTTTTACTTTGAAGTGCTGAAGGAACTTGCCGAGCAGTATCCTGATTTCTACCTACCGAATGGCCGCCAAATGGCCTCGCTGCACCCCTTTGCCGATGACCAGCTGGTTAAAATTGAAGGGCTCTCACCCACCAGCATCACCAAGTACAAGAAAGGGCTTTGTAAGGCCTTTAAGTGAGCGTAGACCCGGCAATCGACTGTCATTGCAAGGCCATAGGCCGGAGCTTTAGACGGGGCTTGAGCTCGCCCTACTGACGGTTACGTTTAAGCCGCAATCGTGGCATTGATCCCGGGGAAGCCACTATGTTACTCCTCTGCATCCATGTCGTCCTACGTTTCCATTGAACAAGCGGCCCATTGGCTCAAAGCCGGTGAGATTGTCGCCATTCCAACCGAGACCGTTTACGGGCTGGCCGCAAATGCGCTCAATTCTGAGGCGGTGGCCAAGATTTTTGCCACTAAGCAGCGGCCAACCTTTCATCCGTTGATCGTTCATGATTATTCGCTGGAAGCGGCAACCCGTTGGGTTTCCCTATTTCCTGACGAGGCCCTAGTCTTGGCTCAGGCCTTTTGGCCAGGGCCGCTCACCTTGATCTTACCGAAAAACGGGATTCCAGATTTGGTTACCGGCGGGATGAACACCGTAGGCATTCGCGTGCCCGCCCACCCGCTTACCTTGTCGCTAATTCAAAAATTGGGCTTTCCCTTAGCCGCGCCAAGCGCCAATCCCTTCGGAAAAGTGAGTCCCACCACGGCTGCACACGTACGAGAAAGTCTACCCCTTGTGCCGATTCTGGACGGTGGGGCTTGCGGGGTAGGATTGGAAAGCACGATCCTGGGATGGACCGGATTGCAATTTAAACTGCTGCGTTTGGGTGGCCTATCGGTGGAAGCCATCGAGGCTAAGATTGGCCCTATCGACAAAACCTCTAGCGAAAAATCGATCGCGCCAGGGATGCTAAAATCTCATTATCAACCAACCGCGCCTTTGCGTTTTCGCGAGCCCGGACAGATTCCGCAAGGGCCGGGAATTGGTCTTTTGACCCTTAGTGGGGCTGGCCAAGGTTTTTCTAAAGTGGTTTCACTATCGACCGCCGGAGACCTCAATGAAGCCGCCGCTAATTTTTTCGAAGCGCTGCGGGCCCTCGACCGCTGTGGGCTGACCGAAATTTGGGCCGACCCCATGCCCGAAGTAGGACTTGGCCGCGCCATAAACGACAGATTAACCCGCGCCTGCCATTTCTAAATTTATCCACGGTTGGGTAGATTGCGCCGCCGGCTATCCGCAAAGGCCGCGGGACAGTTAATCAAGCTTCGGCAGCTTCTTGGCGTTTACTAATTTACGGAGATCGTCTTTATAGTGGCGTACGCGATCGAGTACTTCATCGTCATGGGTGCCCAAAATCTGCGCCGCTAAAATTCCCGCGTTAAAAGCGTTGCCGATGGCGACGGTGGCTACGGGAACGCCTTTTGGCATTTGTACAATACTCAACAAAGCATCTTCCCCTTGAAGGGGACCAACCGCGACCGGTACACCAATGACCGGAAGCTCGGTGAAGGCCGCAACCATTCCGGGTAAGTGCGCCGCTCCGCCGGCACCCGCAATGATCACTTTAATTCCACGCCGCCGCGCGGAGGTGGCGAATTCAGAGAGCTCTTGCGGAGTGCGATGGGCAGAGACGATCGCCATTTCAAACGCCACACCAAACTGGTTCAAAGCGGCCGCGGCCTCTTTCATAAACGGAAAGTCAGAATCGCTCCCCATCACAATAGCCACCAGCGCTACGCCAGACTTAGTGGGCTTAGTCGATTTTTTAGGGCTCACTTTTTCGGATTTTTTTCCCATTCCGTTTCCCACTCCCGTACCCACTTATCGACGCGTTCACAAAGAGAATCAAGTTCTGCTCGCGAACCGGCGCTCAAGTTGATGTGACCGATTTTACGTTTTGGTCGCACTTCCCGTTTTCCGTACCAATGAAAAGCTACCCCCACGGGGAGATTATGCGGCGTATAATCTGGCGACCCCGTGTACCCCTTAGGCCCCAACAGGTTTCTCATCGCAAAAAATGGCTTGGTCTTGTGGCTCGCTAAAGGCAGCCTCAAAGCTGCCCGCCATTGATTTTCAAACTGGCTGCTGTCGGCGGCGTCTTGCGAAAAATGGGCTGAATTGTGCACTCGCGGGGCCAGCTCATTGATTAAGATCTCTGTGTCACTTATTTGAAAAAACTCGATGGCCAAGGGCCCCTCCCAATGAAGGGCATCCAAAACGCGGTAGGCAATGTCACGCGCTTTTTTTTCGACCGCCTCGTTAACACCAAGTGCGGTCGCCGGCCCCTTTACCCACCAGCAAATGCCCTCTTCTTGCGCCGAAACCACCAGAGGGTAACTGGCCTTTTCTCCCGAAGCGCTACGCCCGGCCACCAGCGCCAGCTCACGAATAAAATTTACTTTTTCTTCGGCAAAAACCAGGCTGCCCACCCGGCTTGCCTCTTTAAAAAAGGCGGTGATCTCCGACCGCGCGGTGGCGGCAGAAACCGGCAAAATGCCCTTACCATCGTATCCCCGGCTTCCCCATTTCAATACGTGGGGGTGAGCCGAAACCGAAGGGTCAGAAAAATATTCGTCCAGTGATGCAAATTCGCGAAACGGGGTGGTGGGAAAACCAAGCTCGACCAGCCAGCGCTTTTGATCGCGCTTGTGTTGCACTTGCGCGAAAGTATCGAGGGGTGGCGAAAACCGTACCGGCAACAACCGGCTTGCCCGACGAAGAGTCTCCAGATCAACAAATTCATTCTCAAAAACTACGAGCTCGCTCTGAGAAAAAACATGGCGTAAGGCGGCCTCGTCTTCCCAATTGCCGACAACGAAACTCGATGCCAGCTCAACCGCCGGCTCACCCTCATCTTGTACATAAACCGACGGGGTAAAACCGAGGGGTTTAGCGGCCTCCACCAGCATGCGCGCCAGCTGCCCACCCCCTAATATCGTTATCTTTTTCACGCTATGGTTCTAGCCGCCGGAGACTGATTTGAAAATGCCATTTGCCGGTCATTCAAAATCTAAGCAGAAAGTTCCGATACGACTACATGGAATTCAGCCTACCGAAACGGCGCAAGGCCCTGTCTTTTCCGGCTAAAGGGAAGATTCAGGGGCAGTGCCTAACCACCTTTCTCGAAGGCGTTCACTTCGACCTGCTTTACGCCACGCCACGTGAAGTCGCCTACAAAGCGACGGTGACGGCGGTGTCTGAACTTGCTGCACAGGGGGCAAGCCCCGAGCATTTGCATGTTCAGTGTGCCCTGAAGCAAGACTCAAATGAGCATTTGGTCATGGAGTTAGAAAGCGGCGTGCAGGAGGTGGCCCGCCGTTTTAAATTGAACTTCGATTTTTGTGTGAGCGGCATTAGCCCCACCGCAGTTTTGTTGCAAACTTTGGTGTCCGGAAGTTTTTTGAACAAACAGAAGAAGAACGTACCCAAAATCAATGATCTTATCGTCGTAACCGGCGCGTTGGGCGGGGCCGCCGCCGGACTAAACTGCCTTCGCCACTTGGGCCGTCACGCTTTGTCGGATAACGAAGCTTTGGCTTTGGCCTACCTCAAACCATTCGCCCGCATCGACGAAGCCAAATTGTTACACGGCAAAAAATTGGTTAGTGAAGTGTTAGATTTACAGGATGGCCTGGCCGCCGAATTGAATCGAATTACAAATGAATACCACTTAGGCGCACAGATCGAAGAGAGTGCCGTGCCGATCTCGCCCCTGGCGGTTCGCGCTGGCCAGCTAATCGGCGTAACGCCCGAACGCTGGAGCCTGTTCGGATCCGAAGACTTTGAACTGCTGTTTTTTTGTAACCAAACCCAATTTCAAGCCGCCCAAAAGGCGTTAAAAAAAATGGGCTGCCAGGCCCACGCCATCGGCACCCTAAAGGCCCCTTCCTTCGGCGTTAAAATGAGAGATATCCATGGTTTAAACCACACCCTGCCGCCTCGCCAGTGGCACCCCCTTGTCAAACGACGCCGGGCCTGACCGAAGCCCGGATTCTTTATGACGGCGAGTGATTCGCGCCATGCAGCGGAGGCGCAATTTACTTTGCCATCGACCACTTTCATTTGGTTCCCCTTTCATGTCCTAATGTCATCGTCGGAGGTTCTTTTTTGCGCGAGGCTTCGATTGGACTTGGCGGTGTCCTAAGAGGGTGTCTCAAAAGTGGTATTTCGCCGTCATGGCGAAGGCGCACGCAGTGCGGCTGAAGCAACCCTTTCACTATGAGTGAAGAGGGACGTCGACAAAACCAAGCAGGCCAAAGGTTGCCGCGCCTGCTACGCAATGACAGGAACGCGGCTCTACATAAGGTTTTGAGACA
>JAYSWN010000220.1:0-17914 GCA_043718025.1 Pseudomonadota bacterium
CGGAAAACTGGTTCCCCAAAGGAAACCACCCTCCAGCCCCGCGCTGTGGATAAAAATTGCGGCGGGAAATGATTCAACCCTAGATGATGACGATGCCGCAATGTGGAACAAGATGAAATTTCTCGATCTGAATTTCAATCGAGCGCTACCGCAATACATTTTTTCATTAGAAGACCCAGAAGATCTTAATAACAAACTCTTTGTAAAGGAGGGCGTGTTGGCGGCGGCGATTAGTAACGATGTAAAAATTGAACATTTTTCTGACGGCTTCTTCAACGCTCATTTCACGGAACACGGAACAAAGAAGTCCGTCACCCTTGCTCTGGGGGAACTTTCTCAGTGCCTACAATTTGGCCTGGCCAATCAAATCGAGGCGCGTTTGCAACAAGGAGAATTGCGTGATGGGAGATAGAGGAAATAAGTTGTATTTTATCGTGGGACTTCTTCTTTTGTCGCACTTGCCGATCCGAGCCGCCGAGGACGAAAGGTTACTCATTGCGCTCACCAGCTTGAATGCCCTCGCACCGGGCCCCTCTTCCACGATTGCCGACTGGGATTTTTTTGAATGGCAGCGATCGGAGACAATTGCGCAAATTGCGCAAAAAATGGCCAAGCGCAATTACTGCTATACTGCCTCTCCCCATTGGGTAAACGAGGTGCAAACTTACCAAGCCGAGGCGCCAGCTAAACAGTTCTTTACGGCATTGGACACCTACCGCCTTAGCTGGGCGTGGCAAGATGCCTTCGTGAAAATAGCTTTTGAAAAGCTGATGGCTACCGGAGTGAGTTCGCTTAGGGAGTTGATGAAAGCCTCCACCCCGAAGGATCGTCCAATCAACATCATCTTTTGGGGTCGTGCCGAAAAAGCCGGCTTTCACCGCACCGCCCGCCACGTGGGTTTGAATCCCGATTTAATGGAAGGGGGAGAAAGCCTTTTACTGATGGTACACGAATTGGCGCACCGCTCACTTTATTCACTAGAAGCTGACGAGAAGGCATTTAGAGCCCTGCACACCAAGATTAACGTATACGTTCAAGCGAAGAAGTACCAAGCCAGGGAGTTTCCGCCGCGATTTGCACAATATGTGCGCGACTACGTGCGACTTGGGCTGGAGCTACAGTTTCTGAACGAATGGCGCGTATGGGCCACAACATTTTCGATCTACTTAAAAGTAAAAAACGCGCGGGCTCATTATCAGAACGATCTACCGTGGAGAGATATCGATTGGGTTGACGACATCTTGGCGCAACGGCGACCGGGTGAAGACATCAAAACTTTTACGTTTCGTTTTCTCGATGGCCGATTTGTCGACCCTCACGATCCCGAACGCCCTTTCTTAGACGAAGTGCTTAAACAACAACGCGAAACGTTGCGGCAAAAAATCGCCGGTGATGAATTGGATTTGCGAGAGCTGGAAAAAATTTTTACTGCGTCCTAAGCGCGGCTCGTTGCCGCTGGCGTCGGTTACCGACTATGAACGAAAAAACGTCCAGCGTTTGGCGACAAGGCAGGTGCCAGACGGGCTTTAAACCGCTGGCCGTTCTTAAATCGGAAACGAGATCTCTCACCCTTGGCTCCAAATCCGGCGGCAGGTGAACCCCTTGGCTGCGCCCCATCCACGCTAATACCCGATGCCAACGGCTCAGCAAAAAAGGGGCCACGTCATTTTGATAGCGGGCCATTGTGGTTGAAGTCGTAAAATCAAGCAGCACCCACTCCGACTCATTGTAAACCAGCTGTTCAGGATGAAAGTCGCCAATTTTTGCAAAGAGAGAAACGCCACTTACAAATTGCAGCAATTGTGCGTCCACGCGCCTTTTAAACCCTTCCGAAAAAGTTCTACGATTATGGAAGTACCAGCGGTAATTAAATCTCGGGCTCAGCTTTTCAACCACCACGTACTCTTCGCGAAGGTGCTCGTACATCTTTACGACCCGTACCCCGGCCGCGGTCAGCGCCCGATGCCCTTCGATAAATTCGGTGATGTAAGAGGTGTAGGAACCCAATGGAATAGGTGATTCTTTGCCGTTTTCGTCGGTGGAAATTGAGGCGTTTCCACTACTCAAAGGAATTCGTAGTACTCGGTTTCCGACGATATCTATAACTAGCGTGGTGTTCCCCTGGCCGAGCACCGATTTAACCGTGAACTCTTCGCCATCCGAGAAAACCAGCACGTCATCTCTAAGGAGCTGACGGACGACTTCAGCATAGTTTTCGCTTTGCACGCCGGGCGCCGAAAACAGAAAAAAGCGCTCCCCTTGCGCCGAATAGGCGAATGAAAGCGCAAGGGTGAGGCAAACTCGCGCCATTAGCGATCGAACGTTAAAATCAGAAAAAAAAGACAACCTTTGGCTCCATCGACGAAGCACATCCCGTGCGGCCACATCAATAACCAATGTAACTAATTAGATCCAGCCTGAAGTGGTGGCTTAGCTTAGAGAGTGAATTAAAGGTCGGCCAAAAACAGGGTGCGCCAGCCGCCCGAGGTTTCGTGGGCTCGTACCCGTTCGATAAGTGTCTTAAAACCCTGGCTTTTCAGCCGTTTGATAAAAGGTGGGCTTTCGTCGACCGACCACACCGCAAGCCGCCCCTTAGGCTTTAACGCTCGCTTTAGGCTTTCGATACCCGCTTTATCGTACAGTCCACTATTGCTGGCCACCGTAAGTGCGGTTGGACCATTGTCGACGTCGAGAAGAATGGCGTCGTACGTCGCTTTGGACTTGGCCACGTGCTGGCGGACATCCATTTGTTTGAGCCGCACGCGCGAATCTTTCAAAAGTTTACCCGCCAAGGGATAGGCCAAATTGCCGTTCCAAGCGATGACTTCAGATGACAGTTCAACCACCACCACTTGCGCCTTTTTTTCGACCAGCTCGAGAGTGGCCCGCAACGTAAAGCCCAAGCCCAAGCCACCAATTAAGATACGCGGGGCCGCAATGAACTTTGCCCATTGGCAACCATGTTCGGCCAGCTTTCGCTCAGAAAAACTCTCGCGGGTAGACATTAGATCCACGCCATCAAGCCGAATGAGGTACAGACCGTCTCGCTCATTAAGGGTGAGGCGACCGCCATCCTTAGTGGTGGTGTGTTCGAGCAGCGTCCATTTCTTCATGCGGAGTAAACAACCGCTAGCGAAATGACCTTTCGCGTGACACAAAAGACCGCATGGATTGGCGTTGGTTTCATGGGAGAAAGTGTCTCCCGAGTTTCGGCTTACGGCAAAGGCTTCTGCTAAAAAGATTGCCCGTCTTGCCCTTATTTTTCTGTCTGCTGATGTTCGGGGAAGTGCCCGCCCTGGGCAATTTCTGCCTCCTTTTTCCTTCGCGGCTTGCCCGAAGATTAATGAACGAAGCACGGGTGAGCTGGAAGAGCGATCATCTGCAATCAGTTGCGCTTTCTACCCTCCCACCTGAAATGGCCAAGGCCCGTATTCGGGCCATCATCGACCAGATTTATTCCCCAAAAAGTGAGCTCGGACGCGAACTAGATATTTTTTTTCAAAAACGTTTCAACGACGGCCCGGCCTGGCTTAGTGACTATTACCGCGCCTACGAAATGTTCTATTTCAGCCCCCGCTATCTGGCGCTTGCCGGAGCCTTTCATGCCGCTCTGCCAACCGAAGGAAGGATTATCGACTTGGGCTCGGGCACCGGCGGCTTAAGCGGTATTCTCGCCGACTTATCCCCCGGACGAAGTTTTATGTTGGTGGATCATGACCAGGCACTCACCATTGCCGAAGATCGCATGCGGTTTATGTTTCCGGGAGCGGACGCGCGCTTTTCGTTGGTGCGCGAATACGTAAACCCTAAAAGCAGACTACCTGACGGCCCCTTCTACGATGCCGCTTTGATTAATCACACGCTTTACACCATGTCTCGGCAAACTAAATTGGCGGCTCTACGCGCCCTTAGCGTAAGGCTTAAACCGAACGCCACCGTGGTCATTAATGAGCCGTTGCATGAAACCGCGTCGCTACCCAGTGAACACCGCGCTTGGCTCACCGAAATGATTGAAGATGCGATCTTGGGCGGTGCGCCACATACCGAGTTCGACATCGCCGTGCTTGCCGCCATTTGCTCGGGTAGAATAACTCAACTGACCCGAATGGGCCCGATGGTGCTTCCCTTGATGACCGAGGGTGAGCATGAAGCCCTATTTCAAGGCCTGGGTTGGACAATAACTAAGAAAGAGATTTCCTACGCCGGCTTTTCAAGGATGTGGGTGCTTAAGACCAAGTGACGAAAAAACTAATACCCTTCGACCGGAAGTTTGGAGTGGAGTTCTTAAGTAGCCTGCCTACTACCCCCGGCGTGTATCAGCTGTGGGATGAAAACGGCGGCCTGCTGTACGTCGGAAAAGCAAAAAACCTTAAGGCCCGTCTTGCCCAATACCGCCGCGCCAGCCGCCGCGAAAAAATGTTTAAGCTCATCAAGGCCGCCAGTAAAATCACGTGGGAGCCATGTAAAACTGATCTCGATGCCTGCTTGCGTGAGGTTGAATTAATTCAAACCGCAAAGCCAAAACGCAACGTGGCGTCGGCGTACTCATTTCGCTATCCTTTTTTAGGGATCAAGACGGAAACTCACCACTTGCAATTTTGTTTCTCCACCGTACCCGCCGCACTGCCCGATTACCGTTTCTTTGGCGCCTTTCGTAGTCGAGAAAATGCCACCGAGACAATCGCCGCCCTTTCGAGGCTGCTTAAGTACGTGGGTCATCAAGAGCGAATTGAAGAAGAATTCCCCTCTTATTGCTACGGCTACGGCTATAGGCGTGTTCCGGCCGACGTGATTGGCGAATTAATTGAATTTTTTTTAGGTAACTCACCGAAGTTAATAAATACGCTCTTTCTGCGGTTGCTCGAGCACGCCGGGGCTCGGGCGAAGGCAACGGAGGTAAAAGAGGATCTTCGGTTGCTGCGCACTTTTTGGCAAGACGAGGCCCTTCCCCTCCGACAAGCCATCCAACTCACCTCGTTTGTATCGTACCCAGTTCCGCAACCTGATCGCGACCCGCTATTTCTTCGCGCCAAAACGGCCAAGGCTCAAAACGAAAAATAGAGCCCGCCTATGCACTGAACGCTTTTGTTCACGACAATTGGCGTCATTTTCAACTTCCCCTGTTTTCCATTTTCCTTGAATGCTAGTCAGATCGGAAGGGGTGTTACATGGGGTATTGGGTTGGGTTTTTGTTAGCGGTGTCGTCGTGCGCGTTCGGTTTCGTGGGGAAGAACAATACCGAAGCTAAACTAAATTTTTCTCACTTTGTAGACTGGAACTCCACGGTTAAGCCAACCAAGGAAGAGGCTAAAGAGCACATCGACAATCAGCTGCTGCACCTTTATGGGCCGATGTCGGTCGCCACTGCCTACGGCGTGCCAAAGGGCGAGCACGTCACCAAAATCACTAAGCTTGAAAAACAAGACGACGGTTATCGCATTCGTTACGACTACGAAGGCACCATCCAAGTAAAAAAAGGGCCCCGCACCAAGTACACGGTGACGTTACCCCGCTCTCCCGATGAAGAATTTATTTATGCTGCGGGTCTAAACAAAAAAGAGGTCAATCTCTGCACCGACGATCACTACAACTCGTACGATGACTTTTGGTATTTCTGGAACCCACGAATGCCCAAGTGCCCACTTGAAGAAGGAAAACACTACGACCTCGTCACCGGTGATCTAGAGCGCATTCCAAACACCAAACTCTCCTACCCCGAGTATAGTCGTCTGGTAAATCCGAAAACCCAAACGATTCCGATCTACGTCTTTTTCGGAAAAGACGACGAAGATCAAAATGATAACCCCATGACTTCGAAAGACCTCAACGCCAAAACTTACCGGGCCTTTCGCCGAGATTTAATTAAATTGGGTTTTCCTGAACCTAGATCTCTAGATCAAGAAGAGATAGAAACAGTTCTCAATCGACAGCCCATTGTGAAACCCTTCGCAGAGGTGACCGAACTCGAGGCCGAGCGCGCTACACTGCGCATCGTTCTGTATTTTGGTAATACCGGAATCGACGAGAACAGCGATGCCTTCCATTACTTCTATAAAACCGCCAATGAGCAGGCCGCGGTGATGATCTACGATGGACACTCTGGGCTAGGTGGTCATCTTGACCCAGAGGCGATCGAAGAACGACACGGCTTTAAAATGAAGATGGCCCGCAATCGCTACCAGATTTTCTTTTTCAACAGCTGCACCTCTTATTCGTACTACAATTCGCTCTATTTCTACCGCAAAGCAAAGAGATCGGTGCGCGACCAGACGCGAAATCTCGACATTCTCACCCAAGGCCTGGCCGCTGAATTCGACGTCCATTCAAAATCAAACTTGGCGCTGATTAAGGCGGTGGGATTGTGGGCAAAGAACAAGAAAGCGCCGAGCTACCAGAAGCTCGCTGATCAAATGGATCAAAACTCATTGTTCGGAATTAACGGTGACGAAGACAACCCAACCGAAGCGGGTTTGGAATGAGTCAGATCTGCTGAAGAAACTGAGTAAAGCCCTGATCCAGGTGTGGCATGGGTAATGTTTTGGCGCGAAGGCTGCTCACCAGATCGTGAAATTCCTTGGGCAACGCCAGCGAATTGCAGTCTTGAGAATACGCTACGTTTAGCAATTCGGCCAAAGTTTTGCGGGCCAAGTATTCATGTTTTTGCGATCCGTACCAACGGGGCTGGGCCAGATCGTCGAGCACCACGCCGAGCAGGTAGGAGATCAATAGCTTCTGTTTGGTGGCCGAAGCGCGTTTCCAAAAAACGGTGGTGAACACCGCGTCTGCCTCAAGAAAAAGGCTGCGCATGCCGTCAAACTTGCTAACATCAGCGTTGAGTAGATGATCGACAATGTCGTGCGTGCCCGAAAAAGCCAATCGCCGTTGGGTCATCAACTTGGCTTGAGTGTGGGCAATGTTGTTTTGGATCTCCCACTCGTTGGCATAAAGGTAGGCAACCCTAGAGTCACCGTCTTCACTCAACGACGAAGCCAGCAACCAGTCGCGCACCACCACCAGCTCAAAACCTTTGGCCCGGTATTTTTCTGCCACACGGCCGGGGAAGATGACGGCTTGAACTAATTTACCGCTTTCGTTGAATGAGCTTGCCTCAAGGATGTGGCAGAAGTCGGGGTGGCGCACCTCGAGCTCTACGCCATCTCTTCTCCAGAAACGGAGGGCAAACTCTCCTTCTTGAGAAAAGATTTCGCTACACCAGGGGTTATCGCCAGCTTCGAGAACGTCGACTCCGAAAAACGGGCTTAGTCGATCGGAGTCTTTTCTTCCCAATTCAAACTGGAGTCCCAAGGCAGTGCACAGTGACGCGAGAGCGGGCTCTTGCGCGTAGGTGATCACTTCGGCACCGTTCTTGAGTTTTTGAATAAGGAGGCGCCTCGTCTCGCCGGCGATCTGAATTCCCCTGGTGCGCGATTTCACTTCAATCTCCCGACTCAACCGCGCCAAGCCCTAAATCGTGTTGTAGCACTTCTAGGCAGTACTGGAGCTTCGGCAGATCATGGGTTTTACTGGTGGTGACGATGTCATTTTTTTGATGAAAGTGCCCTTTGATAAACGCTAAGCATTTTTCAGAGTCCTGCATCACTTCGCATAGTTCGTTGTACCCTCCCGCTTTACTGGTCTGCGGAAACGTTCCGATGCGGCAACTGCCCGCAAGCGGCTGAACGTTCATGCCACGCGGCAGATTGGATCCCAATGCGGCCGAGCCAGCAACAATGCTGGCCGCAGTCGCCACCGAAGTGAGAAGAGGCGAAAGAGTTTTCTTTTTCATTTTTAATCCTGGTTACGAGGAGTCACCAATGACCCTCTGAAACCAGGATGCGAGATCGGGTGACTTCCATAAAGTGAATTGATTTCACCAAAATCGTGAAACAAATCAGAAGCAAACGCGTCGCGCCATTTAGAATCAATAGGCGCACCTTGCGTATAGTCTTTTAGGTTTAGAACGTGCGGTGGATTTCGGCTAGGCGCTCGCCGCGGGTGGCTTTACGCCCGTGGCGAATTTCAAAATCAATCTGCTGATTCACCATCGAGGTAAAGACCTCAATCATATTGTCGTGGTGGCGATGAGTGGGTTGTTCGACCAATTCGATAAACTCGTGAATGGCTTCGATCGTGGAGTAACAGTGCGAGCTTGGCTGCTTGCGCACCAAGAATTGCGAAGGCGCCCGTGGAGTAAAACAAACGTGCGGTAACGGCTTTAGGTTTTGGCTCTCCCGTTTTATCTTGGTGGCCTGGCTCCAGGTGCCATCGATTAGAAATACCACCAGTTGCTTAGCCGCCGGAAAGGCCAGCGCCCGCTTTTCGACCGACATTGCAGATAAGTCGGCCGAGTGTTCCCCCGGCGATAGCACCACCGGGTAGTTTGCCGGGTCAGCAATTAGAGCGTTTACCGCCGCATGGTGGCTAAAATTGCGCCCCTCATAAAAAGATGAATTAGTTAAACACAAATGGGCCATTCTTCCGCTGGCGATGCTGCGCCACACTTCATTGGGATGAATCAAGATGGCAAAATGGGTGCTAGGTACGAATGGTTTTACCCCGGCACAGTAACAGGTGGAAGAGGCACGAAGGCAGTGCGGGCACTCCTGGCGCGGAGTAAACTCGGCCGCAAAACGGGCCCGTTTTTTTTCTAAATAAAGTTCAACCGTCATGAGCCCAACCAAGAAGCGGAGAGAATAACCCAATTTTGAGTCGATCCATAGGTCTCCCTATTGATCGTACTTGTGCGCTAAATTGAGTTTTACGCTCTAGCCTTAACGGCGCCAGGAATGTTACACCACAAGTTGGTAATTCCTTGAACTTCAGAAACGACATACGCAGGCGCTTTTTCGGCGCGATTCTAGCTATTTGGCTATTTTCCGGCCAAGCCCAGGCAGAAGACCTGGTGACGCTGGTTTGCGTAGACTGCCACGGCACCTCCTCGTTTTACGCCCAAGTCTCTCGCCAAATGTACCCGGGCAAGAAAATCCGCTGGATTCACGTGATGACCGAAGAGACGATCCGTCCCAACTACGCGGCATCATTCAATGGTTCTAAAGACCAATATCAAGAGCTGCTCACTTGCAATCCGGCCGATCCCGACAGCATGCAACGGGTGCTAGAGCGCCTTCGGCCCATGGGCGTTACGCGAGTGCTGGGCGGGATGGAATCAGGCGCGGTCGAGGCCGATAAGTTTAATGCCTGGCTTGGTCTGCCCGGAAACGATCCAGAAACGAGCGCCGACCGGCGTGAAAAAAACGCCATGCAAATTGCGCTGGGCGATTTTGCTATTCCCACCCTGCTCAGCCGCGACCGAGACGAGATCTTAGCGTTCGTAAAAAAGCTGGGCACCAAAGAGGTGGTCATCAAACCCAACGCCAGTTCTGGCGCAGAAAAGGTCGAGTTTGTTGATGCAAGCGATCCAGAAGCCATTTGGAAGGTGATCTCGGGCATTTTGGACAAAACCGATAACTACGGCCACCTGATTAGCGATGTGGTGGTTCAGCCCGCCATCAAAGGGCCGGAATATGTAGTAAACACCATCTCCGTTAACGGTGAGGTCACCATCACCGCAATCTGGCGCTACGAAAAATTTAGACTTCCGAATGGGCGACTGATCTACTTTATCGACCGACCCATCGACCTCCAAAGTGATTTGGCCAAGGAGCTGGAGCCACTGGCGTCGCTGGTCCACGCTCGATTAGGTAATAAGGAAGGCCCGGGGCACGCCGAATTTGTAAAAGATGAAGACACCGGCCGCTGGTACCTGTTTGAGCAGGCCGCCCGCGTCGGTGGAGCGGGCATGTCGATGGTAGACGCCGAAGTGTGGGGCACGAGTCACCTGCACCTGTATTTAATGTCCATTCTGGATCCGGAAGGATTTAAAAAAACGATCGCCTCGTTTCCGCGGCGTAAAATTAAAGATGCCGCAGTATTCACCTTGATCGCCCGTAAGCCGGGACGTTTTCGCAAAGGGGCCGAAGCGGCATTAAACGGATTAATGAGTCTCTTCGTGCCGGCGCCTTATTACGGCGCCACCGACGGCAAAGAATTCGAACAGACACTCGACCTCACGTCGGCCCCGCTCACGGTAAATCTGGTCGGCACCGAAGGCCAAGTGGCGCTCGATGCCAGAGCGCTTCTAAAGTTAGAGACTAACGGACGCTTATTCGAATTTTTTCTAAAAAAGGGCTTGCTCAACAAATGCGGCGACCTGCTCGAATCGGTTCGCCACCGCTTAAACCTTTTTGAACGTTTCCGCCGTATTCGCTGGCACGATTAGTTCACCGTTTAGTAAACAAGTACGCCCAACCGATCAACACGAGCTGCAAGGGCAACCGCAACCACAAAAGCCAAGGGGCAATAGGTTTATCGCCCAACGGAATCTGGTGTATCGCCATGTGTAAATTGGCGGGAAATACCGCGACGTACAATGCGATAAGGCCCCAGGCGGCCAGCCGACTCAGGCCCGGAATTAAGAGTCCAGCTCCGCCCAACACTTCGAAGAACCCGCTGACGTAAACCAGAGTGAGCGGCGCGGGCAAGTAGCTAGGAACTATTTTTACAAAGCCTTCGGGCTGGGTAAAATGGCTGATCCCCACCAACATCATTCCCACGGCTAGAACCCAACGCAGAGTTAATTTAAGCAGTGCCAGCATGGGCCCACTGTACGGCGGAAAGGTTCGTGGTGGCCAGTCTTATTCAATATCGAAATCGTGGTAGGTGTCGGGGTAGGGCTCGTTTTTCAACGTGTAGTGCCACCACTCTTTTTCATAATTGCCAAACCCCTGGTGCTCCATTGCTTGCTTGAGCAGCAACCGATTGGCCTTGGCCACCTCGGCAATGCCAGCACTCAGGGTGGCCGCTTTATCGTCGAAACAGTCGTAGCCGGTACCCATGTCGATTGAGTTGTCGTTGAATCGAGATTGGTAAGGCGCCGTGCAGTCGACAAGCGGCTCACCGTCCTTCCAAGTTGCGCTCGCAATCAGGGGAAGCTTAACCAACGTAAGATCAATAGTGCTGCCGCGCGAATGGCCCGAGCGGGTGGCGATATAACCGAGCTTGAAGGCGTCTTTTTTATCCACCCGCGGATAGAATTCCGCTTTCATTTTCTGGTCGCTCGCCTGTTTCGCCCACGCCACAAAATCATCTACCGCTTTTTGGGGGCGATAGCAGTCGTAGGCCTTTAGAGAATAACCTTTCGCATATAAATCTTTCTGCACTCTCGCCAGGGCTTCCGCCGCAGGCTTCGCAAGCAGACATTTACCCGCTCGGTAACCGGCGACGGGCCGTCCGAGAAAGTTGTGGTGACCAAAGTAGCGAGCTTCGACCACAATCGAATTATCGATTGTCGCCACGTCAACCCATTGCGAAAGCGCCGAATGAGCGCTCCCGCCTAAAAGCGAAAACGAAATCATTGAAATAAAATATTTTGCCATCCGCCAATGCTAACTCTGAGTCCCCGCTAACGCACTTTGAAATGGTTTCCTGATAGGTAACCGCAATGTGTCCCCCACCCGGTTCAGATTGTGGACACCGCCCCCCCCTTGCAGGCATACGATTTCGTAGGTCTTGGAGAAGGGGTTCGCCCTGACTCCAATCTTAGGGCGCCGGCGTTTCTTCCCGTGGGAAATTCCGGCGCTCTTTTTTTTGGGGGCGCGCCCGGCCCATTCGGTGTAACTTGGCGCCGCCATGAGCCCGCCTTTTCAGCAAACTCACCACTGCCCCTTGTGCCACGCCGTTTCGTCAGAACGAATTCACACGTCAGTGATTGCGCATCCCCGCGAATTTTTTCACTGCGGAACTTGCCGGCTGATCTTTGTTCCGGCCCAGTTCTTTTTAGCCGCTGACCAAGAAAAGGCCCGCTACGCAGAACACAATAACGACCCTTTAGACCAGCGTTACCGCAACTTCTTAACCCAGGCCTTTCAGCCCTTAGCCAAACGGCTACCCGCCCAGGGCAAAGGGCTCGACTACGGCTCGGGGCCGGGTCCGACCCTTCAGCTAATGTTTCAAGAGGCCGGCTTTGAGATGGAGGGTTTTGACCCGTTTTTTGCGAACCGTCCCGAACTACTGGTTCGAAAGTACGATTTCATCACCTGTACCGAAGCCGCCGAACACTTTCATCGACCACGGGTAGAGTTTACCAAGCTGGACGGACTGTTGAATCCGTTGGGCCACCTAACCATTTTGACCGGAATATGGTGGGAAGAGATGATTTTTGCCGACTGGTATTACCAGCGCGACCCCACCCACGTGATCTTCTTTCACCAAAATACGTTTCGCTGGATAGCAAACCACTTTGGCTGGAAGTTATTTTTTGAGGGACGAAACGTGGTTACGTTTCAAAAGAGTTGAACGCCGTTTCTGTTTCAGCATCAACACCGTAACTTCGTGGTCGAGCAGAAATTGCTTGGTCGGTAGCCCGGCGGCAAAACCCGTAAGTTCGCCGTTTTTTCCAATCACCCGGTGGCACGGAACCAGAATAGAAACCGGATTTTTTCCGTTGGCCGCGCCTACGGCGCGGGTGAGCTTGGGGTTGCCCAGTTTCACGGCTTGTTCTTGATAGCTGATGGTCTCGGCAAACGGGATTTCAGTGAGCGCTTTCCAGGCCGCCAGCTGAAACGGGGTGCCGGTTAAATCTAAGGGGATCGAAAAATCGACTCGCTTGCCTTCGAAGTACTCGGCCAGCTGCTTCTTAGTGCGGTCGAGAATTTTTGAAACGCCGATATTCTTAGGCGCTTTGGCGAGTTTTACGCGATGGGGCGGTTCGTTTTCCCAAAGCAACGCGGCAATGCCACGCTCACTGGCCAAGAGCGTCAGCAGCCCGATCGGGCTCACGAAAGTATCCTGAGTGAGATGAGGCACTTCGCCCTTTTTCGAGTTTTTCACTGCCACTTTCATAACTCCGCCTTTTCATTCGCGTGGCGATCAAAAAAGAAGGTGCCTAACGGCACAATTCCCGCCAAAAATCCGACCATTGCCTTCTTATGGCTCCAGCTAAATTCGGTGGTAATTACCGCCAAAAGACCAAGGTAAGCCATAAAGAAGATGCCGTGAAACCAGCCGGTCACTTTAACCATCATCGGCAAGCCGAACTTATACTTCAGCGGCATGGCGATACCCAGTAATACCAGCAAAGAAATGCCTTCGAGAATACCGGCAATACGAAAGGCCTTTATCATTTAACGGCCTCCTTTGTGTCTTTGCTTTCCCCGCGCGGTGGCCAGATGAGCGAGGCCACGACCGAAAGCGCTAAAACGCCAAGAATGGTCATCAGGGCTAAGCCGGTGGGCACTTTGTAATAATCTTCAATGAGCATTTTAGTTCCCACGAAAACTAAAATGACCGAGAGGCCAATTTTTAAGTGATGGAAAAGATCCATCAACCCCGAAACTGCAAAAAACAGGGATCGCAGGCCCAAAATCGCAAACACGTTGGACGTATAAACAATGAAGGGGTCAGAACTGATGGCCAAAATGGCGGGAATAGAGTCCATGGCAAAAATCAGATCGGTAATCTCGACCATAATCAGCGCCGCAAAGAGCGGAGTTGCCATGCGGCGGTGCTTTTCCACCACGAAGAAATCCCCACCGTGATACGAATTGGTCACGGGCACCACTCGCCGCAGAAGCTTCATCACAATATTCTGGTCTAGCGACACCTCGGCCTTGGCGGGAAGCATCATCTTGATGCCCGAAACCACCAGAAAACCGCCAAAAACAAAAATAATCCAATGGTAGCGGTTGATGAGGGCCACGCCCGCAAAAATAAAAGCGGCGCGCATAAACAGCGCGCCCAATATTCCCCAGAACAAAACCTTGTGCTGGTATTTGTCGGGCACGCGAAAAAACGTAAAGATCATTAAAATGACAAAAATATTGTCAACGCTAAGCGACTTTTCGATTACGTAGCCGGTAAGAAACTCCAAGGCGGGTTGTTTGCCAAAAAAGTGGTAGAGGCCGGCATTAAAAATTAGGGCCAAGCCGATCCACACCGCGGTCCAGGTTAGCGACTCTTTGAATTTAATTTTGTGGGATTGCCGATGAAAAACGCCTAAATCGAGCGCCAGCATCAGAAAAACAAATGCGTTAAAACCAACCCAAAGCGCAATGTTTCCGTGTGCCATCGTGCTTTAGCAATAGCTTTGGAGGGGCTATTGGGCAAGCGGTCTAAAACAATTCACCATCGCCGGTGTCAAGCGAGAGGGGCGCTTATTCGTTACCTCGTCAAATATCCCCTCAAATGCGGCCTCAATTTGCTTCTTATTGGCATAATCGTGTCCTTCCAGATACTGATCGGCCGCCGCGGGTCCGAAGGCAGGTACCAAGACAATAAAGTCATTAGAACCTTGGTGCGCGAAGGCACGCTCATTTTCGTCAATGGCCACCACCCGAGTTTCATTTCGCAACCTTAGTGAGTTACGAAGCAGAGCAAAGTTTTTTTCTCCCTTTTGCGGCGCGAAATCGGTGCGAGCAGTCACTTCAACTCCCCGCTCTTTCAGGGTCTTGCCGCCCACCTGAATTTGCTCTTGCACGGCCTTGGTACGGGCGTCATCGTTGAGCGAGGTTAAAACAATTCGGGCTTTTCCGCTGGCAATCAACGGGGCCATCTTCTCAAAAAACGAGACCATACCGGGGCGTACCGCCACTACGCTTTCTCGGCGACCATCGGCGAGGTCGACTGAGTGCAAAAGCGAACGCACATTTAGGCCATCGCTCGGAGTGTACCGAACGACACTCGCTCTTTCATTTTTGGCAAAAGCAGCATGGTCAGCCTCGCTCAAAAGGGTTTCGTCCACGTCCATCATAATCACCAGTTCGGGCACGCGCCCAGAGGAGAGCGGTTCGGCGACCAAAACCAGGCTGAAAGAAAGGGCAAAAAAGAAGGAGCGCACGGTGTCTTGATTGTAACGGATTCCGCACCACTTGTCGTTCGTTGACCACCTCAAGTTGCAGTTTCCGAATGCTCTTTCAGATGCTAAATTGCTGGAATTCTGAGGAGAATCATGAGCGCCCTGTCGCCCAATGCACTTTGGATTAAAAACCCGAACTTTGATCTCGCTTTTATTTTTGGGGGCGCTTTCTTCACCTTGGCCATGGCCTTTGTCAGTTACCTCGCACCAGCCCTTATCCCCCTGTTTTTTTGGATCTGGGTTTTTGGCTTCGAAGGGTCGCATTTCTGGGCAACTTACAGCCGAACTTACTTTGACACTCAGTTCGCAACTGAAAACAAAACGGTGCTGACCTGGAGCTTACTCTTCTTTGCCTTACCGCTTGCCGCCGTTGCCTTAACTTTACAAACGGGCAACCCATTTTTTCAGAATGGTTACGGTTTTTTTATCTTCACCTGGTCGCTGTACCACAACACCAAACAGCACTTTGGCTTCGTTCAGATCTACAATAAAAAGGTGGGGGCTATTGAGCCCACCCGTGAAACTTACCGGCGGTTGCTTTACCTCGTGACCTACGCCCCCATGAGCCACTTCTTTCTCTCTTATAAATTAAAGGGTGAGATGAGCGCCGGGTACGCTTTGGTGCAGAACTACGGTTGGCTGATCCCACTTCCCTTAGCGCTATCGGCAATTAGCTTAGTCGGTATTGGTGTGGTTGCCTTGCGCACGTTCAACGGACAGAACTCAAAGGCGAGTCCCGTGGCCTTGGCCTACATCGGCGTATGCTGGCTATTCTATAACACGATGTTTTTTTTGGTAGCCCGCCTGGAACCTCTAGCGCTGGCGCCCGAGAACTTTGCGCAATCTCTGATGGTGGTTTCGATCATGAATTCGCTTTTTCATAACATTCAATATCACGCCATCGTTTGGTACTACGGCCAACGCCGCTACCAGACAGAGTTTGGTAGTGGAGTCTTCGGGCTGGCGCGACGAATCAATTCTAATTTTGCTACCTATGTACTTGCCGCCTTACTTTTCTCGACCCTGTTTACGTTAATATTTTGGGCGCGCGGCGAAATCAGGTTTCTAAATGGTTCGCTAGGTGTGGGAACTTGGGGAAATCTGGCGTACGTTCTCTACTTTGGTATTGTGGGACACCATTTCTTTTTGGATCAAAAGATTTGGCGAACAAACCGCTCGCCCGAGCTAAACCATTATTTCGAACTTCGACCGGTCACTGGCTAAACCATGGAATCTTCCGAATACGTATTGCGCCCGGTAATCAAAGCCACCCACCTGTCACGCCCACCATTGCGCAAAACGCCGCTGGTCACCGTAATGGCGCTAGCGTTTGTCACCGCAACTTCCGCACTGCGTTGGCATTACCCCACAACCTGGGGGCAATGGATGGAAAGCACGCCGGCCGATGTGTTCGAACGGCATGATTACTGGCGACTGGTGACCAGCTTTCTCATTCACCGGGATGTGGACCATTGGATCGCTAATGCGTTTCCCTTCGGCATTCTGGTTTATCACTTGTACGGTTATTGCGGTGCGAGGGTATTTCCGTTTGGTACGTTGGCATTGGGCGTGTTGATCACCGCCACTTCGCTTTTCACCTACGATGCCAATGTGAATCTACTCGGCGCCTCCGGAATGATTTACGGCATGGCGGGCTTTTGGCTGACGCTGTTTCTCTTCGTTGAACGCAACCAGAGCATCGAAAACCGCGCCATCCGAGCTTTAGGGTTCGCCCTGGTGATGTTGTTTCCGTCGCAGATTAAACCTGAAGTGAGCTACCGCACCCACGCCATTGGCCTAGCTTGGGGAGTGATTTGGGGAGTGCTCTACTACCTGAAAAACCGCCGCTGGCTTCATAGTCGAGAGATCATCGAACTGGAGTAGTGGCCAGCGAACGAGTTAAGCCCGAGTCAAATTGACGCGACGTGACTGCGCGGCGGGTTAACGCTTTTTGTCGCACCCTGTTAAAACCCCCCGAATATTGACACTGCAGTGTCCGTTTAGCGTCGATTGTTGGCGCCAAGTGAACACTGGGGGTTGTTTTACGTTGGGGAAAAACATGAACGTATCTTTTCTAGCCAAAGTGGCGGCTTTCTTTGTCGCGGCAAATATTGCGACTGCAGAAGCCCCTAAAAAGAGTCCCTTGAGCGCTGGTATCAACGCTCTCAATTACAAAGTTCTCAATCAGATCAATAAAAACGAAAAAGGCAAAAACGTTTTTATGTCTTCGTTCAGCATCCATGCGGCTCTGAGCATGGCCTACAATGGCGCCGATGGCGCCACCAAGGCTGAACTCGGCAAGCTGCTGGGAATTTCTGATCGGATTTCGTTAGAAAAATTGGCCGACACTTGGAGTGAGCTACGTTCCGATCTCGAAACTGCCGACGACAAAGTTAAGCTGGCCATTGCCAATTCAATGTGGGGCAATAGCGATCAGAAGGTTAAGTTCTGGCCGGGTTTTGTAAAAATCAACCAGCGCGCTCATGACGCCGAGATTTTGAGTCGTGATTTTCAGTCTGAAGATTTTATCACCGAAATCAACAAATGGGCTGCCGACAAAACCAATAACAAGATCACCAAAGTTCTAGCCGGACCAATTCCTAAAGATCAGCTGTTTTACCTGGTGAACGCAATTTACTTCAAAGGCGCTTGGGCGATTGCGTTCGACAAAAAGCAGACTCGCGAAGATGACTTTGCTCTAGACGCTAAGCGCACGGCCAAAGCAAAATTCATGGAGCAGCCCGGGCACTTTAACTACTACCTGGACACCAATTGGCAAGCCGTACAGCTACCCTTCGGCAAGACGAAGCGCATGGTGATGTCGATCTTTTTGCCCAACACTGACGCCAAATTGCTCGAACAAATCGACGGTGATTTCGTTTCGAAGGTTACTTGGGCGAATAAAAAAGGGACGGTTACTCTGCCTCGCTTCGAGATTGAATACGGCAACGAGAAAATGGTCGATGTGCTGAAAGCGATGGGAGTAAAAGTTGCGTTCTCCGA
>JAYSWN010000023.1:0-15520 GCA_043718025.1 Pseudomonadota bacterium
GCCTCGCCCTCGCAGCTCTGCAACCGACGGCTCACCTCATCGAGTTTAACGCGCGCAATTCCTTTGCTTGGATTCACGCTATCGAGCCGCACCCCCGACGCTTTGATGTACAGGGTGTTATCGTGCTTAAAAGATAGATTTCCCCCCGCGCCTTGTACCCAATGAGGAATTTTTTTGCCCACACGTTGGCAAGCTTCGGTCAGCGCGGAAAGGGGATTCATATATAATTTATACTCCAACTGGAGAGGCACAGCATGCTCAAGATCATTAGGCACCGCGTAAATACCGTTAAAGAGCTGGCGGCCTTGGCGCCGGGGCTGGGTGCCGAGATTGATCTACGGTCGCGGGGCGAAGACATTGTGCTCAACCACGAGCCTTTCGCCGAGGGCGATAAATTTTCGGACTTTCTCAAGGTTTGGGTCATGGCCAAGCGGGGCACTCTGATCCTCAACCCCAAAGAAGACGGTCTTGAACGCCGGGTGCTAGAAGCCCTGGCGGCCTTGAAGATCGAAGACTTTTTCTTTCTCGACTTACCCCATCCCACCATCGTGCGCCTAACCGTCAAAGAGGCCGTGGGCCAGGTGGCGGTGCGTGTTTCAGAGTACGAATTGGTGGAAAGCGCCCTTAAACTAGAGAAAAAAGCCGACTGGGTGTGGCTCGACTGCTTTTCCGGCCAACCCCCCTCTCCGCAAGTGATGGCGGCGCTCAAAGGCAAGTTTCGCCTTTGCCTGGTCTCCCCCGAGCTGCACGCGTTTTCTAAGGAGACCATTGCCGCCTTCCTGCACTTGACGCCGGAGCTCGATGCCGTCTGTACAAAACACCCCGACGCGTGGACCACCAAGCCTCTGCAGCGCTAGGGGTAAAGCCCAAAACCCACCTAATTTCCCGCTCATAACCCTTGAAACCACGACGCTTTTTGCCTAGTATCCGGCGCTTATGGTTTCAGCCGAAGAATTCAAAATTTTCTCGGGCACCGCGAATACGGTCCTTGCCAGGGCCATCGCCAATGAGCTGGGAACAGACTTACGCAAAGCTGAAATACGCCGTTTTTCAGACGGAGAGATTTTCGTAGAAGTGCAAGAAAGCGTAAGAGGGTTCAATACTTATATTGTTCAACCCACCTGCCACCCGGTTAATGATTCATTGATGGAAATGCTGATCATGACCGACGCTTTAAAGCGGTCTTCGGCCAAATCTATTACCGCGGTTATTCCTTATTACGGCTACGCTCGCCAAGATCGCAAAGTGCAATCTCGTGTGCCCATCACCGCAAAATTGGTAGCCGATCTGTTTACCGCCGCCGGCATTAACCGCGTCATCGCCATGGACCTGCACGCTGGCCAGATTCAAGGTTTTTTCAATATTCCGTTCGACCATCTCTACGCTAAGAACGTAATTTTGAATCACATTAGGGCCACTTACGACATGTCTAAAGTGATTGTCGTTTCGCCCGATGCCGGGGGCGTAGAACGGGCCCGGGCCTACGCTAAACGTCTCGAATGTGGTCTGGCCATCATCGACAAGCGCCGGCTGCGTCCCAATGAAGCCCAGGCCATGAACCTGATCGGCGACGTTACCGGCAAACAGGCCATCATCATCGACGACATGATTGATACGGCCGGCACGCTCATGCAGGCGGTACAGGTAGTTTTAGAAAAAGGCGCCCTTTCCGTGAGTGCTGCTTGCTCTCATGGTGTTTTTTCGGGAGCTGCGGTAGAACGCATTCGCGACAGCCGCTTAAAAGAAGTGATTTGCACGGATACGATTCCCTTGTCGCCCGAAATGGCCAAGGTATCGAAAGTAAAATGTCTCTCGGTCGCTCCGGTGCTGGCTGAGGCGATTCGCCGCATTCATATGCACGAATCGGTAAGTTCGTTATTTGACTAGGCCGCTGGCGTAAGCCAGTGCTTGGCAGTTTTAAAAGTAGTTATAGGAGTATCTAAATGGAACAGCAGCATACGCTTTGGGTTGAACCCAGACAGCAAACAGGCAAAGGGGTTAACCGAAAGATCCGTAAGGCAGGAAAGCTTCCTGCTGTTCTTTACGGCATGGGCAAGAGCCAACCCGTAATCGTTGACCCGGTGGTCATGTACAAAAACCTTCTTGGCGAAGACGGCCGCAACCGCGTTTACCAAGTGGAATCAGGCGCGTTGCAGGGAAAAAATATTTTAATTAAAGACTGGCAGGTTGATCCGTTGTCCCGCCGTCTGGTTCACGTTGATCTTCTCGAAATCGACGTTACCAAAAAGATCACCGCCACGGTGGCGATCAACTTTACCGGTAAGTCGATTGGTGTCGCTGAAGGCGGCGTGCTCAACATCATTGGCCGTACGCTAGAAGTTCGCTGTTTACCGACCGCGATTCCAAAAAGCATCAATGTTGATGTAACAAACTTGGCGATCGGCCGATCCATCCATTTATCGGAAGTGGAAATGCCCGCGGGCGTTGAAAAAGCGGGTCAAGACGATCCTACGTTGGTTGCCTGCGTGCCTCCGACTAAGGAAGAGGAAGCTACGGCTTCGCTCACGGCAGCTGCCGAGCCCGAAGTCATCACGGCCAAGAAACCTGCAGAAGGCGAAGCAGCCGCTGCTGGTGCCGACGCCAAGAAGGACGAAAAGAAAGACGAAAAGAAGAAGTAATTGGGTATGCCAGGTTTTCTGCTCCAAGCCATTGTGGGGCTGGGAAATCCGGGCTCCAAATACGACAAGACTCGCCACAACCTGGGGTTCCGGGTTGTGGATCTGCTTGCCCAACGTTGGCGTTCAAGAGTGGACGCCAAAAAATTCAAATCTTTGGTGGGCGACTCCGACTTACCCTCGGGTCGCCTAACCTTACTCAAGCCCCAAACCTACATGAACCTTTCGGGCGAAGCCGTTGGCGAGGCCGCCCGTTTTTACAAATGGTTGCCTGAATCTATTTTGGTGTTGAGTGACGATCTCGACATTCCCGATGGGGCGATTCGTATTCGCCCATTCGGTGGTGCCGGCGGTCACAATGGATTGAAGTCGCTGATTGAACAGCTGGGCAGCGATAAATTTCCGCGCATCCGCATTGGCATTGGCCGCGATCCGGTAATGCCCGCAGATGCCTACGTGCTGGCAACTATCCCCGCCGCAAAGCTTGATTTTTATGACGAGTTAGTAAAACGCACGGCCGACGCCGTAGTTTGTATTTTAGAAGAGGGGCTTGAAAAAGCGATGACGCGATTTCACACCCCCGCTACCACAGAATTGAAAAAGGAAACGTGATCTCATGAGTCTCCGATGCGGAATTGTTGGCTTGCCCAACGTCGGTAAATCTACCCTGTTTAACACCCTGGGTTCGGCCAAAGCCGAAGCGGCCAATTATCCGTTTTGCACCATTGAGCCCAACCTCTGTGTGGTGAACGTACCTGACGCGCGCTTAGATGAGATTTCGAAAATCATTAAAGCGCAACGTACCGTGCCGGCCAACACGCAGATCGTCGACATTGCCGGTATCGTAAAGGGGGCCAGCAAAGGCGAGGGGCTGGGCAATAAATTTTTGCAGCACATTCGCGAGGTAGACGCGATTGTGCATTTGGTTCGCTGTTTTATTAACGACGACATTGTGCACGTCGATGGTAGCGTGGACCCGGCCCGCGACATGGAAGTGGTAAACACCGAGCTTATCCTGGCTGACCTAGAAGCCATCGACAAACGGCTCGACAAAGATCGCCGCCTGTCTAAATCAGGCGATAAAGACGCCCGTAAGATGGCCGACATTCTTGAAAAGCTGAAAGCGCATATGGATTCTGGCCGTCCCGCTCGCACCTTGCCGATGGATGAAGAAGAGCGGGCCACGATCAAACCCATTTTTCTACTCACCGCAAAGCCGGTGCTTTACGTGGCCAACACCAGTTCGAAGTCCGAAGAAAAGCAGTACACCGATGTTGTCGAAAAGATCGCGGCGGCCGAAGGCGCCAAGTTTTTGATCATCGACGGGGGAATGGAATCAGAAATTGCGCAGCTTCCCGAGGCCGATCGTGGTGAGTTTCTAAAAGAGATGGGCCTGCAAGAGCCCGGCCTAAACCGGTTTATCCGCACCGTTTTCGATCTCATGGGCTTAACTACGTACTATACCGCCGGGGTAAAAGAAGCACGTGCCTGGACGATTCACAAAGGGGACAAAGGGCCGCAGGCGGCCGGCGTGATTCATACCGACTTCGAGCGCGGTTTTATCTGCGCTGAAACCTACAATAGTGATGATCTGATTAAACTGGGTAGCGAAGCAAAAATTCGTGAAGCGGGCTTAATGCGGCAAGAGGGTAAAGAGTACGTTGTGCAAAAGGGCGACGTGATAACCTTTAGGTTCAATGTCTAAGCCCAGCGTCAGCGGTTTTTCTATTCTGCGCAACGGCACTCTAATGAACTATCCGTTCTTAGAATCTCTCCGTTCGGCGTTGCCCTTGTGCGATGAGTTTATCCTCAACTTGGGCGATTGCACTGACGATACGGAAGCCCATTTGGCCCAACTATCTTTGGAGTTCCCCGGAAAATTGAAGCTCATTCGCACCCACTGGGAAAAGAAAAACCAAACCGGAGGCAGTCAGCTAAAGATCCAATCTGACCGCGCCTTGGCCGAGTGTCAGGGTGACTGGTGCCTTTATCTGCAGGCGGATGAAGTGCTGCACGAGCAAGATTATCCCAAGCTGCGCGAGGCAATGGCCGCCGCCGATCCACTTCCGCAAATAGACGGCATCGTGTTCGACTACCTCCATTTTTACGGCAACTATGACTACGTGATCTCGGGCCGAAGCTGGTACCGCAAAGAGGTTAGGCTTTTTAAAAACCGCCGCGGTATCCAAACTTATCGCGATGCCCAAGGTTTTCGCAAAGCGGGAAAAAAGATTAAGGCGCTTTACGCCGGTACTAAGATCTACCATTACGGCCATGTGCAGAGCGTAGAAACCAATCTGTCGCGCCGCGAACAGATGGCCACCTGGTGGGGTGAGGCTGCCAACCTTAACGATCCTAAATTGAGGTATTTTAATCACACGGGGTTAAAAAAATTTGTCGCTACCCACCCGTCAACGATGACCCAACGTTTAAAGCAAAACCCTATTTGCGTTGATCCCTCGAAACGACCGCGTGTCTTTACCCTAAAAGAGTGGCGCGATCGCATTACGCTGCTGTGGGAATCTATTGTCCCCTACCGCTTCGGAGAATTCAAAAACTACGAAATCTAAAAAACCTTTTTGTTGCCGAGTGGTTTTGAGATCCTAAAAATACAAAAGCCCCAAGGGGTGCTCCTTGGGGCTTTCTCGAAAGAAATTTGGTGAGATTGTAGGCTAGAAATTTGGTAAGCCGAAGCACCTTGGGGTTATTTGATTTGATTAAAAGTTTTTTTCTCCTTGGAGTTCACCTTTCGATGTCCTCTTACGTATACATGCTGTGAGCAAGTCACGTGCCAACCTTGCAAAATCATTTTGAGCCTAAAAGTTTTCGTACCCCACGCTTTAAGACTCCTTTTGACACCAATCGTCGGCCACCGGGCCCAAAACGGGCTAAATATTTTCCGATTGGTTTAAATTGGCCGCAAAGCAGTGCCAGTTGGCCAGAGCGCGGTGACACTTTTCGCGGGCTTAAGCGTAAAGTCTGCTGTGGTAAAACTCCGAACGACGAAAATAGGAATCCACTCCATCGAAATAGCCCTGCCCCTGGGCCGAATAACGGTCGAAGACATGGCGCGGCATAGCGGTGCCGCCCCCGCCGAACTGCTTGAAGAGATTGGGGTATTTGAGAAGCCGGTGCTCGAGGTAGGCCAAGAAATTTTTACCTACGGAGTACAGGCCGCGAAGCAGGTTTTGGATGGGGCCAAAATATCCTGCTCGGATCTTGGTCTGGTTATCTTTGCATCGTGCGGAGTCTCGCGCCGCCAGATGTGGTCGGATTCTTTATGATGAGTAGTGGAACGGCGGGGCGGGGCTGCTCCCTCGCGTTGCTCGTGGGGGTGGGGTGGCGCTTCCACCCGGGCGTGATTCAGGCGTGTAGTGCAAGGCCGGGCGCTGGTGGAGTTTCAAGTCGTGACTTCACCCACTTTGCCTTTTTATCTTTGGCGCGACAACCTCACTTCAGGGCTAGTGCTATTTAGGAGGGGCTAGCCAAGCGAACTAAATCAAAAGCGTCCCACCCGTTTTCGAAGTTTTTTTTAAATTTTTTTTCCCGAAAAAGGAGATAAAAAAATCCAGAGGCATTTCAAAGCCAGGAAACAACCCACCCGACTCGAAGTCTCGCGCAAAAAAGAACCTCGGGCGATGACTATAAGACAAGTAAGGGGAACCAAGTGAAAGTGGCCGTGGCAAAGTAGGTTGCGCCTCAACGGCACAAACAAATCGGCAGCACCAAGGTGAAAAGCTAGACTCTTCCCTTAAGTGAAACGCCAAGGAAAATCGCCACGCTCCCCACCGGCACGAATACCCCGAGCGGATTCGACGGGTGCTGGCCCGCGAGAATCTTTCGACTGCGCAATTTGATCATACCTGCTGACCCGCGTGTAGATTTTACGGCTTCGCTGTCGTTTGAATCAACGTGGGTAGCGAAACCGCGAATTGAAACGCGTTGAATCTAGGATCGTTTCGGGCCGAAAGTGGGGTCACATTTTTAAAACCTAGTTTCTCGTAAGCCTCTATCGCCTCAGTGTTTGCTTTAACCACGAGTAGGTCGCAATCTTGGATGCCGAGTGCGGCGGCTCTGGTAGCGCTAGCGTTCAGCATTGTTTTCATTAGCCCCTGTCTCCGCATCGAAGTGTCCACGCCAATTTTTTCTAAATGGAGCGTTCGGCTATCAGGGTTATAGTAGGCCAAAACGAACCCCGCGACCGTGCCATTCTTATCTACGATGACTTGACTAAATTGCGTTTTTTGATCGACGCGCTCAATACCGTCGAACAGCTCCGGCACAATCGGAAACAGAGTGTCTTTCCCCTTAGTGGAGTGTCCTTCGTCATAAATTTTTCTAGCCAGCGCTATGATTTCTTGGCGGACTCTTTTTTGTTCTGCGGCCGGCACGTTCGCTAGGTTTATTATCCCCAGCTCAGTATCAGGAATTGACGTGGGCGTTCCGGCCGAGGAAAGAAGCGAATTTAAATTTTCGGGACATCCCCTAATCGGCCACCACATGGCTGGGGCAGGGGTTGACAAAAATAGCGCTAAAATAATAACTGATCTGAGTAGGAGTCGGGCACCGAACATGGCATTTATTGTAGCACGGCTGAAGTGGCTATATTTGCGATCGCAAATCGTCGAGTGAATAGAAAGTTTCTCGCCAGTACATGCCACGATTAAAGATAGTTTTCAGAACGGCATTGGCCACCATGTACAAGTGAATGGCCGCACCCAGCGGAAACAGAACTCCAAGTCCCCGCGCTTGGCCGGTACGGTGTGACGAAAAAGCGTAAGCCAGCGCTAGATAAAACCAGGTTCCGCCAAAAAACAACTGGTCCCACCCCGTGGAGAAGAAAACCATCAGCGGCGGAAAAATATTAAGAAAGAATATCGCCAGACTTCCGGCAAGCGCCTCCCACCAACGATACCTAAATCCAACGTACATGTTTTTCTCAAGGCCCCGTACCATATCGTTTACCGAGGCGTACCACTCAACGAAAGAGGTACCCGCCCCCCACACCAGCTCTTGGCGAAAACCTGCGTGTTTGATTAGCCGACCTAGCTGCACGTCATCATCGGGGCGCAGTGAGATCGAGGCGAAGCCGCCCACCCGTAAAAATGCAGAACGTTTCATCAGATTAAATCCGCCTACGCCGATAAATCTTTTGCTGCGCGGATTGGCCGCCTTCCATGGTTCATAAAACATCGCAAAGTAGACGCCAAAAATTCCGACGCACAGATTAAGCCAAACCCCCTGCACCCGAATTTCGGGCAACATCGCCAAGTGATCTAGCCGACTTTCGGTTAAATAGGTGACGCCGCGGCGCAAAGCGTCGGGGTTGAATACTACGTCGGCATCGGTAAAGAGCACCAGTTCGGATGAGGTGCTTTCGATCCCCCGTTGCAGGGCGTAATTTTTTCCGAGCCACTTGGGCGGCAGGTCAGCTATCGAAACCACCTTGAGTTGGGGGTGCTGAGCCGAAAGCTGCGCCAAGATTTCACCGGTTCGATCGGTGGAACGGTCATTGATGACTAAGATCTCTTTGTTGGGGTAATCCAGATTCAAAACCGATAGCAGCGCCTCGGCAATATTTTTTTCTTCATTTCGGGCCGGAATAAGGATGCTGACCTTGGGGTAAGCTAAAACAGAACTGGGATTGACGTCACGCAGCCAGTTGATTTTACGACCGCCGAAATAGCTGTTGAGCCCCGTCAACAGAGTGACTAAGAAAAGCCCGGCGCTTAAAATAATCACGACTCCACTACCCACAACTCATCGCCGTCGCGCACCACCGGATAGACGGTCAGATCACGTTGTACCGGCCCCCCGAGCTTTTTGCCGTCGGGAATGTGGAATTTGGCCTGGTGCCAGGGGCAGGTCACGCACTCTCCTTCACGCTGCCCTTCCGACAACGGGCCTCCGCGGTGCGGGCAAAGTTCTTCGGTCGCATAAAACCTGTCCTCCAGTTTAAAAACCGCAAGGGTTTTTTCACTGCCTTGAACCATCAGGCTGCCGGCTTCGGGAAACTCGGCAATGGCGCAAACGCGAATTTTACCCACGGTAGCCCGCCTCACTCGCGGCCAGCGTTTCATTTTCGGTGGGGGCCTTACAGGCAAAATCTACGCAGACAAAGTGGCGGGTATTTCCCTCGGCCAAATTTTTCTTGGAAAGCACCGGATACTTGGTGGCGATGCGCGACGCTTCACTCTCTTCGATTACCCAGCGCGAAACGTTCGGCCGAAATTCTAATAAATGTTCGCGGGCTCCCTCTTTGGCCGTTTCAAGCGTGGCCTTATTCGTGATGGTGATCCACTGCACGTGCGGCTGGTTCCAGTCGTGCGCCGCATTTAACCCGTGGCTCACCGCCGCGGGTTGGCGAGTGAAATAGGGAGTGAGCGAAGCCAAACCCTTTTCCACGACGGGACGGTAGAGGCTGGTGCCGGTAATTTGGCTCAGGCGAATCAACGCCGTGAACGCCATCGATGATCCCGAAGGCGTGGCCCCGTCTTGGTAGTCTCGCACTCTGGTCAATAAATCGGCGTGCTCAAGCCCGGTATAGAAAAAAGCCTGCGCACTTTCGTCCCAAAATTTGGCGACCATTAGATTGGCTAGAGACACTGCTGCGTCGAGCCATTTGGTTTCCCAGGTGACCGAGAAGAGCGAGATCAGCCCGTCGCAGAGACCGGCGTAGTCGTCTAGAAACGCCGGAATTTTGGCGATGCCGTCTTTAAAAGTGTGATGCAGCCCTACGAGTTTTTTCTCGTCCCATATTCCCAACTGCTTCAGTAAAAAAGCGGCGCAGTTTTCGGCCGAGCTGCGATACGAGTCGCTGCCCAGCACGGCGTAACCTCGGGCGAAGGCCGAAATCGCCATGCCATTCCAAGCCACTACCACTTTGGTGTCGGTATGCGGCGGCGTGCGTTCGAAGCGCCGATCAAATAGCTTCATTTTTAAAACGGCGAAATTATCTTCGACCCAAGTGGCCTCGAGCTTTAGCCGTTTGCCAGCTTCGGCTAGGGACACTTTGCGGGTGAGAATAATCTTTTCTTCCCAATTGCCGTGTTCGGGCAGATCAAAAACTTGCTCAGCAATAGAAAAAAGCTGAGCGTCCAACGCGGACTGAATTTCCCCTGGGTTCCAGACAAAGAATTTGCCTTCTACCCCTTCGCTATCGGCATCTTGGGTGGAAAAAAATGACCCGTTTTCTGAGGTCATCTCCCTCTGCAAATAATCCAGCGTCTCTCTGGCCACCCGCGCCCATTCGCTATTTTTTGTCACTTGGTAGGCATCGAGAAAAAGGGGAACCAAAAGCGCATTGTCGTAGAGCATTTTTTCAAAATGGGGAGCAAGCCACGTGCGATCGGTCGAGTAACGGTGGAAACCGCCCCCCAGCTGATCGTAAACGCCGCCGTTAGCCAAATGAGCGAGCGTCTTTTCCACGGGCGCTAAGTATTTTTCCGAAGGCCCGACTTGATTGAGTTTCAGCAGAAAGCGAAAATCGGCCGTATGAAAAAATTTGGGCGCGCCGCCCATTCCCCCGTATTCGGAATCGTAATTTTCAAGCAGCTTTTCTGCCGCGGTAGTGAAGGCCGCTTGGTCTACTTGGTGGCCCTCTTTTTGCCCATCATTTTTCTGCATGCCGATGAGGGCATTGGTCAGCTCCTGGGCCTGCTTTTTTACTTCGTCGGTCTTATTTTTCCAGGCGCCCGAAACGCCGGCGAGAATCTTTTTAAAGCTGGGGCTGCCGGCACGATCTTCCTTAGGAAAATAGGTGCCGCCGTAAAAAGGCTGAAGTTCGGGGGTTAAAAAAACCGTGAGTGGCCAGCCGCCGTGACCCGACATGGCCTGCACCGCGGTTAGGTAAAGGTGATCGAGGTCGGGCCGTTCTTCTCGGTCTACCTTAATGCTGACAAAAAGTTCGTTGAGAATCACGGCCGTATCGCCGTCTTCAAAGCTCTCTCGCTCCATCACGTGGCACCAGTGGCAGGCCGAGTAACCAATCGAAAGAAAAATTGGCTTCTTCTCCCTTTTCGCTTTCGAAAGCGCCTCATCCCCCCACGGAAACCAGTCCACCGGATTATTCTGGTGCTGTTGCAGGTACGGACTGGTTTCGGTGCTGAGGCGATTGGGCTTAGACATAAGCTAGCAGAGTAATCTGGGGGGATCGGATGGACAACTGTGCGGCTATGGCCAAAGTGGCAAGGCTTGCTCAGAATGCCTTCAAAAGGCCCAGTCTTGCGCTTTTGAGATATAATACAAGCACCCGTAATAATGAGGTTTTAGGCCCAAAAAAGGACCCCCAAGGTTGGTACTTCTTTTGTTCTTCTTTTTTACCGGCGGATTAGAGGGTTTTTCATGAACGGACATATGAGGCTTATCTCTACGTTGACGATTTTGATCATGGCAACTTCAGCCTCTGTCTATGCAGCCAGGCGCTGTGACCTGGAGCCGTTGACGGGCAAGCTTGGTCGTAACCAACCCCCGCCACCACCTCCTCCCCCTTCCCGAGAACCAGCGGTCGGCAACAAAGACTTTCAGTACATTGGGGAACTTTATCGGGCCCAAGTGACCAGCCTTGAAGCGCGCGAACGCGAGACTCAGCAAGCGCTCTTTGAACAGCTAGCCGCTGGCCAACCTATTTATCAAGACCACCTGCTCACGGGGCCGTCGTTTGCAGGCACCCAATACCTGATGGGCATGAGTCCCAAGGAGAGGGCAAAAACCTTGGTCATCGCGGCGAGCTCCGCCGAAAAAATTTCACCGGTCTTCGGGGGAGATCCCACCAAGGGGCCGCCAAAAGAGACGGGCGGCGGCGATAGCATGGCGGTTGAGCAAGATGTCTACGTTTTCGGGGATGGCACGAGAGCCCCGGCAAAGGAAATTCGCGGTAAAGCGTTCGGCGAAAAACAGCATGGCAACAACCCGAATAATGGAACCACCCAAATAGTGCAGCTGGCGGGTCTGGCCGATATGCCCGTGCTCTTTAATGCTCGCGAACTTGCCACCGAATATCGGGCCACGACGCCGAGCTTAGAATCAGCCCGCTGTCCGTCGCAGGCGGAAATAAGGACGATAGTGCAGCATCCGGTAACGCGCGACGGGCTAATCAAGCTGTTTGTCGCCAATGGGGCGACCGCCGAGCAGGCAGCTGCAAAAGTAACGGCGATGGCGTCGCCAAAAATTAAATATTTTGATGCGGCCAGTGGTCAGACGAAGGAAGTTTCGGCGATTCAGTTTGATGCGGCCGGCAACGGCGTTCTCACCTTTTCTATCTTTTCCAGAAATGCCATCAAGGCGGTGGGTCTTACTTCATTCAATGTGATTGTTGGGGATATTAAGAATCCATTCCGCCCTTTCGCCAATCAACACTACGTGGATATCGGGGACGCTGCGGCAGAAAGCGGCAATCGCCTATCAAAGCGTCCCATGATTGGTTTTCCGGACCAAAATGTTCATTTGAGTTACGTAGAAATTCCCAACGAGCGTACGGTTTTCGTTGGGCTGGGGCCCGGTGACTCGGCTTTTATCAATATACAGAAAAGGTATAAAGACGTTCTCGCGATTGCAAAAAAAAACGGTCGAGCGGTTAGAGATCTCATGGGAACTCACGTTTTAATTGGCCGCAGTTCGAGTTTACAACCCGCCAATTCCCGAAGTCTTTTTGATCCGGCGGGCCCCTATTACGGAAAGGTCCGGCTGATGGAAAGCCTGGACGGGGTGGAAAAAGTCGAACTGGTTCGCTACGAAAACGGAAAGCGAATCGTCATTCCGATGGTTAAGGCCGACGGCTCTCTGCTCAGGGCCCACGAAATTCCGGCCGACGCACGCCAAGAAGTCACCGTGAAAAGACCCACCGGCATCACCTCGTTGGAAGGGCTGGCTAGGTACTTTAAGCAAAAATCCGTAGCGCGCCTCATTGCCGGTGATTACCTACCGCGCAGTTTCATCAAGGCGGAATTTTTGGCCACCATCGAAGGCGAGCGGCGCCCTAACGCGAAAGCAATTGAAGAAGCGTTCAATAAACCGCGCCCCTTAAATGAAATTATTGACGAGAAGATGGCAGCGGAGTTGCTACAGAACATGTTTTTCTCTAGTGCCAAAGACCCGGGTTTTGAAGCCGCGATGAAGGCATCGGGGCGAGACTATCAAGTTACCGAAAGCGGCGACGTAATCATTCACTCTGATTTCATCGACATTTCCCAAGGCTACAACTCTGAGCAGTACTTAAACGGGGTGATGGCGCCGGAGGGGTACATTCCCATTTTTTCAGACATTAAAAGTGCCGCCAGCGCTCTCCCGTTTCCCCCCGCACCGGGAACTCCCGCGCAGCTTACGGGGCGCCGACTAGTGGGGTTTGAAAGCACCGATGGCCGTAAGACTTTTATTCCCGCTCCGCACGGCGAGGTACAGATTGTAGGCGCAATCAATGGTACCGTTCCCACCAGAAACCTTGCTGGGGATTCTAAACCGGCGCCGAGCGGCGATGGCAGCTCACCGCTTACGGGCCAGGCCGTGGGTCCCGCCATTCACAAGTATTTTGCCGATTGGATCAATCACAACAAGAGCCCCTTTGGCTTACAGAGTCAGCTGGCGGCGATTCGCACCGGTGCCGCCGATTTTAGGGAGCTGCTAAGGAAGTCGGCGTCAAAACCGCACGAGCCTAGGACCGGCACCACCCCGCGCACGCTGGCCGAACTCGTCGCGACAAATAAAATGGAAAAAGCGGCCAAAGAAAACCGGCAAATCGCTTCGTCGATTGATTTTAAAGGGAAACGGGATGTTGCCACGCTGGATCTCGTGGCCCCGTTTAACGACGTGCCGGTTACTAAAGAAAAGGTGCGCATTGAAAACGATTTGTACCATTCGCTTTTCACAGGCTACTTCGCGGTGGATGGTCAAAATAGAGCGACGAACGCAAGTTTGCCGATAAAATTCCGCTTGAACCCGCAAGGGCAATTGGAAATCATAACCGAAGGAAGATTTACCGGAAATGATCAAAATCCGCTTTCTAAGCGATTAACCGCCGACCTTAAGGCGAAGCCAATGCTGGCCAATGACTTAGCTAACCTTGTGCGTTTATTAGGTGGTGAAGCCGAGATCACCCTTCGGACAAAAGCCGACGGCCAAGTTTTGGCCGATAGCGTTCGTTTCAGCACGCCGGTGGAGCATTTGGCGAATCAGATTCGTGAACTGAGACGGCAGCAAGGAAGCGCGGTGCTCTCAAACGCTACAACGGTCGCTCAGCTATTGGGGGCGACCGAAGCGCTTGGTCTACCAAAGTTTAACCCCGACCATCCCAACTCTCACGTGATTCCCGGTCAAGCAAAAGACGAATCAAAAGGCGATTCGCACGGCGAGGTGTTGTATGCCGCCCGCAGCGGAGGCCTTGGTGCCGATCTTGAAATTTTGCCGCCGGCCAGGGGGGAAAAACCTGGCTTTCTACGGGCCGTGGGTACCGGCAGCGAAATGATTTATTTGGTTGGTCCGAAAGGCGGAGACCCCGGCAAACCTACCGGCGCCGTAATCGTCTCTTACGGCGACGTGAACTTACCTCGTGCGATGGGCTACCTAGCCGGAGAACAGCGAATGCGAGATGCCGGCGTGGAGACTAACCGCATCCTTAGTTTTTTTAAACTTCCGGCAAAAGCCGATGGCCGCGAAGGCGGACTCGCTCTGATCGTAAAGGTGGTCAACGGGGAAAATTACAAAGACTTGCCCGAGCAAGACAAATTAAGCGCCGCCAGCGCTACCGGGGCTGACTTTGCTCGCTACCAAACGATCGGGGGAAGACAAGAGAGCAAAAATAATAAACCAGAGCAATTGGGCGCCCGCCACGATGACTTCGTCGCCAAACAACTTAAGGCGTTGGGGAAGGGGAGTCTTGCCGCAGAGCTAGGCGTCAGTACGAGAGACTACTTTTTCCACGGCCCCACTCACGGGGGATTGGTGCAAGACAAAGTGTTTTTTAAGGTGGATCCGGTTACCCGCGCGGCCAAACCAACCTTCACCAACTTTTACGAAAGCCGCGGGTGGGGCAATGTTTTGTTTGATTTAAACGCCTTCTCCCGCGGGATGAAGCCAGAACACCAAACAGAATTTTTTAGAAGCTACGTGAAACAACGAATGGAATTGTTGAACGAAGAAAAATCAGAGGACATGGTTGCGGCGCGAGTTCACCTAATTGAACATTTCATCGACGCGATGAATAGACCTGCCAAGCCCTGAGCTTGCGCTACTCTTCGTCGTACTCACGGTACGGCGGGGTGTCCGCGACCAACTTTTTAAGTTTCAGCGGACGTAACCTCCGAGGCCCATTCTTAGTGACGCGAAAGCGCAGCGAGGGTTCCTCCACCTCTTCATCGAACTCATGCCCCCTTAAACGCAACTTTAGGTAAGTCATTAAGTCGAGTTTGCCGGCGTCTTTCGTGTTGATATAGGTCGCGTAGCTATCGAAGGTTAAATTAATACTGCCGCCAATTGCGGCTACCGCTAAATACTTATTGATCACTCTTTCGAAGTGCAACGAATAGGCCGCGGGTCCGTACCAATCGCCAATCACCTTTGAAATGCCAATTTCTTTTTTGCTTATTTTCTCAAGGAAGCGACCGTCCAAAATCCGGTGACGCGATGTACTCCTGTTCTCGATACCGGTGGGAAGATAAAGAACGACGCCGAGAGTTTTCGCGGGTCCTAGAATTTGATAGTTGGCGAGAGCGATTCCGGCTCCGGATCCGCTATCAAAGTACTGATCGTCGGGTCCGAGCGCCGCCAAGTCGTCAGTAAACCCTTTTTTCCAAGACTTCGCATACATCGCCAAGGTGGCGTCGGTCTTAAATCGGTTCAAGCGGATCATTTGTTCCCACTGGGCCAGGGCCTCGGCGCACACGTCAGGTTCC
>JAYSWN010000221.1:0-6738 GCA_043718025.1 Pseudomonadota bacterium
CACTAAAATTTCGTCAAATAGCGTGCGTTCGCTGCTCACGCTTTTCTGGGTAAGCTTTGGCGCCAGCTCTTTGGGATTGCGAAACGGAATTTTGCGTCCGGTAAAGAGCGCCACCGAACCCTCGTGACAGACCACGCAGCGGCCAAAGGGCTCTTTATCCATGCCCAGCTTTTGCAAAATCTCGTGCGAGAGCCTTTTCTCAACGGCCAAAGGGGCGGCGGCGGTCGACATTGGGGGCAACTCAACCGGCTCCCTCTTTTGCCGTTTCGTTAGCTCGCCGCAAGCGGCTTGGGCCGCAGCAAAATCAAGCCGCTCACCGAATGGATAGCCGAACTGCTCGTACGCCTTATACGGCTTAAAGAACGGCTCGTAGAGTGGCTCTTTCTGCGCAAACTCCCTCAACATCTCCAACATAAAATCTTCTTTAATGTAAAAATCGATGCCTTCGTAAATGCCGCTCAAGATGCCGTCAAAAAACGAGAGTGAGTTGTCTTCAAACGCCATCGACCAGTCACGACTTTCTACCTTTAACGCTTTGGCGAGGTAGAGCGCCTGCACGATGTTGGCGTAGAAACCAAGCTCCATCATGTTGAGTTCGGTACTGCCGGGGCCAACCGGCACGGTGCCGAGCCGCTTGATGCGATCGGTATTTTCATTCACCAGCTCTTCGTAAACGGTCTGCACGTCCTGCTCATTTATGGGGAGGTAGGAGCAGCCTAAGAAACCCGATAACAGAGCGTATTTATATTTCTGATAGTGGGGTGAACTTTCCAAGCGGCGCTGGATTCGTTTGCGATTTAACTCGGTGAGTCCCATCCCCAGGCGGGTATTGGGAAGGTACTTAAATTCGTCAAATGAACCTTCGATGGTGTTGGGGTCGTATTTCTTTGGATCCAGGTAAGGTGGTACCGTGGTGCCCTTGGCGTAGGCCAGCAATCGATAGACTCCGGTCTTGGCACTCTTCTGTTTTTTTAAAAATTTTCGGTAAAGCGGCAGCTCGGGCGTATTTTTAGGAAAGGTATCACGCACACTTCCATAAAAGCCGGGCCACAAGGGGTAGGAGTCAGTGAACGGGCGCGGATCGTTACCGTGGCAACGCAAGCAGTCGGGCGAATTCACTTGCCCATTCTTGGCGGCGTCTGCGCTAAGCGCCGGGGACTTGTGCACCGCGGCTGGAAGCACGAACCTGGAAAGCTTAAAGGCTCGCTCGGCGTCGTCGAAATGAATCGACTCCACTACGTCATAACCCGGTTTCTCGGGGTTGCCCGTAAACGCGAGTACCAGTCTGGAGTCGGCGCTGAAGAGCACCACCCGTGGAAATTCCGGCGTCACCAGGTTTTTTGATTCGTCACCAAGCCCGCCGTGGGGGCTACGGCTCTGGTAGATGAAGGTAAAATTTTCACGCAGCTCTTGGGGTAGAAGCGGAATGAGCTCTTCAAGCGTCTCCACCGGCTTTTTGGTTTTTGGGTTTTTTCCGATCAGTTCGACCAGCCCGTCGTAGCTGGCTTTAGGCTGTAGCTGTGTCTTGGCAGTCTTAGGCGTGGCCGCCGCAAATGAGAATAACGACCAAATGATTGAAAACGAGAGGGAGGTTTTGGCAATCGCGCGGATCATGGGTCGTACCTTAAGCAAGCCGCGCGCCAAAAAGCTAGAGCGTATTTTTAGTGCTTTCAAAATGGATGTGTCATGGCACTGGTCTCGTTTCTGCTCCAGCGCGGCCAAGGGTAATGGGCGTAAGCGACGCTCAAACGCCCCGATTTTTTCTGGCATGGCCCCTGCACTATGCCCAAACAAAATTCTCGTCGGTTTGGGCGAGATTAAAATTGGGTGGGAGTTATTAATGTTTTTATCTAAAAAAATTACCTTGTCCGCGGTGGCGTTGTTCACCGCCCTAGTTTCAACTTCACAAGTCAGGGCCGATCAAGCAGAGCCCGTTGGGCTACCGGTGCTGCCACGTCCGGTTGGTTTACCGATTGGGAAAATGGTTCCACCTCGTCCGGTTGGTCTCCCGATTGGGAAAATGGTGCCGCCTCGTCCGGTTGGTTTGCCCATTGGCAAAGTGGTACCGCCTCGCCCTCCGGTCGTTGGCTTGCCCCGGCCTCGCCCTCCGCACCCTCCGGTAGTTGGCATGCCGCGTCCTCCGGTCGTTGGCTTGCCCTTGCCGCCGCAACCTCCGACGGTGGGAATGCCGATTTTTCCCTCGGCCGAGTATCTGCTTGAGTGCAATGCGGTTCGTGGAAATTTAAGTGGCATTGATCGGCTGAAGCTGCACATTAAAACCGGATACCGTGCGCACGAAGTCAACGGCTCGGTAAAATACTTCGACGGCAGCAGAGCGAATATTCGCACTACCGCCACCGGCGGCATTTTACGCGGCCAAGTCGACCTTAATCTCTACAACGTTGGCACTATTGAGCTTCGCCCAATGCGCAAATTGAATTCTCGGGTTGATCTCCGGGGAGAAGTTTCTTTGTTCGGCCACTCAGACCGTTTCGGTTTGAGCTGCGAAATCGATCGCGACTAAGGGCAAAGCTCCCAAAGTAATCGCGCTAAGCAACTACTCTTGCCGAAAGGCCGCATAGTCATTCACCGTGCGGCCTTTTCCTATTCGACGGTGAAAGAATTTAGAGTTGGTAACTGCCGCTCAAATACACGGTGAGATTGTTTTGCGAGACGGTTTGTACGTTGGTGCTGTTTTGGATTGCCTGCCCCTGGCCATCTCCCCAGCTGTACGCCGCGCCTAGCGTTACCGACGAATTGCTGCGAAATAGCGATAAGCTAAAAGTGGTTCCGATGAGGTTAACGTGTGGAAGTTGATTCACGCCACCGGCAATGAGTGGTTTGGTTCTGGCGTTGTTGGAATAAGCACCGGCCCGCAGGGCAAGCCACTCCGCCAAATAATATTCAGTGCCTACCGACCAGTTGTAGACCGTCTGCACTTCATAATCACGGAAGGGTTCAGCGGAGTAGACGTCGACTTGGCCAGTGAGAAGAAAGTCTTTACTCGAAAAGTGGGCCACCCCGAGCGAAAATACGTAAGGCGCCACTATCTCGGCCGCAACGTTAGTTCCTCCGGTAATCGTCATGTCGTTGGTAAAGTTTCCGGTGGGGGTCACCGGGTCGTTTCCTACCCCGCTTTTAGAAGACGTGATTTTATATTTGCCGTAGCTGGTCAGGTTGTAGTTTCTGGAAGCGCAAAACCCAACCGACCATTTAGGTGCCGGCATCCACTCTATTCCAAACTTGGGAATTACGCCCAGAGCGCTGCGTTCGAGCGTCGAATTTTGAATAAAGTACTTGTTGGCTCCGCTTGGATCGATCTGCACCAACTGATTGTCGATCAGCTTTTCATTTCGGTAAAAACCAAGGGCCGAGAAGCCAATCGAGAAGTTGCTACTCAACTCCTGCGCGAATGCAGGGCCAAACAAATAGGTATAGTCTTGCCGAAAAAAGCGGCGGGTGAGCGTTCTTACGTTGGTTGCTTGGGCATCATTGGTGATGCTGTCATCTTGATCGATAAGGTCTGAGATTGGCACCATAATGGCGAAGCCAAATTTCCCTTTGCCCGAGGTTTGGGTAAAACCAAACAGGGCGGGAAAGAAATTTTGATTCTTATAAGTGTAGTCTTTGCCCGGAAAAACGTCTTTGAAACGCTGGCTGCCGCTGCTGTAAGCGTTGGCCGAAACGCTCAGATAGTTTTCGGCGCCAAAGGCCAATCCCGCGGGGTTGTAAAAGATGCCGCTGGGGTCGTCCGATATTGCGGTAAAGGCACCGCCTAGGCCGGCGGCGCGTTCGCCGATCAAAATATCTTTATAATGGTATTCATCCCCGCGGGCGTGTTCGGCTAAGCTCAAGTACGCAACCAGCGAAGCGGCCCAAAACAAGCGCATAAAATTCATGGTTTGACTCCGGCAAGAGATCGTCGAAAACGCTCCGCGAGAACCTCTTCTTTAAGTCCAATCGCATTTCGCAATTTTGGCTGAATGCCATTTACTTGCAGAAAATTTTGGAGCTGCCTGGCCCGTACCGGAAACGAGGCGTGCTCTTTGGTCTCGTGCTTAGAAGTGCTGCGGTGGCGCTTTAAAAAGGCGAGTAGACCGTCCGCCGGGTATCCCGCGGCTTGGGCATACATCGCTCCAATTTCATCCGCGGCCTGTTCTTTCTCTTTGCCTAACCCGTCTTCGAGTAGCGCTTTCATTCCCGCATCCACCAATTTACTCATCGAGCCACTTAAGGTGCTGCCGCCCATCGACAAAACGCGCACAAAACTTTCGCCGGCGCTCATTTCGCGCTGCGGGCGAAGTTCTTTGTACATGTGCCGTTCGTTTACGTGAGCGATTTCATGGCCCAACACCCCCGCCAGTTCTGCTTCGTTCGCCACCGCGCTGAGCAGTCCCTTGGTCACGAAAACAAAACCGCCTGGCGTGGCGTAGGCGTTGAGAGTAGGCGAATCAAGAATGCCAAAGTGAAACTTGAGCTCGGGCCGTCCTACTTTGGCTACCAACACGGCGCCCACCAATTCTAAGTACTTCTGCGCCGATTCGCTCTTGTCGTACATTCCTAAATGGCCCAATAGTTTAGCCGCCATTTTACGGCCCAAGGTGATTTCGTCCTGAACTTCATTTGAGACTTTGGTTAACTCTTGCTCCCTTCGCTCTTTCGCCGTCATGCTTGAGCAAGCGGCAAGCGGCAAAAAAAGAATTAGCCCGAAACTGATTCCGCAAATTGTGGTTCGTGCCTTCATTTTGGTAGTTTGGCGCTGTCCTTAAATTGATTTAGTTCAGTGGCGGGAATATTGCGCTCTTCTATGCGTTTTAAAGCTTTGTAATCGGTCTTGTACCCATCGCTTCCTTGCCGAAGGTTTTCGTCTTCCGAAAGGCCTCGGGCGGCTGCGTTTACCGTGTAGCTCTGCGGACGGCGACGGCTCGCTTTTTCAAGAGTGGTGGGCACTTCTTTTGCTAAGTCGGCCTGACCCACGGGCCGGTGCGTACTCAAAAACACTTTTGAGGTCCAGCCCGTAAGGCTACCGGCCGTAACTTTTACCCAGTGGCCTTTGGTTTCGGTGATCGTAAGCATCGCTCCGCGTTTCAGCGTGGCTACGGATTTCCCCGATTGATTTGGCTCCACCTTTAACTCGACCTGAGCGGCCTGAACGTACTTGGTCTCGGGTTCATCGCCCAAGGCTTGCGCTGCGATTGAACACAATAATGAGGCAATTAAAAACAACACCTGACTACTTCGACTGTAGAACATGGATACCTCTCCAGGACTCGGGTGGATTTAGGGTTAAGTTTTTGATTCGTTCTAAGTAGAGCTTAGCCGGACCGTCATGGGGATAGCGCGCAGTAATGGCGGTAAAGGCTTTTGCCGCGCTTTTAAAATCGCCCACTTCGTAGGCCGTCCAGGCCGCTTCAAAATTAGTTTTTAGTTCCATGCAGGGCGCGGATTGTTCATCATTTTGAGCGCACAGGGCTTGGTAGATTTTTACGCTTTGCTGCTTACCCTTAACTTGCACGTTGTCGATTAGACGGCAGAGAATATGATTCTTTACGGATTCGTAAGTGGCCTCACCAATCAGTAACGGTACTTGATAGTGCTTTGTAATGCCTTCGATACGAGAGGCCAGATTTACATTGTCGCCAATTGCCGTGTAACTCAAATGCTGTTCACTACCAATGTTGCCCACAATGACTTTTCCGGTATTCACGCCAATGCCTATTTCTAAATCGAAGGGCGCTTGGAATCTGGTCTTAAGCTGCCCCTTCAAACTTTCCATCGCTTTAAGCATGCCCAGCGCGCAGCGCACCGAGTGCACGGCGTGCAAATCATCTTCTAGAGGGGCGCCCCAAAATGCCATGAGGCCGTCGCCAATAAATTTATCGACGGTACCAAAGTGCTCGAAAATGATCTCGTTCATTTGACTAAGGTAGGTGTTCAAACATTCTACAATTTGTTGCGGGGGCAATGCCTCCGAAATCGAGGTGAAGCCGCGGATGTCGGAAAATAGTATGGTTAACTCTTTGTGCTGGCCGACTTCGGCGCGGGGATCCATGCCGCTATTGATGAGCTTTTCGGTGACTAGCGGCGATACATATTTGGAAAGCGTAGATTTTAGAGCGCGCTTCTCTCCGCCTTCCACCAGAATGAGGTAGGCCAAGCCATCGAAGAGGGCGGCAAAAGCAATGAAATTGGGCATGGCCATTGGCATCGCCAAATCAAAACGGCGGAACAGCACCAGGCATGCGGCGTTGTAGACGGCAATGAGAACAAACGGCACCGCAATTTGCAACGCCAACTTGTCGATGAGAAATAGCCACGCGTAAATTGCGGTGATTAGGATCAGGGCTACGATCGCGGCGGTGGCGGGGCTAACTGTCGATAACGAGTGGTTTTGTAAAATGTTGGAAATGGCGGTGGCTTGCGCCAACGCCCCGGGGTAGCTCTGGTGAATTGGCGTTGCCTTGAGATCTTGAAGGCCGGAGGCGCTGCCGCCGATTACCACCACCTTATCTTTGAAATCAAAAGGGTTTACCTTCAGTTGCGTGGGGTCCGTCACTTCGCCACGTTGCAATTGAGCGGCAGAATCGATCACCGCGTCTAAGGCGGTGGTCGCCGGCGATTTTTGTAGGGGATAGAAGTGCAACGGAAGTGCTGCCGCGGCATTTAGAGAAATTATTTTGCGTGAATTTCCGATGGCGATCTCGATGCCCTTTTCGGTGAGCGCCAATTTACTACCGG
>JAYSWN010000222.1:0-6727 GCA_043718025.1 Pseudomonadota bacterium
GAGTGCGTAAGGCGCCGCCGGTACTCAACAAAGCTTTTCTTTCGCCGCAGTTTTGGGACGGCCGGGCCGTCACCCTAGAAGAGCAGGCATTAGGCCCTCTCTTTAATCCGGCCGAGATGGGCAATGATGCAGAAAATGTTTTGAAAACCTTACGTGATATAGGCGGTTACGGGCCGTTGTTTGCCGCCGCGTTTGGCAGCTCCGCAATCGATCTCAAGCGGCTCGCCATTGCCATCGCGGATTTCGAAAGAACTCTTCTGACGGGTGATTCCGCGTGGGATCGCTGGCAGGCAAACTCTGCGGCGCCGTTTTCTGACCAAGAGAAAGTTGGCTTCGCGCTGGCTCAAGACCGCGACTGTCTGGTCTGTCACGTGCCCCCATTTTTTACCGACAATCTTTTTCACAACACCGGGCGCGGCTACCACGACGGCGTATTTAAAGACGAGGGGCGCTATGGCTTCACCAAGAATCACGGCGGTAAGTTGCAGGATACCGGAGCTTTCAAGACGCCCTCGCTAAGAAACCTGCTTAACCGTGCGCCGTACATGCACGACGGTAGCCTGGCTACTCTCGACGAGTTGGTGGATTTTTACGATCGGGGAGGGGAGGAGAACCCCTACCTCGACGAGAAGATCATTCCCTTGGGGCTGAAGTCGGAAGAGAAGAAGGCGCTGGTGGCCTTTTTATTGACGCTACAAGGCCATGGCTTTGAAGAAACTCCGCCGTTAGCCGGCGAATTCCCCCAATAAATAATCCCATCAAATCCCATCGCACTTAACAAGGGAAGGTCAGTGGTTCCCATAAGCCCAGGGGCGTAACTTAAAACTAGAGAAGGGATGGCGAATGCCGTATCTGGTTCAAAAGTTTGGAGGCACCTCGGTAGCAACGGTCGAAAGAATTCGACTCGTCGCCAAGCGCGTCATTAGCGCGAAGCGGGCCGGATTCGAAGTGATCGTAGTGGTTAGTGCGATGGCCCGCGAAACCGACCGCCTTTTACAGTTGGCCGAAACTTTTTCTTCTCATCCCGATCATCGCGAACGCGACGTCGTGGCCTCTACCGGCGAAACCCTAGCCGCCGCCCTCACCGCGCTGGCGTTGCAGTCGGAAGGGGTTAAGGCCCGCTCTCTCTTGGGTTATCAACTTCCTCTGCTCACCGATTCAGGCAATGAGGCGCGCATACTGAATGTCGAGACGGCCCATATTGTTGATTGCCTCGAGCGCGGAGAAATTCCGGTAATCGCCGGGTTTCAGGGTGTCGACCGGCAAGCCCGAATCACCACTTTGGGGCGCGGAGGTTCCGACACCACGGCGGTAGCGGTAGCGGCGGCCTTGAGCGCGCGCTGCGAAATTTATACCGATGTCGATGGGGTTTTTAGCGTCGACCCGCGGCTTTGCTCGGAGGCCTACCTGCTTCCCAATATCTCGTACCGTTTCATGATTGAGGCGGCGGGACTCGGAGCGAAGGTGATGCATGACCGTAGCGTGGGCATGGGAATGCGCTACGGCGTTCCGATTACGGTGAAAAATTCTTTTCACGAATCTACTGGTACCGAAATTGGAAAAACGGAAACTCTGGTTAACTGCGTTACCGTCGACAATAACGTAGCGCGCGTCAGCTTTCTATCTAGTGGGCCGCTGCCTGAGTTTGCGAGCACGTTGACGGCACTCGCCGTTCCTTTTGCCATGCTCCAGCAGACTTCTCCCTTCGAAAAAGTTGCCGTCGTGCCGCACGCTGCGGTGGCGGACCTAGCCCAGCGGCTTCGAGGAAGCGTTCTTTTTTCGGATGCCGAGGTCTCTAAGGTATCACTCGTTGGTGCCATGGGCGGAAACCCTGGCCCGCAAATTCCCCGGGTGCTTTCGTTGATGAGCCAGAACCATATTCAATGCCAGGGGCTGTCCGCCGGACCAATGAGCCTTAGCTTTTTGGTCCCCTCGCGCCACTCATTAGAGACCGTACAGCTACTTCATTCGCTTTGTCCCAAATCAGTTCCGGAGGAACCTTCATGTCTATCGCTCTAGCGCCCATTGAAATGACCAAGCGAGAAAATCTCGCCGCCCGTTTGCTCTGGTTCGACGCCTCCCAGTGCCCCGATTTGTTGGTGCGGGCGCTTCACGCGGGCTACAACGGAGTGTTGCTCACACCGGGCCTGCTCGATAAATTTGGCTCGATTCTCACCGGTCGAGTGACCAAAATAATTGCCGTCTCCGCCGCCGAAGAGGTCGAATCGCTGCGCGGTCGGACAGACTTCCAGTCGTTGGTGCTCGCCAGTTCGGATAAAGATCTGCTGCGTACTCTCGTGTTAGAAGGTTTGACTACCGCTTACCGGGCTTTTGTCGACGATGCCCAGAGCCTTCACGATGCCATTCACGTGGGCTGTGAGCATGCCTATGTTCTGATGAGTTTTAAAGATCCGACGAACATTCCGTTAGAGCTGGTGATCGCATCGCTTCAGTCTTCGAACACGATTCTCATCAAAGAAATTGCAAAAGACGCCACCGAAGACGCCATTGTCACGCTCGGCGTGATGGAAGTGGGAGCCGAGGGGGTGCTGTTCACGCCGCGAGACAACGCGGCAATGGATCTCTTTCTGGACAAGTGGGCCAACCGCGGAGAGCAGACCGTACCGTTGCAGGTGGGCGAAGTGATAAGTTCGCGCCCCATCGGCATGGGCTACCGAAGTTGCATTGACCTCACCACCCTTTTCGATCCGACCGAAGGCATGTTGGTGGGCTCGACGTCGCACGGCGGAATCTTTTGCTGTCCGGAAGTTTTTCATTTGCCGTACATGGAGCTCAGGCCGTTTCGGGTCAATGCCGGTGCCGTTCATAGTTACGTCTACAACATGGACAACCGCACCGACTACATGACCGAGCTGAGAGCTGGGTCGCCGGTAATGGTGGTGAACTCAAACGGCCAAGCCCGCCGAGCCTACGTGGGAAGGGTGAAGACCGAAGTCCGTCCGCTGCGACTAATCGAAGTGGCCTTTGCGAACACCGCTATCGTAAATATTTTGATGCAGGACGATTGGCACGTTCGCATCTATTCCGACGACACCAAGCCATTGAATATCACCGAGCTAAAAAAGGGCACCCGGGTGCTGGGTCACATCGGCCAGCCGGGCCGCCACGTGGGGATTAAGGTTTCCGAGAACATTTTGGAAAACTAAGGACATTTATGAACGGCAAGAACTTTAGGTTGAATCGATTTCGTTACCCGCACTCCAGAAATGGGCTCGTGGTTCCCCTAGACCACGGGCTCACCCTGGGCCCCTTGCCGGGAATTCAATCCATTCGAGAAATTTCTCGCTGGATAACTCACCCCTCAATTTGCGGGGTGATCACCCACAAGGGCATTGCGGAACGACTGATCGAAAGAAGGTTGCTCGACGGTAAAGGGCTGATGATTCACCTCAATGGAATGAGCTCGCTGGCGGCTCATCCCGATACCAAGGAGAGACTCACGTCTTTGGAAAGTGCGGTTCGGCTGGGTGCCGACGGGGTTTCGTTTCAGATCAATTTCACCGGCGCCAACGACGCCGCCAACTTGCAGATGATGGGGCAGGTGGTGGACGAGGCGAGCCAATTTGGTTTGCCGGTACTGGCCATGATTTACGATAAAGTGGTTGGTGCCGAAGTGAACACCGTGGACCGGCTGCGCCATCTGTTGCGGGCCGCCATCGAACTTGGCTGTGATGCCATCAAGATCTCGCCGCCGGCGAGTCACGCCGTGCTGCCAACTTTGCTATCCGGCCTGGCGGAAGACATCCCCATTTTTCTGGCCGGCGGATCGTTGTCGGAAGACCAATCTCTTTTTGATCTGACCCGGGCCAGTCTTCGCGCCGGAGCGAGTGGCTTGTGCGTGGGCAGAAATGTTTTCCAACGCAAAAATTTCGCGGAGGTTCTCACCAGCCTGCAGGAGATTTTGGAAGCTCGTGGCCAGGCGGTTTCCGAAGCGCCATTCGAACGAGGATTAATGTATGGGGCTCATTGATTTTCACGCCCATCTTGCGCCAAGTACCGCGGCTCGCGATCGGCTGCTTGCCACCATGGATCGTCTCAATATTTCTCGCTGCGCAGTCGTGGCGGGCGGGCTGCAAACGCCGCAAGAGATCTCTTATCAGATCAATTTTGGCCGGACTAAATCTGGCCAAAGTGGTGGCTCCGATCGCAACGTGTCGGTTCCAAACGAATCAATTTTTCAACTGTGTGGCCGGGACCGAAGGCTTTTGCCTTTTTATTTCGCCAACCCTCACGAAGAAAGCGACGACTACGTGAGGGCGGGAAAGAAGTATTACGGGCTTAAGCTCGGTCCGGCCATACACGGGGTTGCCTTAACGGACGAACGCCATCGCGAGTTGGTGGCGCAAGCCGGTACGTTCGGGCATCCCGTTTATCTTCATTGCCTGGGCTTTGCCGGATTTGACGTCGAAGCTTTACTCCGGCTAGCCCGGGCCTTTCCCGACGTTAACTTTGTGTTGGGCCACGCCGGAAACGGCAACTGCGATTTTTTTGCGGTCGACGCGATTCAGCCGTGCGCCAATATCTATTTCGAGACTTCAGGCGGGTTTTCTTCCGTCATTGCCTACGCCGTGCAAAGGCTAGGGCTGACGCGAATCCTATTTGGCTCGGAATATCCACTTCAGGAGCCGTCGCTAGAGATAGCCAAAATGGGAGTGCTTAAACTTCCTTTTGAGGCCTTGAACCGAAATGCCTCGTTGCTGCTGGGATTGGAGGCAACCCATGGGTAACGTATTAATCGACGTCATCGCCAGGGCACGGGGTAGCGCCTATTACCAAAGCCGTTTACCAAAAGGCATTCGTTGGAATGAGGTGCCGATTACCTACAAGGCTTCGTTGCGGGACGGATACCCTTTTGATTTTTTAGCCGTTGATCGTAAAAACATTTCTACCTACCACGAGTCTAGCGGCACGGAAGGAAAACCCATCTCTTCCTACTTCACCGAAGCCGATTGGGAAGACATCGCGCGCAGATTTGTGCGAAACGGCATAGACCTGACTCCCGACGATCTGTTTTTCATTAAAACGCCGTACTCAATGGTGACCACCGCGCACCAAGCTCACACCGCGGCCCGGCTACTTCGGGTACCGGTGGTTCCGGCGGATAATCGGTCGAGTCTGATGCCCTACTCACGGGTGTTGCAGTGCCTGCGTGATCTTCAGGTCAGCGTGACGTGGAGTCTACCGACCGAGGTCATCGTTTGGAGGGTGGCCGCCATGTTAAATGGTTTTTTACCAGACCAGTTTCCCAAACTCCGCGCCTTCTGGGTGGCCGGCGAACCGCTCAGCGCCGGCAAACGCCAGGCCTTGCGCAGCATGTGGAACGGTAAAGCCGTGTTCGAAGATTACGGTAGCACCGAGACCGGTAGCCTCGCGGGCGAATGCACGCACGGCAATCTGCACCTTTGGAGCGACCGCATCTACTTCGAAGTGTTTCACCCGGCCAGTGGCGCCATCACCGAGGGGGGAAGGGGGCAGCTGCTGGTTACCCCGTTGTTTCGCGAGGCCATGCCGCTACTTCGCTACCTCATCGAAGATGAGGTGGAAATTGCGCCTAGTCGTTGCGCCTGCGGCTCACTGCACCCAACGATTCGCGTCTTTGGGCGTGTCAGCGGTGCGTTGCAAATCGCCGGCAAAAAATTTTTTCCGCTGGAGATTGAAGACGCTATTTACCAGGTCGGAAACCCCTACGCCCTAGCCCTTTGGCGTGGATTCCCCGAAGGGCAGCGCTTGAAGGTTGAGTATTACTGTCTGAACGACATTGACCAAAAAGCTCGGGTTACGATTCAGCGTGAGATCGAACGGCGCTTGGGAGTGCCGGTGGTGGCGTCGCCCGGTCAGCTCGACTCGTTTCTTTCGCCCGCGTTGGTCACTCAACCGCTTTCCTTTTCGAAACCGAGATTTCTTTTTCAGCCAGGGGAAAACTCTCTGCGCGGAATTCAATATGCTTAGGAGGATGTATTTATGAACTCAGTGACGACCCTACTTTCTGACTCCCTCAGAAAAAAACATGCCGACAACCTTGACTTGGGGTGCGGTAACTTTCTTCATGTCGCGTGCGCGGTCTCGCCCTTCGCCGACCAACAGCACCTGTGGCTGGATGAATCCTGCCGCATCTTCACGGGGGAGAGCTATTCCGGCTTCTCCTTGAATGAGCTTCGGCACGTGGTGGATACCTACGCGTCTTGGTACTACGGCGTGGGGGTTCGGGCCAAAGACCCGGTCGGCGTTTACGTGGACGAAGGAATGGGGAGCCTTATCCACTATCTCGCGTTGAACGCTCTCGGCGCGATTCCCGCGGTGGTGAATGGAAACATGCCCAGTGAGACCGCCGCCAAATGGTTCGAGAAAGTGGGCGTGACGGGAATCTATTCCGACAAGGAACACGGTGAGCGCATTGCCCCTTTTGTTCGCCACAATCAGTCGCTACGATTTTTTGTGACGGACGAAACGGCCGCAAAAGTTTATCGCCCGGCGCTTCCCGCCGTATATCCCTACAAACATTCGGAGAATGATTCAGTTCTGGTTGGCCACTCGTCGGGAACTACGGGGATGCCCAAGGCGGTGCAGTTTCAACATCAGCAGTTTTTCTATGGCATTCGCTACCGGTTAAGTCTGCCTTTTTCGGTAGGCTCGGAAAAGGTGCTGTCGGCGCTACCGCATTCGCATTCTGCGGGTATAGCTTACGTGATGCTGGCGGTGCTTAGTG
>JAYSWN010000223.1:0-2682 GCA_043718025.1 Pseudomonadota bacterium
GGCCGGAAAGGGGATGGGCACCTTTTAGAGACGGGTAATGATGCCTAGTTCAAGCATTTGGAAATTTACGGATAGTCTGGCGACGCTGGTGAGGCCGAAACGTTGATTGAAGTTGTAGGTGAACCTTCCCCCGATGTGGATTCCCCCTTCGCTATCGTGACTACTGCCCAGAGCCAAGGAATTGAGGCCCGCGATAAAGTTAAATTCTAACGGTTGGTAAAGAATGGGGTCGGTCGCAAAAGGATTGATTTCAAAATCAACGCCCAAGAGTCCGGCGGCTCGGCTATCCGCTTCGTTTTTATCGATTTCCAAGAAAAGGCTGATGCCAAATACGGTACTGGTTGAAAAATTAAAATTGATTGCCCCGCCCCAGCACGGTTTATTGTAAGTGCGGGAGGGTCTTACGTAGTAATCTTCGTCTTTCCGGCTCAAGTAGCTCGCCGTGAACCCCATACGAAACCATGAGCGGCGAACGGCCTTCTCAAGCACCGCCGTGGTTACGGTAGCGGGAATCGGTGTTGCAGGAACCGCAATCGGAGTTGCCGGTGCGACTGGAATGGCTGGCTCGACAGTTTCCGCTTTTGTTTTTTGAGCACGAAACTTGGTCTTTTTTGGGGTTTCGAATTTGAAATTGTAGTCATCGGCCTGCCCCACCGTAGCGACTAAAGCCGCCACAGTGGCAATCGCCATTCCATTTTTAATCGATAATTTCACAAAGCCCCCATGCTAAAGTGCGAACTACCTCGCGTCGCCCATGCTGCCCGAGCCCATTTTGTCGGCCGCCAGTATGCGGTAAAACGTACGTTCCGAGATGCCTAGCGAGCGAGCCGCTTTGATCCGGTTGCCGCCGTTGGCCTCTAACGCTTTGTGAGCTTTCTCTTTGGTGAAACGATCTTGTTCTTCCTTTAAAGAACCATCCGTCGCGGCTTCAACCGCTAAGTCGACAACAATTTCGAGTTCCAGATCGTTATCGATGATCTCATTGCCGACGCTGAGGGCCGCCGCACGGGTCACCACTTGTTCGAGCTCTCGCACGTTGCCCGGCCAGGTGTGTTTCTCTAACGCGGCCATCGCGTCGCTTGAGAAAGTCAGTTGCGGAGACACCCGTTCAAGGAATGCCAATGCCAATAGGCGAACCTCTTCCGGGCCCCGCTCTTTTAGCGTGGGCAACAAAACGCTGGCGCCATTTAGTCGGTAGTAGAGATCTTTTCTAAACGACTCGTCAGTGACTCGATCTTCGAGATTTTGATGGGTCGCCGAGAGAATCCGAATGTCGACGGCAACTGGCACATCAGATCCCACTGGTTCAACTTCGCGCTCTTGTAGAACTCGTAGCAGTTTGGTTTGCAAATCAGGCGACAAGTCGCCGATCTCGTCCAAAAACAGAGTGCCTCCATCGGCCTGCACCACTTTGCCTTCGCGATCTTTGGTAGCACCGGTGAAGGCGCCTTTGGTGTGACCAAACAGCATCGATTCGAGAAGACTCGGCGGAATAGCCGCGCAGTTCAGGGCGATAAACGGTTTGTTGCCGCGATTACTTAGACGATGAATTTCGCGAGCCACCACTTCTTTGCCCGTACCGGTTTCACCGCGAATGAGTACGCTGAGATCGTGGGGGGCCAATTTTTTAATTCGCTCGGCCACGACCGCCATGGGGTGGCCGGTGCCTTTACGAAAGCGCAGCGCGCCCAATCCCGAAGTGTTTTCCGGCGTCCGGTTACTATTCTGCTTCAGGCCCCGGCGTGCGGCGTTGAGAAACAGCGCCGCGTGAGTGGCCACCAGCTGGGCGGCCGGCATCATCGACTTATCCAGTATTTTTCGCGGGGAGTGCGTCGATAAAAATATGGCTCCCACCGGGCGAGCGCCCGCTACGGTAAGTGGTAAGCAAGCGCACGAGAAGATCTGAGCGTGAAGGATGGATGCTTGCTGTTCCAAAGGGTGACCAACGATGCTTTCGATGAAGACGGGTTCTCCGGTTTTTAAGGCCATATCCAACAGCGTATGGCTGACTAAGTCTTGACGCAGTTCATGGCGGGTCTTCGAAGTTTCCACTTCGCCCACGGTAGCCACGACGGTCCACTCCGATTTCTCGGTGTTTTCGCAAAGCAGTGAAGCCTCTTCGGCGCCAACCGTTTCGCAAAGTGCTTGCAAAGCTTCAACTACCGCCGCTTCGATCACCTTGGGTGATTCTGCATCAACCGAAAGCTTTGCCAGCGCCTCGAGCATTCCGGGCAGAGTATTGGGGCTGGCGGCCTCATTTTTTAACGCTGAGCTCGGTAGGTCAATAAAGAGAGCTTCGCCCCGTGGCCAAGCTATGCGTGAGCAATCGGGAAGCACAATGGCGTCATAAATCGTGACCCCATCGAGTTTTATTTTTTCGTCGCCTGGAAGCAGCCAATGTTGCCCTTCCTGTTCCCGAATTGAAAATAGTATTGGGCGGTTGGTAGGCGAAGTTCCCGATGTCACATCCATGTCATGAGCGGGACCCTCTCCCACATTGAAAAATTCTTTCAACATTGGGGCGGGGGCTAAATTTTTAAATTTAAGGTACTTCATATCACTCCGCTTGGATTATTGCCGGTTTATCGCCTGCGACCACAACCTCGGTCTGGATGGGGTCAAAGCCTTTTCGTTCTAAACGTAAATTGTGTTTGCCGAGAGTCACCCCAGCTAAGGAGGAGG
>JAYSWN010000224.1:0-17601 GCA_043718025.1 Pseudomonadota bacterium
ACCCGTACTCCGCAAAGCTTCCTAAAAAGCCGATGAATTACTAACGGGGCGACAATATCGCTGGGGAATTAGGGCGACCATATCGCCCAAAAATCACACGAAAGTATGAGCAGTCCCCATGAGCGGGACCTTCCTTAGGAAAGTTCGATACTCGTCCACTCTGCCCCGCCATAACTCTTAAGGTTAACCTTAAACTGTCTTCCGCGGATTCTTCTCCAAATAACGAATAAGGCCAGAAAGCATCTTCCCAATATCTGGCAATTCAAGTCGTTGTTTCCGTGGTACGGAAAGATTCCAAAGGGCCCAATTGGCGGATGAAACGCCTAGCGGTTTGCACGCCGTCCAGAAGCTTGTAAAACAAGCTCTATGTCACGCGCGCTCCACACAATCAAAAAGAACGATGCCGTTTTTCACCGCAAGCTCGAGGCCGACGGAATCGTGCTGGAGGCGATGGCGAATGGACGGTATCGAGTCGGGATTGGCAGTCTGATCGTCGAGTGCAAGGCGTCCGACTTGGTACTTCAAAAACACGGCCCCACCGCCCACACGAAAAAGCCCGGCGAAACCCACAAAGCCTCGACTTCGAGTGCCGGAAAGCCCTCCCTGCGGTCTAGCTCAGTCGATCTCCACGGCTTGACGGTCGAGGAAGCTATCGCGACTCTCAACGGCGCTATCGACCGCGCTCTCCGCGGCGGGTCGAGCTCACTGACTATCATTCACGGGCACGGCTCGGGACGAGTGAAATCGGCGGTACAACGCTTCCTGAAAACGTTGAGCGTCGTGAAAAATTTCAAGCTAGACGAACGCAACTCCGGCGCCACCGTGGCCTACTTCTAATCCGCGAGAATTCGATGTGGAGAGGGAGTCGGCCTTCGTTCCTTCCGACGCGCGACACCAGATTTTTCTTAGTCCACTACATTGTGGTGTTATTTGCCGCGAGGCGCACCCTCTGCCAAAATGGAGCCTATGGCACAGCTACTCGCAGTCGGATTATTTGGATTGGTCGGTGTTTTTGCTCGCTGGTCTCTGGATGTACTAGCCGGACGATGGTTTGAGGTTTTCCCCGTCGGAATTCTGGCCATCAACATCGTCGGTTCCTTGATCGCGGGAGCCGTATATGTGATGGGCACGGAGAAAGCCCTTTTCCCGCAGTACCTGTCCATCGGATTACTGGTTGGATTCTGCGGTGGGTTCACCACATTCTCGGCCTATGCACTTCAGGCATTCCTCCTGCTTGAAAAGGGGAGCCTGATTAAGGGGCTCGGATATCTTTTTCTAAGTCCCCTTCTTGGAATCTTAGGTGCATATTTGGGCGTCATTTCAGCGAGAGCTTGGACTTAAGGTCGGGGGGCGGCGTAAGTTTCGTTTACCTGGATTTTAGAGCAACGATTTTTCGTTTCCCACGGATTCGCCAGGCTGCTTCGGCTCTGAGGATTTAGTCTCCCACGATCATTCCAGGGAATTGGAGATTGATTCCGTTCGGTACCGTCACGTTGGCGCCAAATACCGCGGCCCGCAGCCAAACGATACGATCGGAGCAGTGGTGCTCAGAAACAACTAGGAGAGTAGTCGCACAGTCGCTTCGCTATTCTGTAGTTTTCCCATCGAAATATTCATTGTCCGCCTCTGCCTCGTCGCGGGTATGGTGGACAACGCCATCGCGGTGATTCGGTGGCGCATAGAGCGTATAGAGCTTCAGCGGACCACTGCCAGTATTGATTATGCAGTGTTTGGCCGTATACAGCACTCGCCGAAAGTCGTCGTTTTTGACCGCCAGCTCCTCGATGTCTTTCACAAAGCCCTTCATGGCGACTCCTCCTCGGTATGGGGCAAAAAATCAAACCGATAGGCTACTCACCTACAACGGCATCAACGCCCTTTTTAAAGGCATCCTTGGCCTTGCCGATTCCCTTTTGAATTCTTCCTTTGATCTGATCAGCAACACCTTCTGTTTCGGTGGAAGTGTTGCCTGTCGCGTGACCAACTTCTTCCTTCACCCTGCCTTTAGTGATCTTCCAATTTCCCTTAATCTTATCCTTATTCATAACTACTCCTTACTTACTCCGTCAGTTTGGGACTTGCGTCTGCCGACAATCAGGCCCGCGACCCCTCCGATTAAACAGCCGACGCCGACACCGGCGAGCATGGAGGTTAGCGGGCGACGATGAATGACTTCTCGGGTTCGACCCGTTGCCTTAAGAAGGCCTACTTGAGCGCGACTTCCGATAAGCGCGGCTTTCGTCTCAAGGTCGTGCATCTTGTGCGCGGCCTGTTCCTCTGCCAAAACGAACCGCTCTTTAATTGATTTCACGTTCACCTGGTTCTCCATCTGCTCTTTCATGACACCTTCCTCAACTTTCCTAGAAACTAATGCGAGAGACGTCGCCCCTGGAGTAGTTGAATGACCAAGATGACAACGGCCGCCACGAGAACAATATGGATGAAGCCACCCATCGTGTAAGAACTCACCATTCCCAGGAGCCACATCACCATCAAAATTCCAAACATAGTCCAAAGCATATCGTTCCTCTTTTTGTTCGATCCGAATCTAATTACCGAATTCGAAAATATAGCGCTGCATGGAAAGTGCCACGTGCCTCCGCCACTCGCTCGCACCCTTGAATCAAGGCCAAATGAAGCCGAACTTATTATCCGAAGCTCAGCTCCCTCCGAATCTAAGCTGGCAAGCAAGCTGGGGTGGAACCCGATCTGGCTCACGGAGGGATCAAATGTCTCGATCCGGCGACGACCTCTGGAGCCGCCCAGGATTGGCAATCAGCCCTACGTTTATCCATTTCTTACGGAATTCGGTACGGGTAGTAGTGGGCTCGATATAGTTTGGTGTGTGCTGCGTCGATAGTAACAGGGTAATCTAGTTGGACAGACTGTTTTACGTTTGCCTCCGAAAGAGGATTTCGCAGACGGACTAAAAGGCCACGCTCAGTCTCTTTAATGACCTTGGCATCTGGCACGCCGGTTTCAATAACTTGTGCCAGCTCAGCCAGACTAAACTCGGTGGGATCTGCACCCACGATAAGATCCTCTTCGCGAGTCCCCCCCCTTACGCGCGTTCCATGGATGCTTGAAATTTCAAGATAGAGCTGGTTTGCACGCAACAGGAGTATTTCAGCGTTTACTGTCTCGGGTAGCGGGGTATCGTCTTCCTGCATAGTCTCATCTCGTAGGGCAACGACGAGATACTGCTTTGATTTTCTAGTGACCACGGCGCGAGAAAAGCTGGCCGATACCTTCTCTGCGCAGGCATCTACCGAATCCTCGGCATTTACCCCGACTCGAAATGTATAACCTGTTCGCTGGAGAGCGGACGTCGGAAGTGAAATACCCCAATCAAGGCAGGCCAAGGAGCTGCTAGATTTCATATCTTCTTGGAGCTGCTCCAAGTTGGTGAGGAACTTTTGAGGCGGGCCTTGCTTTGCATTTTGCCTTGCCACCCGGTCCTCTTCCCATTGACGCCGCTCGCGCACCTGTCGTTGATATTGTCTGTTCCTTTCCCACCAATCGTCACCGAATGCAGCACTAGTAACTAAAAGCAGAACAAGAACTCTGATGATCATAATTCTCCCAATACGGTCTTTGATACAAGAGGGGTCAGGACCCTACAAGCCTGAAACTCCGAGAAATCTATCAATCCGAGTGTCAGTCTCCCATCAAGCTTGAAAGGTAGCAGTCACGTGGAGTCCGAGAAGAAGAAATTACCCGTCTAATTTTCGCCTCTAATTCCAGGTCTGAAAAATTGATGGACACCCTCGCCTTGGACGAAAATCGAAAATCGTGAATAGAGGATTTTTTTGGCTTTGGCCAAAAAAATGGCGGAGAGAGAGAGAACGTTGCCGGCCAATTTTACAAATGGTTGTAATGTTGGCCTTTTCTTAAAAAGTTCAAAACGTTAAGTAGCCTTTCGACTACCGCGCGTTACCGTCCATTACCGGGGATTACTGGGGCGAAGTGGCCAGGAATTGGCCAGGATTCCCGTCGCGGATTTGGGCGGGCAATCGAATTGAAACTTTAACCTTAACGGTGGCCTTCTCTTTACGGAAGCCAGCTTCCTCGCAGGCGCCCAGTCGAAGAGCGCGATGGAGCTGCAAGAGATGCTCGGTCTGTTTCAGCACTTGGACATCAAAGAGTTCACCGCGACGTCCAAAACTGGTTCGACCGCCCTGGTTGAGCTGGATTTTGACGGAGAGAAATCGTACTGCTTAATCATGCCTAAAAGGGGCGACCAGATTTCGGTCGCCGTAAAAGGCGTCCTTCGCGACTACGACATTGTTTCGGCGTCGTAGGGCAATCGTTGGCAAAAATTTGCAAGGGTGCTCCCAATCTCCGATACTAAGGTGTGGCGATCTTGCATCAACTCTTTTGGCTTATGCTGTTTGTGTCTCAAGTCGGGGCCGAGCCGCCACGAGTTCTTTGCATAAACCCATTAACCAATCTGGTTGTCGCGCGTCCGCCGGCATCGACTGCAGTACGAGATGCCTTTCAAGTGGCAGAGGCTTTTGAACGGGCGGGTCAAACCAAAGAGGCGAAGACTGCCCGCCTTGCCCTGGCCAAGGAGGTAGCTAAGGCGGCAAAAATTGAATGGCCGGCAGAACTTTCTGATGACGAGGCAATGAATCTTATCTGGGCCGCCCACACTCTTGTCTATGAGCCGCGAAAAAGTGGTTTGCCTGGAGCCACGGCGCACTTTGCCCGCTATTTGAAATCGAACGACCCGGAGCTCGCCGGGTTTAGAAAAAAATTTGGCCCAGTTTTGGCGAAAGCGCTTTTACGGCGAGGGGTGGCGGGGCAAGAGCAGGCTTTTTTAAGCGCCATTGCGGATAGGAAAGAAGACCGCTTACCGCGCTTGCAATATGCCGACTGGCTTCAAGAACACGACCGCGTGGCTTCGGCCGAATTGCTGCGACTGAGGTGTGAGTTAGAGGAATTACCGGTCGCGAGGCGCGAGTTTTTTGCGGGTCGAATAAAGGAATTAGAACCGGAGGCCCTTCGCGAATGGCGTGAGTCAGGTATGGCAACGCTTTTAGCATCGGTGGGCGATTATAAGGAGCTAGCATCCGATGGGCTACCAGTGCTAACGACGCACTCCCACGGCAACCTTCTGGGTTCTACTCCCGAACAACAACGAGCAATCACGGGCCTTAAGGTAGCTGGCATAGGTTGGGGAGAGGCCCAAATTCAACGATTGACTCAATTAGAGCTAAATCAAGTGAGAACGCTCGATTTTAGTTACATCGCAATCGGTGATGCCGGGGTTAGACACTTAGCGGCTCCTGGCTCGGTTTTCAAAAATGTGACCTCACTTGATCTTACGCATATCCGAATCGGGGATGCCGGAGCTAGACACCTAGCGGCTCCTGACTCGGTTTTTAAAGGCGTCACTTCACTTAGGCTCTCACATAACGAAATCGGCAATGCCGGAGCTAGGCACTTAGCGGCTCCTACCTCGGTTTTCAAAAATGTGACATTTCTTGATCTTACCGGTACCCAAATCGGCGATGCCGGATCTAGGTACTTAGCGACTCCTACCTCGGTTTTTAAAAGCGTCACGGCACTTGGGCTCGCACATAACGAAATAGGTGATGCCGGTGCTAGACACTTAGCGGCTCCTACCTCGGTTTTTAAAGGCGTCACTATACTTGACCTCTCATTTAACGAAATCGGCGATGCCGGAGCTAGACATTTAGCGGCCCCTAACTCGGTCTTCAAAAAGCTCACCATACTTTACTTAGGGGAAAACGAAATCGGCTATGAGCTTTACCGAGCGACAGAAGCGGCGATGACTTCAGGGCGAAATTAGGCGTTCCGGCTAAGTTTTTGAAATTAAAAAAAATGGCGAGAGAGGGAGAACGTTGCCGGCCGATTTTACAAATGGTTGTAATGTTGGTCTTTTGTTAAATAGTTCAAAACGTAAAGTCGCCTTTCAACTACCGCCCGTTACCGTCTATTACCGGCGTTTTTTGGGGAGAAGTGGCCAGGATTATTGTCCTGATCAGTGCGTGTCGCCTCTGCCGTTTAGAACTATTGAAAAGTTCTCCCAATAGGTGTACTATTCTGTTCGGGATGATAACCAGAGTTGATTTCAGCAAGAACGCTCAAAAGGAATTACGAAAGGTTCCCCAATATATTGCAGTAAAGCTGCAAGCTTGGAGTGATGACGTTGAAAGGCGGGGGCTTGAGGAAGTTCGCAAGATCCCTGGCTATCACGATGAGCCGTTGCATGGAAGCCGTGCGGGGCAGCGTTCGATTCGGCTGAGCCGGGGCTACCGAGCTATCTATGTGATTCGGGGTCACGGGACTATCGAGTTTGTTAGTGTCGAGGAGGTCAATAAGCATGAGTACTAAGAAGAAAAGCGATGCGATGAAATTTCTGGAAGGGCTAACCGGTGGGCCGCTGACTCTTGGCCGTCTTATCGAGTCGATCCGTCTGGGTGAGGAGATGTCCCAGGTGGATTTCGCAAAGCTGCTAAAAATCTCTAAGTCCCATCTCTGTGACATCGAAAAGGGACGGAAGGTGGTGAGTCCCGGCCGCGCGGCGCGGTTTGCGAAGACACTTGGGTATTCGGAAGACCAGTTTGTACGGTTGGCATTGCAGGCGCAGGTGGAAGAGGCGGGGTTGAAGCTAAAGGTGAGCGTGGAGGCGGCGTGAACGCTGCTCTGCCATTGGTCATTTGGACATGAAAAAACTAAGTGCATTGCTTCAGACCAAGATGGCCAAATGGGGACTGAGCAGTTTCGTTGTTCTTTCGGTTCTCCTTTGTGCCGGCGAATTGAAGAACGTCGGGGAACCTCGACCAATTCATATTCAAATCATCAATGGGTTTATCATGGCAATTCTTCTGAATATCACTCTTATAGTTAGCCTAACGCGTATCGCTTCAAAATTTCGATATTTGATTATTTTACCCCTTGCACTTTCTGGAGTGGGAGTAGCATTCGTTGTGTGGGGGTACCACGTTACTTGGATTCCTGCCGTACTCATCCTGTATTCTTGTGCTGGGTTTCGGCTGTTTACTGAGAGCATAGATTGAAAAATCCTAGGGTACTAAGAGATGAATCCGAGACGGAAGCGTATGAATACTTCGATAAAAGTGTGCGAGCGCTTCCCAAAGATTCATCCGGAACCATCGATGCGAAGAGAGGTGGTTTTAGTGACAACGACGTGGATGCGTTTCGGCACGCCTATGTGAGTGCTGTTTTTACCCAGGAATATGGAGAGAAGGCGGCGGATATATTCGGCAGAATGAACGAGATGAACCCGGCAAATATCTACTCGAACTCGATGAATCCTGGCTCGAAGAACATGGACCTTTGGAATAATGCCGTCGGCAGAAAATATGGTCTAAAATTCCAGGACCGTGCGGTTCTACTAAAAGCCCTTGAGCAAGCGCTGAAAAACGGCGAGCTGATCACCGATCCGAACGATAAGCGTCAGTACCAGGGAGCGACCGACGATCCGGTAAACAAGAAAAAGCCGGTAATTGTTCTCAAGGAGGGCGAGAAAGGTCGCAATGAATTCTACTACGATACCGTGAAACGTCATTTTCTAACGGCGGAGGAGTTCATCGGCCTAATCAAGAAAGGCCAATACCCAGGGTACGCAGTCAAATTGATTCACGGCGTCCCCACCCCTGTTTCAAATCCTGATACTCACAAAATCAATAATCTTGGATAGTCAGGCGAGCGGTCACCAAGAGGTGGCACGTCAAAAGCCCGTTACATGGAACTTTCGTCTTTGCTTGTAACTTTTCCACGTTCGCTGAAAACTAGCATGCCCCATCCAGACACTGATATTTTCAAACGATTGATTCTTAGAGAGCATCAAGTCGGAGAACCCCTTTCGGCCGGCATAAAGAGTGATTCCCGGACCAAAATACCTCCTCATCGTTTGTGTGAGAGGACGTTTAAAATTGCCGGCCTCAATAATTCTAAGGGCGAAGTGCTGCTCATCAAAAAGTATTGGAATCGGCTTCCAGCGGTCGTCGGGCGGGACTCCAATTATTTTAGTTTGATAAACCCAAAGGATCTTTCTTCCGGTGGGTAAAACTTCAATCCTCCAAGACTCTTTCTTATGGAGTGAGTCCACCTCGGTGGGTCGCAATCCAAACCACACCGATAAGAAAATCCAATTGAAATGGCGAAGGGGAAGCTTCCCCTTTCGTTTTTGGAGATCCAGCGGGGAGATGGGCTTTGAAGCCCGGGCGACCCCCTTCTTTTCATAATTGGCATCAATTAGTCTCTGGCGTTCATAGCCGCGTGGCAGAGGGATGGGGAGAAAGGGCCGGGCGAGCTTTCTGGAAAAATAAAACCCCCAGAGGTTCGCCATTTTTATCACGGAAGATAAATATTTCAGGCTCATCTTCTGTTCAAAAAAATAGTCGTAAATTTGATTCGTGAAGTAAAACCACTCAGAAGGTTCTACCGCCAAGGCGACGATCATTCTCTGGGTTGCGTTCCAAGTCACAAAGGCACGCGTCGTGCTTCTCAATCCCTGTTCGGTCTGGCTGTCTCTTTTACGGACGAAGCGGTTTTCAAATTCAGCGACAAACTCTGCCGGAAGAAAGGCATCGTACCGTTTGCGCGCCTCCCATTTGGCCAAGTCCATTTTTCTAAGCCGCTCCTCCTGTCGTCTTAGATACCGCTGGGCATTTAGTTGCTTCGCTCTCGATCTCGCTTCCGAAATCGTCATGAACCGATGAAACCCTAAGACCTGCCAGCGATGGGTTGCGATGTCCCACTCCCGCTTTGGTTTCAGCGCTTTCAAATCCCTAAAGTCAGAGTCCTTATAGGAAACGAACTGTACCTTCCAGTTCGGAAGAGACTTCTTCCGCGACAAACTCCTGACGTAATAGCCCATTTGACGCGATCCTCCCTTGAGTGTGAATTCTCTTCGGAAAAACAAACGGGAGGCTAAAGCGTCTACCACGTCCGAATCGGACGGGGTTTTTCTTCATAAACGATGGGAAGTATTAAAAAGAATGGCGGAGAGAGAGAGAAAACGAATCAGGCCAATTTTACAAATGGTTGTAATTTTGGCCTTTTATTAAAAAGTTCAAATCGTTAAGTCGCCTTTCAACTACCGCCCTTTACCGTCTATTACCGGGGTTTACTGGGGAGAAGTGGCCAGGTATTGGCCAGGATGTCCGAGAGAGTTCACTAGAACATGGTTCTCCGTCTACGCAGATATCCTCAATACCTTTCGTGCGTCTGAATTTTCCAATGCTCTCCAATTCCGATAGGCGGTGTCGCGGGAACAACCAAGGATTCGGGCAACCTCTGCCGGGCCACCGGCTGAATTCGTTAGGTAAAGATAGGCGGTGTCAGCTCTAAAGTTCGGTCCCATTACTGCACGCAATCTTAGCCACGAATTGTTGTTAAGAATCCCACGTAGACTTAAAATCTTTTTGCCGTCCTCAGGAGCCACCTTGGTGATATCGACTCCGAACTCGGCAAAGTCTTCGTCGGGCCCATACTTGGACACAAGATACGGATCATTGAATTCCTTGGGGACTTGCAAACTAAGATTCTGATCCTGTAGCTCAACCTTCAAGTGCTCATACAAAAACTTCCACCGCCGATCCTGCCGGGCCAGCTTTTTGGCCACCACTGCAAGAACCACCTTTAGGTTGGGAGATAAGTCTTTTGATAGGGCCTTCAGTCGTTCGATGTGGATGAGTTCGGTCGTGGTGCCAAGCCAGGTAAGCAGCATCCTAAATAGTTTCCGATCCACGAAGAAAGACTGAAGAACGTCCACAATGGTTCTTTCGGGATCCGCGCTTTTCCTTGGTATTTTTCCATGAAAAGCAAATCCTAGGGACAAGAGATTGTCTTTGTTTGCTTCGTAAACGTTATTCATAGTTCAGCGTCTTTCCGTAGCCTAGAAAAACAGGCCTGCACTCTTTGCGGCCATAGCGGAGAGGCATCCCGTTGCAAGACCCAGGGAAGTAACTTGTCCAGTTCACGCGTTGTTGGCTTCATTTTTACAACGTCATCAAAGTCATCTTCGCGATCACAGAAGGCGTAGAGTTTGGTAGCTAATAAGTCCTCGCGGCTAAGAGCGAGAAGCTCCAGGCATCCGCCTTTAAAAATGGCTACGCAGCGGTCGCCCCAGCCTTTGGTTAAGTCCTTTGCCAAAGAGGCGGGGCCATCGTTCAACCAGTTTTCGGCAAGACCAAACTCTTCACCAATAACCTTCGCGATTTTTTTGAGGACAGGATCAATTTTCGGAGTGATGACGTCGATGTCGCGCGTTCGTCTGTCGATTACGTCCATTATGATTAACGCTCCACCGCCACACACAAAGAGACGCCTTTTCTCACCAAGCCTCGTGAATTCCTCATCTAAACGCCTTAAGACCGCTTCTTGATTATTGGGGCCTAACATATCCCTATTATCGTGTATTATGTACGGATAATCAAGACAATATGTACGTATAAAACGGACAGTTTTTAGCTAAGCTTATGGATTCACAGCCGATCCAAAGGTAACGCTGGAGCAGGCGCGCCGGATCCAAGAGTTGGAAGCGGAGCTTGAGGACTACCACCTTTTAGCTACCGCCCGTTACCGTCTATTGCTGGCGTTTTCGTAAAGAGAGTTTCACGGACCTTACACCGCGTAAGACGGAGTTTCGGGGCACTTATTGCCCGTACCTAGATTTATCGCTATTAGACGCTGGAAGGAAATGCCGCTTAATGGTGCCTATCCATTCAAAGCTGGGCGACTATTCGAAATTTTTAAAAATAATCCAAATCATAATTTTTCGGTTCTGCTTTCGAATCGGGATGAACGTAGAACCCCATTCCGACTCTCTGAATGTGTTCAGAGGCACATAGACGGGTAATCGCAGATTTTGACCCTTGGTACGGCGAACGGGGCTACTTCCATTCATCCTATGGAAGCAGAAAGTTCGATACTCGTCCACTCTGCTAATTTCGAAGCTCGTCTTCGCCTTGACTGCATGTCTTACTTCTGCGAGCGTCACGGCCTTTTACTTAGAGATCTTGCAAGATCTAAGTAGCTCGAGGGCACGTGTTAGCAAGGGTTCTTCCTGCTCTGATGATTGCATTTAGTGCCTCGATGGCTCACGCACACGACTGCGGAATATTCTATATGGGTTCCGGGGGCCATTTATTTGCTGGGGCACTCAAGGACCTTGCCCGTGCATTCCAGGCTGAAAATCCGGAAGCGCATGTCGAGACTCGTCATCATTGGGATGTGAGAGCCGTTCCAAGTTTTTGCAAAAACCCTTTGCTGGTAGGTCATTCGCTTGGGGCTATTCGTGCCGTGGAGATAGGCAACCAAACTGATCGTGGTCGCGTGATATCCATCGATCCACCAAGAGTTTCTTTATACAGCCGTTTGCCGACGGTGAATTTTTATAACAGTTTTTCCTTCCTGGGCGGCGGGACAGTCACAGGGAGTGCTCGCAACGTAAACCTTTCCTCCGAGTGCATCACGCACCTATTACTTGCGGGTAGTCGGACGGTCTATGAGGAAGTCCTAAGAACAGATAAATAGGAATCTTGGAAAAAGGTATCCGTATCGCAACGCACTCATCGAAAGTTAGGGGTGATTTGCATTTTTCCCTATAAAATTAAATTTATGAGCTCACGATTCGTATTTATCGTAATGGCGTTAATCCTCGTGGTGGCGTGCGAGAATAAGAATCAAGCGTCAAAGGACCCGGCGGTCGACGGTGGCACTCGTTGCTTAAAGGGCATGGAAATGGATGGTAAATACATCCTGGCATGCGATGGCCAGAATCAGGCGCAAAAGGTTTCGGTGGAGTGCTTTAACAAAACCTCGCAAACCGAAGAGACCACCCTTGGGCAGCTCCGAAGCAACGGATGCCTCGCTGATTGAGATTTTCTCTCCGTCTTCGTGTACGGCGGAATCGACTCGCTCCCGCGGAGTGATTAGATTCGGCATCAAAGCACTGTTTTACCTTCAGCTAACATGGCTACAATTCTCTCTACCCAACGGGCTCGTGTTTCCGGTTTCTTCGCATTTTGCAGCCGGTAGGTAATGGAATAAAGATTTGCCTTATTCAGCGTAGTAAAAAAGGTGGCCGCCTTTTTATTCTTTTTCAGCTCCGCTAAAAAATCTTTCGGCGGGGTGGAGTTACGGGGGGAGTCGTAGGCCATTTCCCAACGCCCATCCTTTTTCGCCCTTTCCACTTCGGTTAAGCCCGCGGGCATCATCACCCCCGCCTTGGTGAGGCGTTCGATGTGGCCGGTATTGATCTTGGACCACTTCCCTTTAGGCCTGCGGGGCGTGAATCGATTCGTATAGCTTAGTTCATCGACGCTCTTCTTAATTCCGTCGATCCAGCCAAAACACAGCGCCTCGTCTAAGGCCTGGGCATAAGTAATCCCAACCTTTGCCGAGCCTTGCTTGTAAAAGCCAATCCAAACCTCTTTGATCTTAGCGCCGTTTTTCTCAAACCACTGTCTAAGGTCCGCTTGATTCTTAAAATACTGAATCTTCATCGTCGTTTCAGCTACTCCTCTACTCTTTCATCACGCTCAAAAAGGTATCCGTTACAAACTAAGGAAGAAAGAACTCTTAAAATGTAACGGGTACCTTTTTCAATCTTGGCCCACAACTTCCGACGCTTTGAGCCCACCCTGCGTTATTGGTCTGGTTTGGCGCTGTCGTGGCCCTTGCGGCCGCCCATTTGGATCGGGGAATCGGTTGCCGCTGTCGCAGCGAGGGCTTGGTACGTTTGAATCGCGCGTCGGATGAGGTCGCGCGTGCCTTCACGAAGGGCGTCGCTCTGTTCGACTACCCTCACGTTGCGTTCCATATTTTCGGCGCTCCAACCCAACGAATGCGCTACGTAGGGGAATGGCGGAAGCACAAAGCCTAATTCCGAAAAGAACCCCAACATCTGTCCCGCGACCGACTGAATATTGTCTTGACCACCCGTGATGACAAAGGCCACCACTTTATTTTTGATCAGCACTTTATTATGGGTGGTGATGTAGTTCTGGACGCAGTTCAGCCGCTCGGCCATTTTGTAATAGAGCGAACTCGCCGAGCCCCAACGGATGGGGGTTGCAATAATCAGCACGTCCGCCCAGTGCACCAGCGCTTCGTAAACCTGATCGAGCTGATCCTTCTCGTCCATCTGCGTGATGGAGCAGGGCCACGAGCAGGCGCGGGCGTGCTTGGAATAAAAACCCTCGCAGTGGCGGAAGTTGAGCTGGCGCAGTTTGATTAACTTGGTCTCGGCTTTCAAACTGCCCTGCGCGCAGTTTAGTCCGTACTCGAGCAACATCTCGGAAGTGGAGACACGCGGGTGGGCATTATCCATGACCGTAGTGGAGATACCGGCGATTCGCACCGGCCCCGGTTCGCGTTCCACCGCGCGGGCGAGCGCGTGCGGCGGATGGGGCAGACGCGTGCGCTTGGAGACCGCCTCACGGCTCACGAGTACGTGATGGTTCTCGATCTTTACCGTGTGGTGGGGAACGTGATCCGCCTCGTAACCCGGCTCGCCATCGCCGGTGGTGCGGTGAAATTTCCAGTAGTGCCAGGGACAAACGACGTAGTCGCCGTCTAAAGTTCCCTTACCGAGCGGTCCCGCCAGGTGGTTGCAAATCCCCGAGATGGCGCCGAAGGTTCCGTTGCGGTACGAGACGGCGAGCCGCACTCCAAGCTGCACAATCTCGGTGAGCGGGCTGCTCTCGAGCTTCTTCTTCAACTCATCCGCGGGACCTAAGTCCAACCACTCCACTTTCGATGCCGTCATAAGGGACATTGTATGTGGTGCCGAGGCGATGGCAACCACAACGCATGACGCCGGAGTCGCCGTTCGGGGAGGTTAAATTTTTCTGGCCCTTCGCTTGTTCAATTACTACGCTTAGCGCATGCAGTTTTTTCTAACGCGCTTTCTCGGACGTGCGGTCGATTTTGCAAAAAAATCTACGCTGCTGGAAATCTATACCGATGGCAGTAGTAAAGCCGGAATCGGAACCTGGGCTTTTGTTATTTCTGAACCGGGAAAATGCGCTATCGAAAAATCGGGTCGCGTGCGGCGCGCGAATAGCAATGTCATGGAGTTTCGAGCGGCTATCGAAGCGCTGAGTTCTATTCCTTTAAACTCAAAAGGTACCTTATTTTCAGATTCAAGAATATTGATAGATGCAATGAGATTTGGAAAAGGGCCACGTGCCTATCAAACTCAAATCGATACCCTGATGTGCTTTAGCCATAAACATACAATCGCGTGGCAGTGGATAAAAGCGCATAGCGCTAACAAATTTAATGAACGCTGTGATGAACTTTGTAGGTTGGCTCGCGGTACTTAGCCCGGCCACGAGAGTTGAGAGTGCGATGTCTTCGCTTTCCAACCAACCGTTGCTCGCCGCTTTACCGCGCCGGTGGCACTACCTTCCCATCCCTAAAAGAAGCCGAATAGGTCACTCCCGCTGATGTGATGGCTCGAATCGTCACTAAAACACCGGGAAATTCAGTGGATAAAAGCACTCCCGTTTGCAGATCCGGGGCGGACAACAGAGGCAACGCCATTCGGAATTGCTTCGGTTCCCCCTCCTGTGGCGGGATTAAATAGGAGGCAATCGGATGGACATGGTTCAACTCTATTTCTGTAGTCGGGGTTGCTTTGACAGCAGCTTTGAGCTGGGGAATTAGTTGCGGCGACACTTCAGTTTCCGTTCCGCGGACAACATTGCTCGTGGAAGCAACCTCTCGACCAAAAAAAAGGCGCAATTGCAGTGGCTCGTGGGGCTTTGAATCCAACGTTGCTTGCGCCAATAGTTGCTGTTCGTATTCTCCGTTACTCTCCATGAGATTAGAAACCTTCGCGCCAGGCGCGGTTACGTAGTCTTTTCCATCAATCGTTTGGAGTAACTTTAGTTGAGTGAGAATCGCTTTGGTTACGGAGCTATTCGGAAAATAGTAGACGGGAGCGCCTTTGCTCGGGAGCGGCGCGTTAATGCTTTTTTGGGAAATCGTGTTTTTCCAAAGCGCTTCGCTTGGCATGGAGTTCTCTACCCATTTGTAATCGGTGACTGGCGGGTACTTTATCCAGAAAGCGAGTTTTCTGAATGAGCGGCTACAAAATGCCTGCACGTGACTCGCAGCCGTAATTTCCGGAATTATAAAGTCAGCAGAAACGGCCGCACTTGTAAAAAAAAGAAATCCCACGCAGCAGAGAATTTTGAGGGCCCGCTTCGGCATTTGCATAGCGTACCATATCCGAAGTTAATCGACGGGAAGTCTCGGTTACCCCAGACAGGTGTCAGCGAAACTTTCTGCAATTTAAGGTAAAATGTAGCTATATGAAAACAGCCCTTGCCTGCCTCGCAATATCCACGGTTGTCTTTGCTTCGTCGGCCCCCACTACGGTTCCCCTCTTCACGATCAAGAGAACTGAAAATGCCAACGAGCTGCATTACGAAGCACGCCTTAACCCGAAAGGCCTAGCCACCAAAGATCCCATTGAGGTCTACTGGCTGATGAAGGCCGAGAACGGGCACCGGGAAGATCTCAATGAAATCGAAAAAAAAATGGTCTACGGAATAAAGGTGGTTAAGGCTACTCCCGCGGAAGTGACCTTTGCTTTGCGACCCGTCAAGGGGCGCCAGATTGTCGTGCGTCGACAAGGTACCACCGGAGCCTACGGGGCAAAGGCCTTTATGACGATAAACAATAAGGAGCAGGAGCTAGAGCGGCTTTACATCACCACCGAATCGTCCAATATTTTTCCGAAGGTGCTCAAAGTCGAAATTTTTGCTCGGCCCGGCGTCAACGGTATCGCCGACACCGAGACCTTTTTTCCGCCGGAGCGGGCTAGGGCCAGCACCGCCTCACCCGAAAACAAACAAAAACCGTAGCTCGATGGGTTCACGACACCCATGCTTGGATTCAGAAAGTGGGATTCCCCTTAGCGTTCCAAATCCGATTCCCACGGGCAGTCTTCTTAGTGTTTCCCGATCGCCATTGCGCATCGCACCAGTCGTATTGAGCATCGCAGCAGTCTTTCACCAGTGTCACGGTAGTTACCGTGTTGGCAGGCGCATTACATATCTCCGAATTATTCGACCAGAAGTCCGCTTTTTCACCCTTTCTTAACCAACCGCCTGCTCCTGTTCTGATCTCCAGCTCAACTCCGCACTGTATCCGGTTGGGCGACGAGGAGAGATTTACAATGTGAAGCAACCTTACTTCAGCTTTAAATGGCGGGGGCAAGCCGCCGCATCGTGCGAAAGCCGCTAACGGTAAGAAGATCCAAAAAAGAAAACGTTTCATAAAAACTTCTCACTCGGTGGACTGAAATAGGATCGATCCGATTCAACTCAATATAAGCTACCGTCTTTGCGCGAGAAGCGCGCCTTGCCGTCGGGACCCTTTGAATACATCAAATCGTCATCTGGATACTCCGCTGCATCTTGAGGGTCGCGGTTGCTCATTTCGAGGTAACGGGCGACCTTGGTTCCGAGATTGATGAGTTGATGGCCGTTCTTTAGGCCGGCGGGAAAGCCGGCACTCATCCCGGGCGTTAAGAGCTGCTCACCCTCATCCGTACGCAGCACGACTTCGCCTTCCAGTACAAAGACAAACTCGTCTTCACGAGTGTGCCAGTGGCGCATCGCCGACTTCTTGCCCGGAGGTAAGGTGGTCAGATTTATCCCAACCTTCGTAAGCCCCAGCGCGTCTCCGAGGGCCCGCTTTTCACGCGGAATAACCTGGCTTCGGAACGGTTCGGGATATCCTGAGCCCGTGCGGGCGATGACCTCGTTGCTATCTAGAGCTGGCGGTTTGAGTTTCATTTGGATGTTCCACATTCTAGCTTTTTTTCTGATTTCTTGAACATAGCGCGGAAATATAGCTAAGATCATCCAGAAATGAACTACGAGATCGTTCTCGACCACGGGGAAACCGCAAATAAGTGCACGATCACTCCCCTGCGGGAGCGATCCGATTTTAAATTTTTTCCGGTGTTTGGCCAAGGCCCCTTGGGGCCACTTCGTGCGCCGATACTGTTGCACCCCGACGGCAAGTGCCTGACCAATATCGATCGCGTCCTACCCGTTACGGCCCTAGCGAGCGTGGATTGCGTTTGGCGTCGCCTGCCTAAAATCCTGACACGACTTAGCTGGGTTAGCGCGCCACCGGTGCTCGCGAAAGTGCCAGACGGATTCGTTACCGCGTACCCGCGCAGGGGAAGGCCTTCGGCCGATCCAGAGGGTGGTCTGGCTACCATCGAGGCCCTTTTCATCGCCGCGGCGCTGCTCGGAAACTGGGACGTGTCGCTACTGTCTCGCTACTATTTCGGCAGAGCTTTCGTGAAACGCAACGCAAAACAATTCATGGCTTTCGGGGTACCGCAGGGGGAAGAGGAAACGCAGTGGCCGCCGCAGCTCCAGCCGCAAAGAAATTCAGAGAGCCGAAACAGGAACCGCGGGCGGCTCTCAACTTAAGATCGAAATCGGTGCGTGAGCAAAGAGGCTTCGGACTAGTCCCGTCCATCCCGCCACACACTTTCTTGTTTCACGGACTTGGCAAGTTCCGATTCTAGCTTCAGCGCGAGGTTGCCGGCGTCTGCGTAGAAAGGTGCCC
>JAYSWN010000225.1:0-6671 GCA_043718025.1 Pseudomonadota bacterium
GCACTGGCACTGGCACTGGCACTGGCACTGGCACTGGCACTGGCACTGGTTCAGGCACTGGCACTGGTTCAGGCACTGGCACTGGCACTGGTTCAGGCACTGGCACTGGCACTGGCACTGGTTCAGGCACTGGCTCAGGTGCTTCGATTGTTCCGATCTCGGTTGGTGTTCTGGTATTAAACAGCAGCGCGGGTAGCGCACTCTCAGGCAATGGAAACGGAACCTTCATCGCCTCGGGCTCAAACGTCTACGTGAACTCGTCGAGCTCTACGGCTTTAACCGCAAACGGCAACGCGAGATTCACGGCCGGCACCTTCAGTATCGTCGGTAATAAATCAGCTTCCGCCGCGGCCCTAACCGGCACGGTGAAAACCGGAGCCACCGCTGCAGCCGATCCTTACGCAGCACTCGCAGCGCCCGCCGTACCGGCGACCCTGCGCTCTGCGGCCATCTACTCGAAGAGCAACGGATCTTTCACCATCGATCCTGGTGAATACCGAATGGGCATCAGCCTGAGTGGAAACTCCAACATCACGATGAACAGCGGTGTCTATTACATCACCGCTGGCGGATTCTCGATGTCAGGAAATGCGGTGTTGACGGCCGCGGCAGGCGGAGTGGTCATTTACGTTGCCGGTGGCAACATCGCAATGTCCGGTAACGGTAGCTTGACGCTGTCGCCGATGTCGACGGGTACGTACGCTGGAATTACCGTCTTCGTAAGCCGGTCGAGCAGTGGAAGCTACGCCATTAGCGGAAATGGTCGAGTGCGAATCAGCGGCGCGGTTTACGCGCCTTCTAGAACCGTAGACATCACCGGTAACGGCAACACGTCCACCAATATTCAAAATGGTGGATCGTTAATGATAGCCGATAAAATAAACCTAGGCGGCAACGGCAACTTCTACTGGAACAACACCGGTACGCCTAGTCCTTAAGCCGGATTAGATTAGCACCAAAAATTCAAAACCCACCGGGGAGTTTCTCCGGTGGGTTTTTTTATTAATTTGGGCCAAAATTTTAGGTTTCGGTGCCAAACTTTTCGGGGATGCTGTTGCGAATCACTTTTTCAATTTCGGCGGCGGTCTCTTCCAGCGCCTTGCCGGTTACGTCGAATACTGGCCAACGCCGGCTCTTTTTAAAGATGTCGCGGCAGTACTCAATCTCTTCCACCACCCGATCGAAGTTGGCATATTCACCACTGCCGTCTTCGCCCATCTTAATCAATCGCTCGCGGCGAATACGCGAAAGTGCCTCGGGATCGATGATAAGGCCAATCACTTTGCGTTGATCGACTTCAAACAGGCGCGGGGGAAGCGGAATGTCTTTTACCACCGGAACGTTCGCCACCTTCCACCCTTTGTACGAAAGGTAAATGCTTAGCGGCGTCTTGCTCGTTCGCGATAAGCCTACCAAGATAATATCGGCAGTTCCCAAGTTGTCGGTGTAGCGGCCGTCGTCGTGCTTAACCGTGAATTCAATGGCTTCAATGCGTTTGAAATAGCTCTCGTTCACCTGGTGAAAGAGGCCGGGCTGCGAATTCGGATCTTTTTTCAGGTTTTGGGCCAATAAATTTAAGAGCGGCCCCAGCAGATCCACCGACGCCACTCCCGACTGATCCGAAAGTTTTTGAATAAACACTCGCAGGGTTTCTGAAACTACCGTATAAACCACGATAGCTTGAGTGTTGTGCGCCTCTTCAAAAATGCTCGACACTTGATTCTCAGCGCGCACATTTTTGTAACGCACGATTTTTAAGCCGTCGCGCACATACTGAACCAGGGCGGCCTTGATCATCTGATCGGCAGTTTCGCCGGTACCGTCGGAGAGTACAAAAATTGTAAACGTGGCGCTCATGGCTTATCGCTCCTCCCCCATCTTATCCTCTTTACTCGCTCTGTTGTCAGCGCCGGCAACGCGCTCAGAAAGGCGCAGCCAACTGGCGGTAGACTTCATGATCCGCACCTTAAATTTTGCCGCCCCATCTAGGTAGTCGGTCTTAAGCACCTTGGAGTGTTCGTGCAGCTGCGACTGCAACCAGGTGTCGGCGTACGATACGGTGACTTCCATTTCGACCATCTCGCGCTCAAAATACGAATAGATGCTGTCGCGAACGCGGGTAGCGTCGGCTGGATTCAAGGCCGAGATTACGACGCTATCTATGTAGCTACGCTCTAAGATTCTCGGTAAGAAGTACTCTTTCACCTGATCGGCTTTATTAAAGACCAGCATCGACGGCTTATCCTTGGCGCCAATTTCATCGAGCACCTCGCGGGTAACGCGCATCTGCGATGCGTAATGCGGTGAAGACAGATCCACGACGTGCAAGAGCAGATCGGCGGTAAGCACCTCTTGCAGGGTGGATCGAAAAGACGCCACCAAGGCATGAGGCAGCTTATCGATAAAGCCCACGGTGTCGGACAGTAAAATTGCCGGCCTCGTTTTTGGATCAATGACCCGCACGGTAGAATCTAAAGTGGCGAACACGCGGTCATCCACGTACACCTCGCTTAGGGTCAGCGCATTCATCAGCGTAGACTTGCCCGCATTGGTATAGCCAACGATGGCGACGCGCAAAAACTTATCGCGGTGCGCGCGCTGCGTGGCTCGGTTTCGCGACGTGGCTTCCATCTCTTTTTTAAGGCTGGAAATTCGCGACCTAATCTCGCGGCGGTCGAGTTCGATCTGCTTTTCACCCACGCCCTTTAAACCGATGCCGCCCTTTTGCCGCTCAAGGTGAGTCCATTTTCGCGTGAGGTGCGTAATCAAGTACTCGAGACTGGCCAGCTCAACTTGGTTTTTTGCCTCTTTGGTGCGGGCGTGCTTATGAAAAATATCTAAAATTACGCCGGTGCGATCGATTACCCGGCACTTCATAATTTTACTTAAGTTCTTTTGCTGCGTGCCGCTCAGTTCGTGATCGAAAGCCACCAAGTCGCATTCAAGCTCTTTGGCCTTAGCGGCGATCTCTTCGGCTTTACCCACGCCAATAAAATGCGAGGGCGATGGCTTAGCCCGTTTTTGCACAAATCGCTCTAATACTTTTCCGCCAAGCGTTTTGAGCAGGCGCTCAAGCTCATCTAAAGACTGTTCGAGATCTTCGCTTTCTACGTCGGGAAGCTGGGCGGCAACCATCAACACCGATTCATTATCGATGCGTTCGCCTTGGTGAGAGTAGCCGCTCATGTTTCAACGGCTAGATCGGCGGGAGCGCGGTCATCGCCCCAGGCAATCTCCTCAAGCTCCCCCTCTTTGGCGCCAGCTTTTGCTTGATCTTTTCCGAGCGCGGGCCACTGCTTTTCTAGCCACTTAGCGCCTTGGGCGTCTTCGGCCCAGACCAAGATTTTTTTGGCATTAATGCCGCGGCTCACCGAGTCTAAACTTTTGCGGCTTAGGTTTCGACCCGAATCGATCACCAGAAAACGGATGCCAACCCGGGCTTCGATGGGAACGTAAGTGAGACCAGTATCCCCTTCGGCAAAATTGATTAAATAGCGGGAGAGCACTCCCTGCAGACGCCAATCAAGATCTCGTAACACTTCACTTTCGAGGGGACGGGGAGATTTTCTCTCGCTCAAAAGCACCCACACCGCATCCCACTGTCCTTTAGGTTGTGGAAAGGTAGGCAAATGCTCGACCCGTTCGATTTTCATCAGGGCACCTTTGCCGGTCGTTGAATTTTTGACTTAAGCTCGTCTAGTACCCCATTTACGAAAGGAGGCGTTTCGGCGGCGCCAAATTGTTTAGCGAGCTCCACCATTTCATTGATGGTAACGGTGGCCGGTATGTCGTCGCAGAAGTTCATTTCGTAAAGGCCCAGCCGCAAAATATTGCGATCCACCACCGCCATTCGTTCTAAACGCCAATGGGCCTTGGTCGCCTTTAGCAGGGTGTCGATTTCTACCAAATGGCCAGCAACGCCGGTGACCAGCCGGTGGGTAAACGCGTCTACGGCTTTTCCGGCCTTCGAGAAATTTTTTTCAAAGTAAAAGACGGCCGCATCGGTGGTGAGCTCGTGATTGAGATCAAGTTGATACAAAATTTGCAGGGCTTCACCGCGCGAGAGTCGACGAGGGGCTCCGGTCATAAACCCTCGTAAAGGGGAAACTGAGCACAAACTGCTTTGACTTCGCTTCGCACCTTTTCTAACGCCGTTTCAGACGTTTCGGTGAGCGTGGTGTTCACCGCCTTAGCCAACCACTTCATTTCAGTTTCGCCCATGCCACGGGTAGTGGCCGAGGGGGTGCCCATGCGAATGCCGCTGGTAACGAACGGGCTTTCGGTTTCAAATGGCACGGTGTTCTTATTTACCGTCAATCCCACTTTGTCCAAACGCGCCTCGGCCTCTTTGCCGGTCAGCTTGCGATTTCTCAAATCGATCAACAATAAATGGTTATCGGTGCCGCCACTCACCAAATTAAATCCGAGGCCCATCAGCGATTCGGCAAGTGTCTGGCAGTTGGTTACTACCTTTTTCTGATAGGTTTTAAATTGCGGCGACTGGGCCTCTTTAAAGCACACGGCCTTGGCGGCAATCACGTGCATCAACGGCCCCCCTTGAATCCCCGGAAAGATTCGGCTCTGAATTTTTTTAACCCAGGGTTCTTTAGTAAGAATAAAACCGCCGCGCGGTCCACGAAGTGTTTTGTGAGTGGTGCTGGTTACGAAATCAGCGTGCGGAACGGGCGACGGGTGCACCCCCGCGGCAACCAATCCCGCAATATGGGCCATGTCTACGAACAGAAGAGCGCCAGCCTCTTTGGCGATAGCGGCAAAAGCGGCAAAATCTATCTCCCGCGAATAGGCGGAGGCGCCGGCAATGATCATTTTGGGCTTGGATTCTAGCGCCAGTTTTCGCACTTCATCATAATCAATGCGGTGGTTGTCTTGGCGAACGCCGTAGGACACCACTTTATAGAGAAGGCCCGAAAAATTAACCGGAGAACCGTGCGTAAGATGGCCGCCGTGCGATAGGTTCATGCCGAGAATGGTGTCGCCCGGCGATAGGGCCGCGAAATAGACCGCCATGTTGGCCTGCGATCCGGAGTGAGGCTGCACGTTGGCGTGCTCGGCCGCAAATAGCTCTTTTAACCGGCCAATGGCCAAATCTTCTACCTGATCCACAAACTCGCAACCGCCGTAATACCGTTTGCCCGGATACCCCTCGGCGTACTTATTGGTGAGCACACTGCCCTGCGCTTCCATCACGGCGCGTGACGTGGTGTTTTCGCTCGGGATCAATTCAATGGAGTGCTTCTGTCGCTCCAACTCGCGACCAATGGCCGCAAAAACATCGGGATCGGTAGTAGAGAGAAAACTCATTACGACTTCTTTCCTTTTTCGAGTTCCGAAATCTTATTCACTCGGGTGGCGTGGCGCCCGCCTTGAAACTCGGCCGTGATCCAGGCCAAAGTGGCCTCCCAAGCTACGTCCACCCCCAATAACCGAGAACCTAAGCACAAGATGTTAGCGTTGTTGTGCTCTTTAGACAAACGGGCTGAAGTGACATCCCAGGCCACCGCGGCGCGAACGCCATTAATCTTATTCGCGGTAATCGCCATGCCGGTGCCCGAACCACAAACTAAAATTCCCAACGAGCCAGTTTCCGCAACTTTTCTCGCCACCTTTTCTGCATAATCGGGATAATCGGTGGAGTCGCTGGTGGTGGTACCAAAGTCTTCGACCACCACATCGGCTCGCTCGGCCAGCTTGGCCAAGAGAAAGTTTTTAAGGGGAAGCCCCCCGTGGTCTGCCCCCAGATACAGGCTTAGCTTTTTTGATGGCATCTTAGATTTTCTTGAAAATTAGACTGGCGTTGGTTCCACCGAATCCAAAAGAATTCGAAAGCACAGCGTCTAATTTACGGGCCTGCGGCTCATGAGCCACGTAATTCAGATCACATTCCGGATCCGGATTATCTAAATTGATGGTCGGCGGACAGACTTGATTTTGCAGCGCCTGCACCGAGAACATGGCTTCCAACGCACCCGACGCCCCCAAAAGATGACCCGTCATCGATTTGGTCGAGCTGACCGCCAATTTTTTTGCGTGGTCTTTGAATACCGATTTCACCGCGCGAGTCTCTTCAAGATCGCCCTGCGGAGTAGAAGTGCCGTGCGCATTCACGTAATCCACTTTAGAGGGGTCCATTTTCGCGTCGTTAAAAGTGAGGATCATGCAACGAGCCGCACCTTCGCCATTTGGACTAGGCTGCGTCATGTGATGCGCATCGGAGTTAGTGCCGTAACCAACCAACTCGGCCATGATGTTAGCGCCACGCTTCTTGGCGTGCTCATACTCTTCAAGCACCAACACCGCGGCGCCTTCAGAAAGCACGAAACCATCGCGGTCTTTATCAAAAGGACGTGAAGCTTTGGTAGGTTCGCTATTGCGTTGCGATAAAGCGCGCATGGCGCAAAAACCACCAACCGCCAATTCGCAAACCACCGCTTCAGCACCACCCGCCAACATAATGTCTTGATGGCCCATTTGAATAAGCCGAAAGCTCTCGCCCAAGGCGTGCGCCGAAGAAGAACAGGCCGAAGTGGTGCAGTAGTTTGGCCCTTTCAGGCCATACTTTAAGGAAAGATGACCACTGGCCAAATTTCCAATCACCATTGGAATAAAGAAAGGGGAGATGCGACGAGCCCCTTTTTCTAAAAACTCTTTAT
>JAYSWN010000226.1:0-17516 GCA_043718025.1 Pseudomonadota bacterium
GGCGATTGATGAAGGGCTGGCCGATTACTTTGGCTATTTAGCTACCGGTGACCCGGCATTTTTTCAATGCAGTTTCCCCGGTGAAAACCGCGACATGGCCGTATGGAAACCATTGACGGCGGAAATTCGCGCCTCATTAAAGACCGGGGATGGCTATGACTCACACGAAGGCGGCGCGGTATTTGCCGCCGTGAACTATAAAATTGGAAAAGCAATCGGAGCGGAAGAAAATGGAAAGCTTCTCTCGGCTTTGATGGTTGATTTTCTCACCTGCGGCGATCTTAAAGGGACCACCGGCCTTAAGTTTACTTTCGAAGGCGTGGCCCGTTGCCACGCTCGGTTGGCAGGCGCACGCTCCAACGAAGTACAAGAGATCTATCGTAAGGCTTTGGAGGGCGGTATATGAATCGCTTCCTGCTGAGCCTTTTGATTTGCTTTGCTTCAATAGGAAATGCGCGACCTCAGATTCCGCTCATGCCGGTGAATGGAGAGGTTAAATCTCCGGTGCCCGCTAAGACTCGGATAGCTCGCGCAACTTTACCCCGAGCCTATCCGCCTAATGTCACTACCCAAGCCCTAGAGAAGGAGCGGCCGCTTTCTGCCACGGGATACGGAGTGGAACTCGCCGTGATGGGACGATCCAATAAGACCCAAGCTGAAGTTGCAGGCATGCAGTTGCTTTACGGACTCCGCTTTTTTGCCCGCATTCCGGTGCTTGATAATTTTTTTCTCGTGCCATCGATTGGGGCTTTTTTAAAACGGGATCGAGCGGGCAATGCGGGAGTAAATGAATACCTTATCGAGGCGGGCGGGTCGCTTTATTATAATCTTTGGCTCGCGCACAAATTGCGTTTGCTCGTCGGTGGCACGGGTAAGGTGGGCTACGATATTGTATCGGTTAGTGCGGGTGATTCGAATTCGACTGAGGCGGCCTCCTTCCGCTTTCGTGGTGGTCCGGCGGCTGGCCTGGCGCTGGGAGTGTCGCCCGAATTGAGTTTTGTCGCTAACTTCGAACTGACCGTGGGCTCGGGAGAGACTGCTCGCCTTCAACCCGGCGTAGCCTTCGGCGCTATCTTCTACCTACCTTGATTTTTTTAAGCTACTTTTTGTAATTCAACTTCTTTGTTTTCGGCGGATTTTTGCGCGCGAAAGCTCTCTTTCTGCGCCTCTGTCCAGATATCCCGCACGATCGTCGAAATGCCGATAACCTGCCCAAACGAATCTTTGACCGGGCATACGCTGATCGAAAGGTTGAGTTCGGCGCCAGTTTTATTTACACCGATCAATCGTGCTTTGTTCGGCTGATCGGCCTTGGCTCTAACTAAGGTGGCCCCGGCTTCGTTCTGCGCCGCAGCCAAAAAGAGAGTGAGAAACGATTTGCCCAGAATTTCGCGGTTGGTGTAGCCAAAGATTCTTTCCGACGCCGCATTCCATGCCCCAATGCTCCCATCGAGATCAATTCCCACTACGCCGTCTTCCAGTGACTGCATTAAAGTGCTGAGGCGGGATTTGGTTTCTAACGAACGAAGTCCCAAAAAAACAAAAAGCGCGAATAGTGCTTCAAAGGTAAATACCACTTCGGGCAAAAAGGAACGGAAAGCCAAATACTCGGCTGGGGTTGGACGGGCCCTAACGAACCAACGAACGCCATCCAAATTTACCGATGAAATTTGAGCTTCTGAACGTTGGCTGCTTCGAACCTGATCGTCGTTGGTGAAAATCTCTTCGGTACCGGAGGTCACCGTGATGGAGTAACGAGGCGACGACCAGGTGTTGAGTGCATTGGCGATAAAGAGGTTGGCGTCGTATCCCGTTACCAAGTAACGCGTTGGCTGGCCCGGGCGAACCAGGGGAACCGCGAATTCGAAAACTGAGGCGTGGGTTTTATCTTTGCGAAAAAAGCGAACCCGAGTTTTTCCGTAGTGAACGAAGTCTTCGGCTTTACCCATGGTGACGTAAGCTTTATTGCCTATGCCCGTTGAGATCACGCGTGACCACGAGCCGTCTTTAAGCTCCACGCCAAGGGCAAAGGGACGGTCTAAGAAATGGGGTTTAATCTCGTTGTTCCAAGTTTCGAGGTTCACTTCGCCGCGGGCTTCAAGGTCAAGGGTGATTCGCTTGGTGTGAGCAAATTCCTGTTGCAACCGAATTTCTAGAAAACGGGCGAAATGCGAGCCGAACAAACTTGAAGATCGGGCAACCGCCAAGTCTTCTCTCGATACCAGCGTTTGCCATTGGCCAATGGCGTAGAGAAAAACAAAGCTTCCCGCCACCGCCGAAATCCAGCGTGGAGAGAAAATACCCTCTTCTCGGGCGTGGCGGCCCAGAAAAGCCAGCAGCGAAATTCCGGCGATGGTAAATGCCAGCGCACTATTTAGCGCCATCGGAACACTGCCCCAGCGAAAGGCGATCTGTACTTGGGCGTAATGACCCAACAAGGCATCTAGGCCAAAGGCTAAAGTCATCGTGGCACAGAGGCCTAGCAGCAGGTTTTTACCCGAAATATTTTTTCGGCTGCCCGCCATGATCAGGCCTACGCCAAAAAAAAGTAGTGCGATTGCAGAGTTGGTGGCCATGCGGCCGGGGTGAGTGCTTTCTAAACGCAGGGAGTGCCGAAAGAGCATTTGGTCGATGCCGGTCTTGATTTGGAATAGGTGCTCAAAGAGTGCCACCAGTGCCAAAATCGCAACGACCCGACCTACCCAAAGACAGGGTGCCTGCTTGTGAAAGACCCGAAGCACTAAAGCGAGGCCGGCCAGAATGAAGAGTAGTGCCGAGTTATAAACCATTCCCACCAGACCGGAGTTTAGTTCAGCCCAAGTGGGTTGGCCTAAGTGCCAACCCAGAATCGCTAAGAATCCAAGGGCAACCAGTAACGAGCCACAAAGGGCCATTAGCGAGTTTGAAAATAAATAGGGTTTCATTTTCATATTAGGTGTCCAAAAAAAATTTGGGAAGTTGGGGCGGATGAGGCTAATCGTGATCAGCTAAGGTTTTGAAATGCGGCACCACCGAAAGGGGGTGAAGCAAACCAAGGCCAATGAGAGTTACTTTCACGATCGAGGGTCACTTTGGCTGAGCCCGGCAATGCCCCCGTCTATCCACATTAATAATATCGTAGTTTCCCAAAAGACACATGGCGTAAATAATCGACGGTAGATCGCTGCGTAAAAATGAAAAAAGCCCGCCTCCAGAGTGGAGAGCGGGCTTTTTAACAAACTTAATTTTTTAGGTTACGAAAGCGTGCTGCTTTCGCCGCCGGGCTGCGCTTGCTCTTCGCGGCGCTCTTCGGCTTCCATCTCCGATTTGCAGTTGATGCAGTACGAAGTTACCGGACGCGCCTTTAACCGCTTAATGCCAATGGCGTCGCCGCAAGATTCGCAAACTCCGTAGGAGCCGTCGCCAATCTTTTTTAAGGCATCCAGCACTTTGCCCACCAGCTTACGTTCGCGGTCTTTGATGCGGAGTTCGAAGCTGCGCTCTGATTCAAGCGTGGCTTGATCATTGATGTCGGGAAGGGCCGGAGAAATGGTCGGCAGACGATCCCGGGCTATGTCAGACTGCAAATCCTTCAACTGTTTTTCGAGGAGTAGTCTCAGTTTTTCAATTTCAGCTTTTTCTGACTTGTTCATATTTCATCCCAAATCGGCCGAGGGCCTTTTAGACGCTTTCAAAGAGGCCTGTTCCCCTTCGAACTGCAATCCCGTTTTGTCGTTCAGAACCGTTTAAAAATCAAGGGAAACCAACGTTAAAGTTAACACCGCCGCCCCAACCAAAGGCACCGGGTTATGTCGAAAATGCTAGCGGTAACTGGGACTTGTCCGAGTCCGATCTATGTTTCGGGGCATAGATTAGGGGGTGAAGGCTTGGCCTCGGTCACCTCCCAGTTACCACATTGCTGTATCTCAAGGGCTCGTGCCCTTAACCTTGAAGACGTAAAGCTCCGCGGCTTAATGAGTGCGTCGAGCGCCCCGCGGAACGTTGTTCCGTTGTGGGGGAGTGCCCGGCGCGCTGGCCGACGGAGTAAAATTCGCAACCGGAGGATTTGATACCGTAGGTACCTGGTTTCCGGGAATCAAAGAGACCAACGGCGGTGTGCCGCCTGAACCACCGGTAGGGCGATCGACCGGCCCACTGGGACAAGGGCCCGCCACTCCACCGCAACCACCAAAAGGGGGGGGCGAGGGCGGAAGGTAAGGCGTATTGGGATCGCGATTTACCGTGGTGTTGTTCGGCAGTGTATTCGTTGCCACCGGCATCGGCGTCATTGGACCCACCGGGTCAATCGGCGGATACACGGGCGGATAGAACGGCGTACGTGGAATCATCGTATTGGGAAATTGCGGCGTAAAGGGGTTCATACCGATGGGGTAAGGCAGCGGCTGCGGCATTACGGTCGGCGGTAACACTGCGGGGTCACGAGAAATTAATCCCATGTTGGGGCCTATTGGAGGCAAACCTGCCGCAATCGGGTCGATGTAAGGATTGGTTGGGTTCAAAGGGTTGTTTGGATTGAGCGGATTGTAGGGGTTCATCGGATCTCGAGGGAGCAAGTTATAGTCACCCGGCATGCCCGGGGTAATGCCGCTAATCGAGGGATCTAATGTGGGGTAGTCGTAACCACCGCCGCAGGTGGCGACTAAGGATCCGCAACCGCCATTAGAACTGTTGTCGTAAACTGGCATGTAGGTTGTCGTAGTAATATCCACATCTACGGTGGTTTGATAAACGTCGTAGGCCGACTGATAGAGGCCTGCGCCACCCGTTTCGTAGACCCCGGCCCAGCCTGAGTCGCAGTAGTCACCACAGGCGAAGCTTGAGGCTGAAACCAACAGGCCCACGGCCACTAACCATCTGTTCATTAACGTCATCATAAAGTCCATTGGGCTAAAGCGCCCGGCTCTTAAGTCCCCCCCGTAATTGAGAGAGACAACTGTCAGAGAGCAAAGTAGATGCCACCGCCAGAATGCGGCACACTGATAAGTGGTCTGATTGAATACACCCTGCTATTTGGGATCCCGGTGAGGCCGGTTAGTGCCCTTGTTGCGCGCCGCCTTTATTTTTTTGGCGCGGGACTGTAAATTGGTAGACAGTAGTTAGTGAGATTCTCATCTTCCGTTGTGTCCCCGACTCAGGTAATGGCTTTGTGCATCACACGTACAGTGGCCGTGGCGTCTAAATGCATATCTCCACTTTAGGTAAACCGATGAACGTGAAACCTTCAGCAATAGCTCTTTTGACCTTCTCGGCGCTTTTTATGGCGTTGCTCCCTTCTCCCCGCGCCTTTGGCGCGGCCGACTACATCTCGCTTCAAGAGCGGGCGCAGGGGCAGTCGCTGAGCGGTGGAAACGTTCTGAACGACAGTCTTTTTAATAATCCTGCCGGTAGCACTTTTACCCAGGTATATGCGGTTCAGGCCGACATGCTTAGCCTTCGGAATTTTTCGGCTTCGGTTTTGGATACGAAAAACAGCGGCCTATCGGGCGGTTTAGCCTACTTCCGCCGTGAAAATGGGTTTAACGGGCCGCTTACGCACGGCGGCCGGCTCAACATTAGTACGAGGGCCTCTGAGTCGCTGGGTATGGGAGTTACCGGAAAATACGTGGCTGGTTACGAGTTGCTTAGTATGAGCGAAGCTTCGCTCACGGATTTTGACGTTGGCATGTTAGCCAATTTCAACTTCATGCAGTTGGGCCTAACCGTCCGAAATCTTTTCGGCGGTAACGCGGCCATGGATCTGGGCCGCGAGTTGGTAGCCGCCATGCGGTTTGTTTACCAGAATCAGCTGTTCTTTTCGGCCAGCGCTACTGCCCAATACGGTTTCAACCCAAAGCAAGTTGGGGTCGGCATGGAATACGTGTCGCCCTATTATTTCGCCCTCAAGGGTGGTTTTTATTTTTTGCCGAACACCCCTTTCTCTTCTTTTACGGGTGGCCTAAGTTTTATTTCACCTAAGTTGTCTCTGCATTACGCCGTAGAGTTTCCCAACCTTCGACGGGAAATGTTGCACCAAATCGGCATGACTTTGCTTCTGTAGCTCCCAAACAAAAACCTGCAGTCTCACGTTATTGGCAATCGTAGGCAAGGTAACCCACTCATTGGTTGGGTCACTTAGCCTCCGCTCCTCGCCATGACTGGTTTCCCAGAGGAACTATGATTCCACTCCGCCGTGGTGTGCTTTGTTTTCTCTTATTCTTCACTCTGGTTGCCCAGGCCGGAGACATTTCGTGGATCCCAAAGGGGCGCCGATTTCCACTCACTTTTGCCGATCCGCGCGAAATTCGCATGGCCATGTTGTTTGATGGAGCCAATCGCATTCGTGCCGTCGTGGGCAATTATTTTAACTTGCTGGGGGTTGATGTTTCCTCGGCGACCGAGGGTTTGGTGGATCCGCAGGATGAAAAACTTTTTGTCGGAATTGAAGGATCGGGAAACTTTTCGCTTCGCCAGGGCCCCTCGGGTGCCTTTCCGTTAGAGACCATGGATGGCCTATTCGGTCTGTATTGCGAAATGAACCGTGCCGAGTGGCATTACCAGCTTAGACTTACCCACATTTCGGCCCACCTTGGCGATGGTTTGTCCGGCGTGCCCATTAAGTACAGCCGAGAGTCTTTGATTGCGCGGGCAGGCTATTCACCGACCAACGGCCTTCATGTCTACGGCGGCATCAGCAATTTAATTCACTCCCAACCGGCGTTGCCGGTGTGGGGGCTTCAGGCCGGGGGGCACCTTTTTTTTCCTTGGCACTTGGGCCGGCTCACACCCTTTACCGCCGCCGATATTCAATGGCGTGACGAAGCTGAGGTTGCGAAGTGGTCGGTTAACTTTCACTTAGGCATCGCCTTGAATGATCCGGCTGAGCCGTATCATTCGTTCCGCTTCTTCTACAATTATTATTCCGGCGCTGACCCTCGTGGCCAGTTCTTAAATCGCCCCTTTACCGCCCACTCTCTGGCGGTGGAAATGCAGATCTGACGCCCCTTTACCGACGGAAGAATCCATTCCAGTAAGCGCTCCAGTTAACCGGGTTGAGTCGATCCCACATTCGATTCCACCAGCTATCGTATTTGAATAGGCCACTCACCTCGAGCTCGCGAATTGCTTTTCGCGACTGGTTCATCGTGTTGAGGTCGTCGTGGGCCAAGATCACTTGGCCCGGCGAGCTCAACAGATCCACCGTCACTTTAACGTTGTCGTTGGGCTCTACCGACATATCGACGCGGGTGACCCCGGGCAAACTCTTCAGTTCTTCTAGACCAGGAATGCCTAAAATTCTTCCCGTTCGGTGTGAAATCAGCTGAATCATCCAGGCGTGCTTCCGTTTCTTGATACGCGGAGTTTCAGCCTGCCGCTTTAAGAATTTTTCGGGTTCAAAGTAGGCTTCGTAAAGAATCTCAATGGGATTCACTCCCGTAGCCTCTTCCACCGCCAGGTGAGAGGCACCACCAATTAAACGGGCGCCCACTTCCACCAGCACCGGACCACGATCGGTCATCATGATCTCCATGTGGGAAGCTCCGTTTTGCATTCCCAAGGCGTTTAGCACCTCTTCGGCATAGATAATTAAATCACCCGCAATGCCGCAGTCGGGATCAAGTAACTCATCAATATCGTAAATGTTGCTTAAGCCTCCCCCAGGTCGCCTGGCGAGCGTTTTGTGGTACTGCCAAACGTCGGTCACAATGCGTTTCCCATTGAGGCTAATCATGTCCACAACGTATTCGGTGGCCGGAATAACCGCCCACTTGCCATCGACCCAATGGAAGCCTTTTTTCAGATACTCTTGGGCCAGCATGGTCTCGTTGACGGTGCCCAAGAAGCTTTTTTTGCCAACGGAAGCGGCGAGCGCTTTTTCCACTTGCTCGTAGTCTTCGCAGATAAACAGGCCGTCGGTGGCGGCGCTTTCGGACGGTTTAAGCACTACTGGCCACTGCGCTTCATTTTCCTCTAAGTGCCACACTTTGAAATCGTCGATAGTTTTGACTTCGCGTTGGCGAATGCCCGGGATTCCGTTTGGGTACCCTTGTGATTTGAAGCGCTTAATCACCTCCTGCATTAGGAATTTATTGCGCCGGGCTTTGCTTAAAGTCGTGCCATTCGTGACCAGGCCCATTTTTTCGCTGAGTGCATCGGCCAGTTCTACTCCCATTTCGGAGCCCGGTAGCACCACCGTCACTCCCAACTCAATGAGCTGTCGGGCAATAGCATCTAAATCGGCCGAGTAGTCGATCTGGGCGATGTAGTCTTCGGGCTTCAGTCGGTAACCGTGGGGAAGTCCTTCTTTTGGCATCACGTGAACGGCTTCTACGAGGCCTAGCCTTTTAAAAAAGGGAGGAATGGCACTACCCGAAGAGACACCGGCTACGATCGCTACGCGAAGTTTTTTTGCTAATCGCGATGAGCAAAGCAGGGGATTGGTTTCGGCACCGGACCACGAATTTAAAAATAAAAAGGCTACGAAAAAGATTTGTCTCAATTCACTCACCCAGCCAAAACCCAGCGCGACGCGGCGCACTGATCACACGTAACAAAATTAAAAATAATGCACAAACGGTATTTGGCCCGTTCAGAATTTTTTTTCAAAAATTTGCAGTCGGCTGGATTGCGAGACTTACTCGCGGCGAAGCGACTGAGGGATTGTTCGAATAACGCAGTGAGCAGAGCTTGCCAGCCTGGTGGCCGTTTTGAGTGCTCATTTTATTGGGCGTTCTCGCCGATAAAAGGTTCAGTGGATACCGAACCAAAAATTGAAGCAAGTGAGAAGTCGCCAGTCTACCGTTGGTACTACGCGCCTGACCTCTCGGTTTCGGCCGCCGTAATCGTCACCCTGGTAATTACCGCCGCCTTGATCGGATTGCGGGCCAGCCGCTGGGGAGCTACCCTTCATCGAGAGTGGATTCGCCCTCTAAATTACTCGATTCGAACTTTGGTAAAGCGTGACCCCGTTCTTGACCCACGCATTCAAATTTTTGCCTTCGACGCCGCCACCTTCTCGCTAGTGAAGGAGAATGACCTGGCTCCGGCGGATTGGGCGAGAACTCTTCAAGGGTTGGTTCCTGAGCAGCCTAGGGCCGTGCTGATCGATTCTGATTTTTCCGAAATGAAGAACGCGCCGGGCTTGGATGCCCTGGCCAAGACCCTTAAGGGGCTACCTTTTCCGGTGATTGCCGGTTTAACCCCGGTTGAGCCGGGCTTAGGCGACAAGGAATTATATTTCGAACCGACGGCAAACTCGCATCAGATTGTGGAGCTGCTCAGAAACGGAAAGCCAGGTTTCCCCGATCAGTTCGATTCCATTTCCGATTTGCCGCAGCGGGCGCAGAAGCTAGTGGGCCCCCCGTCGCAAATTCGCGATGCCTTTTCGTTTTTAGGACTGCTCGAGGTCTCCGCGGAAGGCAGTTTGCCTTTACTCTTTCGCGCCGATCGTGAGCATGTGATTCCGGCGGCGTCGTTGTTTGTGGCAAAAAAGCGCGGTTTGGCCGACGGCCGACTTGTGGTCGAAGACAAGGGTATTTCCTCGCGTGGCGACTTCGAGCAACTGATTAATTGGAATTTGTCTTCGGTTTACGAGGCTCGCATCCGTTCCCTGGGTGATCTGGCTAAGCGCATTCGCAACCGCGAACCACTCGAATTACCGCAGAACGCCGTGATCGTAATTCTGCCTCGCCTCTTTCCTGGGCACGATCGATACCTTGCGACACCGGTGGGCCGGTTGCCTCGCGGCATGGCTCACGTAGCTACGATTAACAGCCTGCTGGGCGCCGAATGGATGTCGGTGCTTCCCTTCGCCTTTTTGGCCGTGATTTTTTGTTCCTTACTGGGTGGAGTCGCCGGCTATTTATTACCGGCGATTGCCTTTTATCCCTCTTTGGTCGGCGTTACGGCTTGGATTGCGGCGCTCGGAATTTGGGCGTTTACGCAAAAGAACTTGGAAGCACCTTGGGCATGGGCCGCATTTGGATTTGTGACCGTGGCGTTGCCCATATACCGCTGGCGTCGCACCAACGGCATTGAACGCCGAGCGATGTTGCGCGAGGCCCTTAATGGCGTTTTGCCGGCAAGCAGAGTGAACTCGGTGGTTTCGGGGCAATCTAGTTTTACGCCTGAGCCCGTGGGCAGCGTAGTTTCAATGATGTTCATTGATATCGCGGGATTTGCGGCCGCCGCCGAACTTTTGACTCCCGACCGAACCTTTGGCGCCCTCCGGCAAACAATGCGCTGGTTAACCGATACGGTTCACAATTACGGCGGAATTGTGGCCAACTTAACCGGTGAGGGCATGCTCGCCTTTTTTGGTTATCCTTGCGATGGCACCAAGCCGCTGGCGCAGCATGCTGACCAGGCCCTCTCTTGCGCCATTGCCATTCAGAAGGAGAGCCTCCGCCAAAGCGTTGAGTGTCGTAAGCTCAACGAACCAGTTTTCCCCCTGCGCATCGGCATTAACACCGGCGCCGCTTACATTGGTGACTTAGCCGCCCGCGACCGAATTGATCTCACCCTCATTGGCGGGGCGGTGAGCCACGCTAAACAGCTTGAAGTCTCTTGCGACCCCTATTGCATTCTTATCGGCGCCACTTCACGCGACATGTTGGTGAAGCTGGATTCTACCGAGCTCACTTTGAAACGCCGTTATGTTTCGGTAAAGCACAGCAGCGAGCTAATGGAAGCTTACGAGTGCGATCCGGTTCAGGATCAGCCTGACTTGCGTAACCAAGCGATTGCGGCCCACCGTGATTTTATTAAGGTGGCCCGTAAAGAGATGCGCTGGAGTTTGCCGCACGGTTTTACGGTTTCGGTCACCGGCAACCAAGGCACTGGCTCACTTTCGAATTTCTCGGAAAGCGGCCTGGCGGTTAAATTTGATCGGTTCTTGGGCGTCGGCGTAACGATGAATTTGAACTTAGATATTGAGAACGGCCAGTTACGGGACCGCTTAGGCCAGCAGGGTTTATTGCCCTTAGTCTGTGAAGTGCGTTGGGGCCGTGCCTTAGGCGGCGGGCGCTACTTGCTTGGCCTGCAGATTCGCAATTTAAGCCGTGAACAGCGCGAACTTTTACTTTCGGAACTCCGCGGCGCATTTATCGATGCCATGCCGAACGCCGTTGCGGCATAATCATGGCATGAATCGATTTTTCCATTCTTTCTGCCTCCCTCTTTTGCTTTTACTCCCCCTCTTGGTAACCAGCGGTTGCGCCGAAAAAACGGTGTGGGTTTCTACCGATGGCATGTTGTCTTTAGAGCGCGACGAAATTCGTGAACTGCACGAGGCGTTTAAAACCAACACCGAGAAAACTATCGTTCTTGAAAAACAGAAACAAGAAGTCGAGTGCGATGGGAGTGCTTGTCCGGTTACGGTTGAAGCCAGCGCCAAATACCGTCGTAAAGACAGTTCGACTATAGATAAGAAAGTGGAAGCAAAACTTGTTTTTGGCCGTGAAGACGCCAAGAAGATTTTAGAGTTGCTAGAAAAAGCGCGCTACGAGCAAAAAGAGTTGCAGCTTAGCGGTAAGCATGGGGCCGTGCGTTGCGAGCAATCACGGTGTCGCATCACTTTTTCGCTAGCGCGTGAGCTGCGCGGCTATTTGAACGAAACCTTGCCTTAACTTGACCTCACCCAAAACCTCCCCAAGCTGTAATCAAGCGATGTCACGAAGCGCCTTGGCCCGACGTATGTTCAGCATAAGGCAGCGTTAAAAAAATCACCTTCGGAGGTCATCATGTCACTCGCCATACCCTCGTCTCGTAGTGCTGGTCGTAATGCTGGCAAAAACACCGGCCGTTCACCCCGTCTCCCAGTTTACCGGGCCCGTCGGGGAAGGACGAAACCCAAAAACCGGCCCTGCAATTTGTGTCAGCGTGAATTTTTAGCGCATTCGCCATTTCAGCGCTTTTGTTCCCATTGCCGCGAAGCAAGCGAGCTACTTCATTACTATGAGTCTATGCCGTATCTGGCCGAGCATCGCGCATAATAACCACTTCGCGCGACGGCACGGCAAACTCAATTTGTTCGGCGTGGAAGCTCTCCACTATGCCCATTAGGATTCGTTCGGTAGTTTCAATGCCTTGATCGGGTGAGGCGATGTGGTACCAGCAAATTAATTCGTAGAGTAGGGAAGCCTCACCCAGTCGAATTAAGTTAATTCTTTCAAAACGCATGGCCGACTCTTTTTCGACCATCGCTTTACAAAGAGAGGCAATTTTTTTCAGCTGACTCGGGGGAGTGTTGTATTTTACCGAGAGCGGAATGGCGATTCTACGCTCCCTCATCCGTTTCAAATTTCGCACTCGGCTTTGCAACAGATTGGCGTTAGGAAAGACCAGTTGTTCGCCCGTCTCACTGCGCAGGCGGGTGGTTTTTATTCCGATCGATTCAATCGTGCCCTTAAAATTGTCTACCTGAATATTGTCGCCAATCACAAAAGGCTTATCGAGCACAATGGTGATCGATGCGAAGATATCACCCAGAATCGATTGCAGCGCTAGAGTAACGGCAATGCCGCCTACGCCCAATCCAGCGATAAGCGGCGTCACGTTGATCCCCAGGCTATCTAAAGCCCAGATCACCAGCGTTACAAAAAACAGAATTCTTGCCCCTACGGCGATGGCTTTTAGCGTGGTGCGTTTGGCGCCATCTTCGGCCATCACCTTTTGCGAGTACTCCTCCAGCCAAAAATCAATGAGTAACGAGCCCCACTTCCAAAACTGAATCAACAGAACGAAAATCGCCAGATGGTCCAATCGAGTGCGCGGTCTATCGGCGATCTCCAAATGCCAGCAAGAAAAGTAGACCGCCACGAGGATCAAAAACGAAGAACGCGTCGATTGAATCAGAACGGCCGACGCCCTGATCGCTAACAGCGATTTTATTCTGGGATCAGAGCAAAACCGGTGAGCCAGAAACCACTTTAGGAAGCGCAGCAGAGTGTACAAAATGGCGGCGGTTCCCAGCGATAAAAGCCAGCTTTTGACCGAGTTTCTAAGAAAGATTTGGTCCAGGATGTCTAAATTGAGTTCGGCGATTAAATTCATTTTTTTCAGCTCTTTATGGGCGAATCAGAAATATGCCATGGCTCATTCCAAATGGGGAGCCTGCTGTTTGTGGCTTCTATTTAAAGGGCAAAATATGGTATCTCAACAGACCGGTAAAAACTTTTAGGAGAATGCATTGAAAACGCTTGGATTTGCTTTGGTTTTAGTACTTGCGGCCTGTTCTTCAGGGATACGCACGGTTGATCAGTCATTAGTTGAGGCGCTGCCCGTGGCTCAGCAGCAAAAAATTTCGCGCATTGGCTTAGCCCGCGAGGATGCGCTCGAACAGAAGGCAAAGGCCGAAGCCGGGCAAAAGCGGGCGAGTCTCGCCCTTAATGGCGCTGAAGAGGATTACCAAAATTCCAAAAAGGCGTTGAAGCTTGCCCAGGCTCAAGTGGATGCGGCGGAAGCGCGCCAAGACTTGCAGGAAGCCAATGTTCGTCTCGCCAAGGAACAGACCGAAGCGGCAGAGCAGAATTTGAAGCTCTCGGCCATTAACTTTGAATTGGAAAAAGCAAAAGCCGTTCAGGCCAGCGGAAAAAAATCTCCGGCCGAAATCGGTCTGCTCCAATTCGAACAAGAGTCTTACGAAGCACAAAAGAAGCTTACCGAAACCAATTTGCGTGCGGTGAAATATCAAGAGACGGTTTCAAAGCTAGAAAAAAAATTGGCGGAAAAAGCCGAACGCGTTCAAAGCTTGCGTGACTGAGTACCGATGGCGTGTCGGGTGAGCTTCCCAAAGCGAATCATCTTCATCGTAGTGTTGGCAGCCATCTCTGCGCCGGCCGAGGGCATGAAGAGATGGCCCTGGTGGCCTTGCCGCCAGGCCTTGTTGGGCGACCATCTGGTCTATCTTCCCCGGTACGTGCCGCCGACGGTCGAAGTGCTTGCCGCCCCGTTGACCGACATTATTAAATACCAGCACGGAGTGACCGCCACCCTAACGTCCCGCAACATCGATCAAATTCTGCGGCTCCAGCGCCAGGGCGTTGTGGATTGGGGGGCCGTCGACTTGATGGCTATGCGTCGAGGGGCCGCTACGATTAGGGTTACGCGGAAGGGGGGCCGTGATGAGAACTTTTCCCGCGAAAACCGCTCCCTTGATTTTTATCGGCGGGTTTTTTTTCCGAGCACAATCCTGAACGCCGCAGCGCTGGAAGGGAAACGGGTCTTTGATGCCGGCTGCGGATCGCAAGGTACCGCGGTTCGCCAAATGCGCGACGAAGGCATTATGGCCTTTGGCGGCGACATCTACCTCGATGAAACGGTGCGGGAAAGCCCGCACCTCGCAATGCTCGACCTACTGGCGCCACCCCTGGCCGCTAATCAGTTTGATCTGGTGCTCGCCGCATACGGTCCAGTTAGCTACTCTGATGAAGTGGAAGTCTCGGTGCGACAGGCGATTCTCAAACAAATGTTTCGCCTGGCGCGTCCGCACGGGGGAGTGCTTATTTCTCCCTACCATCTCGAAGACGTCCAACAGATGGTGCAGGCTTTAAGGTTGAGCGCGACGGTTGAAGAGGTAAGCCAAGCTGCCGATGACGGGCGACTGACCCAGGCCGTATTGGTGCGGAAAAAGAAATAGTGGTTCTGCGATCGTTTCCCAAGGCTCCGCCCCTCGCTGAGTGGGCACCTCGACAATTAACTCTGCTCACTGTGGTCTAAGCTCGTGCACTGATTGCCCATGAAGTTCTTCGCGGGTGTGTTAGGTTTACCGCCATGACCAAGGCTCAGGCCATTAAGCATATTGACCGCTACGGCATGCTGCTCACTTACCCGCTGCACAATGAAAAAGAGCCGGCTTCGTTATGGAGCTGTTTCTATCCCCAATCAAAAATGAAGTGGGAGTGGGATAGTGGTGGCGACGATCGCGTGGCCCAGCTGTGGCGCCTGCGCGAAGAGCTATCGCGATCAGGCCGGGTGGTTTACGCAAAATGGTTTCGCGGGCGAGCCACTTTTTTTTCACGTGAAATTTTTACCGCCGCCTTAGTTTCGCTTTGGTTTGCGCATCGTGCAGAAACCACTTTGCTGCCACGCACCTCACAGGAGCAATTGTCGGCACTGGAAATGAACTCTCCCTTGTCGACCAAAGAGCTGAAATTGGAAACCGATCTGCGTGGCAAAGATAACGAACGTGATTATGAAAAGGGGTTGCGGCCACTTTGGGAGCGTGGGCTAATCGTGGGCTTCGGAGAAAAAGAGGACGGAGCTTTTCCGTCTTTGATGATGGGGGCAACGTCTTTGTTGTTCGAAGATCTCTGGACCGACGCCCAAGGGCTTTCTCTCCAGGCGGCCAATGCCAAATTGAAAAGCAAGCTTGGCGAAACCAATCCCTTTTATCTCCACTACCAAAAATTGCAGAAGAAAATTGCGCAAACGCCATGACCAGCCCTTCTAACCAACCCCGGCTTACGCTCGCCATTGCTAGTGCCGAGAAGGGCTAATCGTCGGTCTTGCTCTTCTTGACCAGGAAGATCTCTTTGTTGATGGACTGCCGGGGATCCCAGCCGGCAAAAAAATCGTCATAGTTGAGAATGGGGAGGTTGTTTTGATCACGGTTAGGGCGAATGCCCTTAAAGACCCTTCCCTGTGGCTCATTAAGAATCACTAGGCAATGAAGGGCACCTAAGAAAGTAACGTCGCCCCGCGGATTTTTAATGGCCTCCATTTTCCACCGTTCAGCCCACGTTTTTGTTCGCTCGGTAATCTCTTCGGCAAAATGGCGAAAGAGATTGGCTCGCTTTTCTGCGGGCAGCGAATCGTCACTGAGCAGGTACTTCAACGCATTCAGAGTCCAATAACCCGAAAGGGCCTTCACCATGTTTTCATCATTAAAAAAATCATTGTAATTCGGATCGTCCAGCAACTTATCCAGGGTACGCCGGATTTTAATTTCTTTGCTGTTCGATGGGGGATGAACTTGGTCTAGAATCCCGCGGACGTAGGTCAGCTCTTCGGAAGTGAGGGTTTCGGCATCGGCTAAGCGGGACAACGCGGCCGCCGACGACAAGTCGAACAGGCGAGGCCCGCAATCTAAGTTTGGGAACTTTGCCTTTAGTTCTGGGCAGAACGCAAAGGCAAAGAGCAGAAAAAATTTAAAGTGAGTCTTCCACATTAGAAGCGGTGGAATAACCTCACTTGCCTTTTTTGTCAGCTGTATTGGCTTCTCGTTCCGGGTTTTAAGAGAATGACTAGACGGATTTCCGACCGGCATGTTACTCGGAAAGGGTTCTTTATATGCGGGAGTAGCTCATCTGGTAGAGCGACAGCTTCCCAAGCTGTAGGTGGCGGGTTCGAGCCCCGTCTCCCGCTCCAAATTTCCTACAGGAAATTTGGAGCCCTCCATTTTCAATTCTCGATTTTCAGGTTCTCCGCAAAGTGGGTTCTTCTGGTTCTTCGGTTCTGCTTACTCCGTAGCGGGTAAATTAAAAAAGCATATCAAGCACAGGCGCTTAGGAATCTGAGCCTGCGGTTTCCTGAGGAAACTCATCTACCCACCACCATCCGACATGAGCCAGTCTATCGGCACGATTACAGTATATAACTTTTCGTCTTCACATCTGTGCAAATAGGGACATGGGTTACATGTTTTTAAAAAAGGTATCCGTTACATATTAAGGCGACCTTTTTTCCCTTCATATGTAACGGATACCTTTTTTCAAATGCCCGCCCGCCGCCAAGCTGAAGTGTGTAAGTCGACGTAACCATGCTCGTAACTAAGTGAAAAAAGGATGAGGGAACGCTAAGAGAGGCCACTCGGGGGAGGGTAAAGCGGGCCTTCTTTATCTGGCCAAAAAGGTATGTAGAGTCGCCAGCGCCCTTTTGCGACACTATATATACGCAATCAAGCGTAAGACATCAGGAGAAATCAATGAAAGCCCTTTACGAGCGAACTTCTCAATTTGTAATCCTAACATTATTGGTTATCGCATTTTTTGGTTCAACGGGAAGGAGCGAGCCAGCACGTTCAGGTTCGCTCCTAGGTTCAAACCAGGAAAACGGTCAATTAGCATGTTGGATTTCGGGAGGAATATGGTTTGAACACTCACCACCGTACAGAGACCTACCCACCGTATCCGTCTGTATAGCAGCAAATACATGTTATTCCTATGCGATCCCCAGTATGTCTCTGTCGGGCGACATTTCTGACGGCCCTCAAGGCAATGATCACGAATGTTATTGCATTTCACCCCGCGTAGAAACATTCGTACCAAACCCATTTCACAAAGATGAAGAAGGCTTCTTCGTATGTAAACCCGTAGCCGATGCTCTTGCTGGTAGAGGTGCCAACTCTGGGTATAGTGCCAGCCCAAATTCTATAGGTGACTAATAGATAGAGGAATATGACGTTGTTCAATAAGACTGTCTCCATCCGCGTCCCCACTGTACCCGACGTTGGCCCCAAAAATCGGAGCATTTGAAGCTTCCTAACAACCCGCATAAAATTGCGGTAAGGGGAGTGGAAAATGAAGAAGTCCAGGTTCACG
>JAYSWN010000227.1:0-6654 GCA_043718025.1 Pseudomonadota bacterium
AGTGACACGCCCATTCGGATACTCATGTTTTTCAATTAACTCTTCGAACTCTTTGCTTTCGATCACTTCGCGCTCGGTGAGTACGGTCGCAATTTTGGACAATAACTCCTTTTTGGATTGAATCAATTTGCGTACCCGCGCGTAGGACTCACTTAAGATACGGGATATTTCTTTGTCCAAAGCTTCTGAAGTGGCTTCACTGTACTCTTTTGAGCTCGCGCCAGAACCAGGCCCCAGAAATGTCGCGCGTTCCGCTGAAAAAGAGCGGGCTCCCATGCTTTCGCTCATGCCGTATTCCATCACCATTCGTCTGGCGATATCGGTGGCTTTTTGAATGTCATCGGAGGCCCCGGTGGAGATCTCTCCAAACATCACCTCTTCTGACACACGACCACCAAACAGCACATCAATCCGCGCCACCAGCTCGGGGAGGGTCATTAAATAGCGATCTTCTTTAGGCAGCTGCATGGTGTAACCCAAGGCGCCAAAGCCGCGGGGGATAACCGAAATTTTGTGAACTGGGTCGGTACCGGGAGTAAAGTAAGTCGCCAACGCATGACCAACTTCGTGGTGCGCCACAATCTTTTTCTCTTTTTGATTAATGAGACGATTTTTCTTCTGTAGCCCCGCAATCACCCGATCAATGGCTTCATCAAAATCGGACAGCTCAACTTCAGACCTGTTTTTTCGAACCGCAAGCAAGGCGCCTTCGTTCACCACGTTGGCCAAATCAGCCCCAACGAAGCCCGGCGTACGAGCCGCCACCACCTTAAGATCGACGGAGTCTTTCATCTTTACGTTACGGGAATGAATCTTAAGAATAGCCTCACGCCCCTTAATGTCGGGACGATCCACCAGTACATGACGATCAAAACGGCCAGCCCGAAGCAACGCCGGATCTAAAGTTTCAGGCCGATTCGTGGCGGCCATGATGATGACGCCGGTGCGAGTGTCGAAGCCGTCCATCTCAACCAAAAGCTGATTAAGAGTCTGTTCACGCTCATCGTGCCCGCCCATTGGAGAGACGGCACTGCGTACCTTACCAATCGCATCTAACTCATCGATAAAAATAATGCAGGGAGACTTTTCCATGGCCTGCGCAAACAGATCGCGCACGCGAGAAGCACCAACGCCCACAAACATTTCAACAAACTCGGAGCCGCTCAAACTGAAAAACGGAGTTCCCGCTTCGCCGGCTACGGCGCGGGCCAACAATGTTTTACCGGTGCCGGGGGGGCCAACCAGCAGAATGCCTTTTGGGATCTTGCCCCCAATCGCCCTAAATTTTTGCGGGGTCTTTAAGAATTCTATGATCTCCGAAAGTTCTTCTTTAGCTTCGTCCACGCCGGCTACGTCCTCAAATGTAACCTTCTTATTATCGTCAACGACCAGGCGGGCACGGTTTTTTCCAAAACTCATGATCCCGGCGCCAGGCCCCATGCGAAATGCCCGAGAGAAAAGGACGCGCCATACGAAGAGCAACGCCACAAACGGTAGAATCCAATGCCAGAGCAAATTTTTAAGCGCTACATTCTCTTCTTCGAAGGGTATTTTTGCAGCACGAAGTGACTTGAAGAGTTCGGCTTCGTCACCCGCAACGCGGATCGATAGATAGACGGTGGGCGGGGCTCCCGCCGCAGGCCGCTCGCTGGTCACCTCTTCAGTAAAGCCTTTAATCACATTGGCCGAGAGCACAACCCGCTTAATGTCGCCCAGTTCTATCTTGTTGATAAACTCGCTGTACTTCACCTCTTTTGAGGCGAAGTCGGGTCGGGCGTAAACGGAGACAAAAAATAGAACCGCCAAACCGAACATGATCCAGGTCCAGACCCCGTTCTTGGCACCGCCGAGGCCCGGAAGCTTTGGCTTTTTTAATGGATTTTTGCCGTCTTTAGGGTCGCCCGGCGGAGGTTGCTGTTGTGACATAGGATTGGGTTTGTACCATAGGGGGGATTGCGGCGCAATTTGGTGCAGATAATTTTTTGTCATTTTAAATACTTAACGCGATAAACGAGCAAAATGTGACATCTGGTGATACGACCTCCGAACAAAGACAAATTCATTAGATATTACAAAACCTTGGACGAGCCACCCGGTAACACCGTAAAATCCGCATCAACCGTTGGGAGCCCTATGTTGAAAAAATCCTACCCTCTATACCTGGCCAATGAGGCCAAAATGACCACGTCCACCTTAGAAGTGACCGATAAGTACTCGGGTGAAGTGGTTAGTCGAGTGGCCATGGCCGACGAAGCCCTAATTGACCAAGCCATAGAATTGGCCGTGAAGGCGGCCAAACCCATGGCCAAGCTCTACGCTTATGAGCGGCAAGCCGTGCTTCAACATTGTGTGAAAAGGTTCGCCGAGAGGAGCGAGGAGTTGGCGCAGTCGCTCTGCATAGAAGCCGGGAAACCGATCAAAGATTCGAAAGGCGAGGTCTCGCGCCTCATCGATACCTTTCGCATCGCCGCCGAAGAGTCGGTACGCATGGTTGGCGAGGTGCTGCCAATGGACATCACCGCGCGCGCTAAGGGCTATACCGGCATGTGGAAGCGCGTGCCAATCGGCCCCTGCTCTTTTATTTCACCATTCAATTTTCCGTTGAATCTTGCCGCCCATAAAATTGCGCCGGCCATTGCGGCAGGCTGTCCCTTTGTTTTGAAACCGGCGAGCCGCACGCCCATCGGAGCGTTGCTAATCGGTGAAGTGCTGGCCGAAACCAATCTCCCCCGTGGTGCCTTTTCTATTTTGCCGTGCGATCGAAAAGGGGCCGACCGATTTACCGAAGACCCTCGCCTTAAATTGTTGAGCTTCACCGGCTCTCCCGAAGTCGGCTGGAAATTAAAGGCACGGGCGGGGAAGAAGAAGGTGGTATTGGAGCTAGGCGGTAATGCTGCCTGCATTATCGATGAAGACGCCGACATCGACGACGCCGTGGCGCGAAATGTTATCGGTGCTTTTTACCAGAGCGGCCAAAGCTGCATCAAAGCACAACGAATTTTCGTACACGCAAAAGTCTACGACCAATTCAAAAGCAAATTTGTGAAAGCGGCTGGCGCCTTGATCTCGGGCGATCCTAAAGACGAAAAAACATTTATCGGCCCGATGATTTCAGAAACAGAGGCGAAGCGGCTCGAAGACTGGATTTTATCGGCTAAGAAAAAGGGCGCCGCCGTTTTATGCGGCGGAACGCGATCGGGGGCGGTGCTACAAGCGACGGTGATGGAGAATGTGCCCAGCGACGAAAAACTCTGCGCCGAAGAGGCCTTTGGTCCCGTCGCCGTGTTGATTCCCTTCACTGATTTTGACCGGGCCCTGGAAATGGTGAACGATTCTAAATTCGGCCTGCAAGCCGGAATCTTTACGAGAGATTTGTACAAAGCTTATCGTGCCTGGAATGAACTTGAGGTGGGAGGTGTCGTGATCGGCGACGTACCGTCGTGGCGAGTTGATCATATGCCGTACGGCGGCGTGAAAGACAGCGGGCTGGGCCGGGAAGGCGTGCGCTTCGCGATGGAAGACATGACAGAGATTCGTCTAATGGTGATTCGCGAGCCGCAATAGCTCATCAAGACGATGACCACTCATTGAGGAACGTAGCTGCCGCCCTTCAGATTCTGAGACAAGTAGAAGATCTGTTTTTTTTCACGGCACGGCTTGGGCTTCCCCACTTTTACCGCGGCGCCGTCTTTAAGCCGGTAGCTCTGACAAAGGCGGATGCCCTCAAGGGTAGGAATTTTTGCGCCTCCTTCGTCTGACCCCATCACCGCGGCGGTCCACAACATCACGATCACAAACCAACGGACCACTGAAATTTGCCAGTTTTGAAACATACGTCCCTCTTCTTGCGCGCGGCCCATAGGCTGATCAAAAGCAAGTGCCTTGCCAAGAGTGTCACGCTATCGCTCAAGCGAAGATTGCCTATACAGATGTCGAACTTTTTTATGGTCATTACCCCGCATGGGGCGAACCCCCGGAATTGACACCGCTTTGCGCGTCCAGTTCTTAGCCACTTTTGCGGGCCGCCATGATTTTGTAATGCTCTCGCACCCCACCCCCTGAATACGCCTAAATGGCGACGGTTAACGTTGAGCGTTAATTCCGTAGCCAAGCTGAAAAAAGTCTTTTAAGCGATCGGAATGCAGATTTTTGGGTTTAGGGTTGGGGTGATATCGCTTATTGCGATTTCTGTCTTTTCGCACACGGGAAAGGCCGCTTTTTCCTTCCGCGATCAAACTAATAACGATAGGAGCACCCGCTCACGCCTTTGCCGGCGGTTGTTACTGGGCGGCGCAATGGCCTTGGGAATTGGCTACTTCTGGTTTAGCCGGGGCACGGACAATTCAGATCCGGCGCCGTCGACCGAGGGGGATCAGGTTCTGGTCATCGAAGAAAATCCGAGCCACCCCATTGCTATCGGCTGGAGAGAGGACTCTAAAGCTTGGCGCGCACAGCTAGACAGTGGCGTCGGCATCGAAATGAAAATCGTGAGTTCCAACGGCGACCCCGTGCACTTAAGATTTTTTGATAAAAATCGCGTCCAAAGAAATCTTGCCGAACTCGCGAGGGCAAAAAATGCGGTGGAACGGCCCCACATTTCTCTGGGCAAAGGACCGGGCTTTCAGGTTCTCCTTGAAAACGTGATACTGAAATTGAATGGGCAGAATGAGATCGAAATTGAAATCACCAGTCAGCTGGGTAGCTTAACCGGCGCTCACACCATTCCCAAAGACGCCTTGCTCAATGGCTCGGCCATCACCTTAAAGTTGAAAGAACTGAATCTGGATGGTGAAAAAAATGGCACCGCAAAAGTAGAAGGCAGCCTACAACTCATTCTGCACGCAAAAAAAGACTATCTGCTAGTCGATGCCACCTTTCGAGTATCGGTAGAAAGCCCAACCTTTAGAGTCAAAGAGCACGACGACAGTAAAGTGACAGCGGCGATGGCTGTTTTGGCAAAGGCAAAGAAGGCTGAATAGCCTTTGCCACAAGGCGTTTCCATCTTTCGTGTCGACTCCTTTGACGTCAAAAAAATAGACAGTCTGAAGAGTCTTTGGTGCCAGAGGTTCCCAGACTTTGTGGCGAGTAAATCTCTTTTCCTACAACTCCGCTCGACGTTCTTACGATTAAATCAATCTTAAGGGCGGGTTCCACGCAGTACGTTTCAGGCTACTGAAAAGCGCCATTTAAAATAAACAATTGGGGGATAGTAAAATGCGTAAGCCTGGACTGGTCTTTATGGCCGTATCGTTAATCTTGATCAATGCCTGCGGAAAAGTGCCTTCAATGAAGGGTAACGACGCTGGTTCACTTTCTGAAAATCAAGCAATGGAGATCCTAAGCGGGGTGCCGATGGACTCGATAAGGTCAGTAAGAGGAGTCAAAACAAAAGTCTCCGCCGCTGATCTGACGGCTCTGATTCAAAAGTTGGCTGCCGAAGGAAAAATAAAGCTGCCGCCCGGAGCCCATTTTGCCGTGGGTACGGGATTGGATTTAAGCCAGCTCACCAACATCTTTAACGTATTACAAAACGGCGGAGTCGGTAGCGTCTTCGGTTTAGCTCAAGGGCTGATCAAGATGAACGCCGGCAATACCGCTGGCACCGGCAGCGCACTAGACAACTTACTCGCCATCTTGAACCAATTGGCGCCAATCATCGCCATGATCGCACCGCAATTTGCACCGATCATCGCCGCCCTCACTACGATTGTGCCAATGGTCATCATGTTCATCAACCTGTTCAAAAAGCCATCGGCCGCTTTGAGCCTGGGCTTAATTGAACCCGTAAAAGTGTGAAAAGTAAGGCAAGAAAACAAATGGGGGAATGCCTAGGGGCGGATTTTTATCCGCCCCTTTTTTTATTTTTTATAGACCATCACCCAGCCATTCGCAGACGCCGTGTCGAGCTTTCCGCCGAAAGGAATGAAGGTGAGTCGCTTGGTCTGCGGAAAAAAAAATGAATCCGTATATAATTTAACCGTCTTGGACGAAGCAGGAAGAGCCGGTAAATCCCATTTTCTTAGTAAGTATTCGGCCTCACCATCGCTTACGTAAATTGCCAACGACTTAGGGCGGTTTTTCGGCGCAAAGTTGATGGCAAAACGATTGGCCATGAAGGGACGACCGTAATTGAGCTCAACCCCATCGGCGTCAAACGCCTTGGTACCCACGGCGGCAATTTGCCGACTGTCATTGGCAAAAGGGTTTTCAATGTCGGAGGCCAAATCGGCGTTTCTTTGCAGCTGCTGCGTGGTGAGTGTAGCCAAGAGAGGATAGATGCCAGAGTAAGGCTTAATTCCGGCAATGAGCTGTTTAGAATTCGCTTCATCAATGCCTAAAAGAAAATAGGTCGAACGCGGATCATTCACAAAAAAAGTGTGCAGTGCTTTAAGCAACCGCAACGGGTCGCCCCGGCCCGCAAGCGAGGAGAGAGACACCCTCAAGCTCCAGCTTAAGATCTTGGCGCCGCGATCGGCGGGGCTGGGAAACCGGGGGATCATGCCGGCAAAGAATTTTTCGCTGACTTCTCGGCAAGTCAACGCGTTACCGAGACAATTAGGGTCAAAGTCATTTGTGAATCGAAGGTCCCAGATGACCCCAGAAAAAATTGGTTCTAATGATTTTGGCAGGCACTGTTCAAAGGCAGTTCCCATT
>JAYSWN010000228.1:0-2647 GCA_043718025.1 Pseudomonadota bacterium
CTCGATTCTAGGGCAAGTTGGCGTAGGGGCACCATCACTTCTTCTACTTTTGTGGTCTCTAAGCATAGCCGTCGGCCGCGGATGCAAGGGGCCTCGCCATTTTTAGAGCAGGGGCGACACCAAAGGCTGGGCTCTAAATTTACGCTCTGGGGGTGGAAGGGCAGACAGCCCAGCTCGCCGGAGGTCGGGCCGAAGACCACAATGGTGGGAACGCCTAGCGCATCGGCCAAATGCATGAGCCCCGTGTCATTGGCCACGACCACTGAACACCTGGACAGCCAATACGCCGACTCTCCGAGCGAAGTTTTGCCCCTGAGATTAATGACGCGCTGTTCAGGCAGCCCCTCAACCAGCTCGTCACAAAATTCGTCGGCTTTTCCAGCAAATACGATTACCCGCTGCGAAGTCTCTTTAAGCGCCTGGGCAATGAGATCGCGAAACCGTTCGGGTGCCCAGCGTTTACCCGCCCACTGCGCAGTGGGTACGATACCGATAAAAGACTCGGCGGGCGTGGCGTCGGCAATCTTACTCCGCGCCGTAATTTTTTGGGCTTCGGTGACGTGAAACTCTGGCCCCTTGCCGTCGTAACTCACGCCAAGTGCCTTTAGCGGATCAATGAAGCGTTCGAGCATTCGCGTGCGATCGGTTAACTTGGGAAACTTAAGGGTGAGCGCCACCGATCGCCTAAGGTAGTGCTTAGGAAACGAAATTTTCTGTCGAGCTTTCACCGCTGCCATTAAAAAACGCGATCGAAGGCTGCGGTGCGCATCGTAGATCAAATCGTAGTGCTCGCGCGAAAGGGCCCGCGACATCTTTAATAATCCGGCAATCCCGCTTCCGCGGGCAATGGTCCACACTTTATCTAGATGCGGATTATTCTCTAGCAAACCGCTGAAATCTTCGCGAACGGCGAAGTCGATTCGCGCCATCGGAAATTTTTTTCGCACTACTCGAATCATCGCCGTGGTCATCAGAATGTCGCCGAGACTGCTAAACCGGAGCAGCAGAATTTTTTGGATGGGCACCGTCATTAGCCACTACATCTGTTCTGGGGCTTGTACCCCGAGCAGCGCCAAACCATTTTGTAGAACGTGCGAGGTCAGCTCGACGAGCGCCAGCCGAATGGCCTTCTTTTTTTCGTCTTCGGCCTGAAGTACGGGGCAGTGATAGTAGAAGCGATTAAAGGCCTTGGCCGTTTCAATTAAAAACCGGCTTAGGTGGTAGGGCTCATTTTCCGCCAACACCTGATGTAGCGTCGGGCGAAGCGACGAGAGTTGCAACAGCAGGGCCACCTCTTCGGGGGCGAACTGATGATCGGTGGGTAAATTAACGAAGGTGGCGGTGGGCTTAGACAGGCCCGCTTTCTCTAATAGCGATTTGGTTCGCACCGTCGCGTACTGAACGTATGGCCCAGTTTCACCATCGAACGCAATAACGTGTTTCCAATCAAATTCGATATCGCGCTGGCGGTGGGCTGAAAGCTCGCCAAATACCACCGCCGCCAAACCCACTTTTTCGGCAATCGCCGGTTTGTTCTCTAAGGCCGGGTTTTTTTCGGTGCACTCTTTCAGCGCTAAACTGACGGCTTCGTCGAGTACGTCATCAAGAAAGATCACGCGCCCCTCGCGCGTCGACATTCTTTCTTGCCCAAACAGCACGGTACCAAAGCCCACGTGTTCGCATTGCGCAGTCCACGGGTAACCCATTTTTTTTAAGACCCCAAACAACTGCTGAAAGTGCAACTGTTGCTGGTTACCCACAATGTAAATGCTTTTATCAAACTGGTAACGGGCTTTGCGATCGGCGGCGGCCGCTACGTCGCGTGTAAGGTACAACGTGGTACCGTCTTTTTTCTGAATGAGAGCCGGCGTGGTGATGCCGTCCAGCTCGACGATTAACGCTCCCTCGCTAAGCTTCGCGTTGGCGCGTTGTTTGACTTCGTTTAACGTGGTGTCGATGGCGTCAATGTACTGGCTTTCGCCCTCTACCACATCAAACCTGGTGTTCATCCGCTTGAGAGTCTTCTCGACGGTGTCGAGGCTGATGTCGCGGATCATCTTCCACAACGCCGTAGCCTTTGGCTCTTTCTTTTCAAGTAGCTGAAGGGTTTGTGACGCTTTGGGTTCGAGCGTAGCATCGGTGGTGCACTCTTTGTGAAACCGGACGTACAGCTCTAAAAGGTGCGCCATGGCCGTGACCGAGTCTTTGGGATCTAGCCTGGACTTATCGCCCCAGAGTTCAATCGCGACTAAAAGCTTGGCGAACTGCGTTCCCCAGTCGCCTACAAAATTCATGCGCACGGTCTGAAAACCGAGGTACGCATAGACATTGCTCAGCGTATTGCCGATCAGAATACTTCTGATGTGCTGGAACATCAGCCGCTTGGCGATATTCGGCGAGCAATATTCAATGACCACTTTTTTACCGTGACCTAAGTCGTCGGCACCGAACTTGGCGGGGTTTTTTGCGCAGGCTTCGATCGTCTTTTGAAAAAGAATCTGTGGCGAGAATTTGAAATTTAAGTACGGCCCGGCCACCGAGGCCTCTACCCCGTCGATCAATCCTGACATCAAAGTTTTGGCGATTTCGGGCGGCGCTTTTCTTAAAGCCTTGGCCAGACGAAAACAGGGAAACGCCAAATGACCCA
>JAYSWN010000229.1:0-17360 GCA_043718025.1 Pseudomonadota bacterium
GCGATGGCCTACGAAGGAAGAATCAAGACAATTGCGCGGCAGCTGGGCGACGAGCTCTCTAACGGCAATAGTGAAAGGCGCCTAATTCTTGCACTAAACATCGTGAGTTCATCCCACCTCGAAGGTGCCTTTCTTGTTCCCAAAATTGGTTACCTTTTAAGCAACCCAAGCCCCGAGGTTAGAAGGTTGGCGGCGGAGTATATTAAATACGTTAAAGACCGCTCACCCCGTCCGGACGATCGCACGATCGTGAACAATAATTAGAAGAGTCGGCACTGAAAGAGCGCAAGCCTAGTCAGGTTCCACAAAAAGTCGCTTGCACCCGCTCGGTCTCCGTCGGAGGGACTTGGTACTTAGCAAACTCGGCGAGAGCTTCGTAGGGTTTCTTGAGCGCCGCGTTTAACTTGATCAGTGGGGCAAAATCGCTTTGTTCCTGAGCCACTTGAATCACCGCTTCGATTTGGTGATTTCTAGGAATGACCGCGGGGTTGTGCTTTTTCATAAGTGCCTTCACCTCCGACCACGGCTGAGGTTGTCTAGATAGGCGGGCTTTCCAACTTTCCTGCCATTCGCGGGGGCCATTTAATTCATGGCCTAACTGGCGAAACGAGTTAGTGAAGTCGGCACCGGTGCTTTGCATTTGCTCGAGTAACGAATCAACCAACGTTTGATCTGCACTCTCCTCATTGAATAGCCCGAGTTTGGCGCGCATCGCCCGCAACCAAGCGATCGAAAAACTTTCTTTAAAAGTGGCCAGTACGCCTTGCGCCGCAACCACCGCATTTTGGTGGTCCTTGTCCAGCAACGGCAGCAGGCATTCGGCCAATCGGGCCAGATTCCATTGAGCGATCGCCGGTTGGTGGTGGTAGGCGTAGCGGCCCCGCTGATCGATAGAGCTAAATACTTTATCGGCAGAAAACTCATCCATAAAGGCGCAGGGCCCGTAGTCAATCGTTTCGCCACTAATCGCCATGTTGTCGGTATTCATTACACCGTGAATAAAGCCGACGCTCATCCAACTGGCGATGAGTGCCGCCTGCCGATCTGAAACCAGCCGGAGAAAAACGAGGTACGGATTTTCTAGACTTATGGCCTCCGGAAAGTGCCGCGCGATCGCGTAGTCGGCGAGTTGCTTTACCAGCCCGGGCTTTTGATGGGCCAAACCGTAGTGATAGGCGTACTCAAAGGTGCCCACTCGAATGTGGCTTGCCGCAATCCGCGTCAGCACCGCACCGGGCAGCGGCTGCTCGCGAAAAACCGGCTCACCGGTGCTTACCACCGCAAGACTTCTGGTCGTAGGCACGCCAAGCGCATGCATCGCCTCGCTTACTACATACTCGCGAATCATCGGGCCCATGGCCGCCCGGCCATCGCCGCGCCGCGAATAAACCGTCTGGCCGCTGCCCTTCAGTTGCACGTCGAAACGCCGCCCCTCTTTAGTGACGTGCTCACCCAATAAAACCGCACGGCCATCGCCCAGCATCGTTAAATGGGCAAACTGGTGGCCAGCGTACGCCTGGGCGAGAGGATCCGCACCAAGCGGGATTTGGTTGCCGGAGAATATAGCCGTTCCTTCGTTTTGCAGCGCTTCCACCCCTAGCCCCAGATCGCGAGCCAGATCGCGATTGAAAACAACGCTAGCGGCAGAAGGCACCGGTACCGGCTTTTGGCGGGTATAAAACTCTTCGGGGAGCTTGGCGTAGCTATTGTCGAAATGAAAACCGAAGGGGTCTGGCGGATGGTTTGGCACATCAACTATCTACCCGTTACGGTCGGCACTCTCAAGCCGAGGGCTCGGCCACCGCCATTTAGACTAGCTTGTGTCAAAATTCGGAATCGGCTACATAGAGGCGCTATTTCAAACCAGGAGCTACCCATGGCCGGTCGCGAAATTATTTCGTTTTTTCTTTTATTCTTTACAGGTTTCGGGAACTTATCCGCCCAGGAGCGCCCCCAAATTCCGGCCTTTAGGATCGCCAAGCCTGGCGAAAAGGTAGACATCACGGGCACGGTTTCGTTCATTACCAACCGCAACGCCATCGCCGTAGGCAAGCAGACTAAGGAGTCGGCCACCGCTTTCTTAAATGTGCCCACGTCCGAACTGAAATACGGAGAGATCGTTTATCAATTAAAGGGGTCGGTTCACGACACGGGAAAGTTGGATGAAACCATTTTACTCGGCAAGCGTTCGCGTCTGTATGAAGAAAGTTCCCTAGCTCAAGCAAAAGACGACGTCGTAGTTTACCTGCACGGCTATAACAACAGTTTTGACGCCGCCGTTCAGCAAGGGGTGCTACTTTGGCACGACTTAGCGTTGTCGATGCAGATGATGGTTTTTAGTTGGGCCTCTAAAGGTACGCCGGTGAGTTATCACCTCGATCGTCTCGAGATTGAAAAAAACGCGCCACCGGTTGCGGAGTTTATCCTTAAGCTCACCAAGTCTCGTCCAAAGGGGAGCGTTAATCTTGTGGTGCACAGCATGGGGAATGACGTTTTTCTCAATGCCATTCAACGGCTCGAGACACAGGGTGAGTTAAAAAATATTCAATTTGGAAAAGTGATTTTGGCGGCTCCCGACGTTGCCCCTAAGTTTTTCTCTGCCATCGCCACTAAATTGGTTCAGCACTCCGAACGCGTGGTGCACTATTTTTCGACCAAAGATCGGCCGATTTTCTTTTCTCGCTTTGCCAACCCGATTCACGGCGTGCGGGCCGGCGCTCGATTGGTAGAGGTGCCAGGACTTGAGGTCGTGGACGTAGATCAAGTAAATAGCGCCAAGATTCGATTGGGGCATGGGTATTTCGCCGCCGTCGAAGAGATCTTAAACGATATTTCGCAGGTGTTGGCAGACGACACCTCGAAAAAAACCGTTCTGGATCGCCAGAAGGGCAAAGTGGAAGAGGTGCGCAACGAGTCTGGTTACTCCTACTTCAGGTTTAAATAGACCGAGCGCCTTGCCGGTCGACTATGGTCTAGTTTAAACCCGAGACCTATGCCGGAACTCCCCGAAATTGAAACCGCCCGCCAGCGACTGCAAAAAGCCCTTAAGGGCCACGCCATTGCCACGGTCTGGGTCGATAAAGACGATCACATTTGCTTTGATGAGGCCGCGCCAGCCCAAGTGGCCAAAGCCCTGAGGGGAGCCCGCGTGACCGGCACCGGTCGTAAGGGGAAATATTTTTGGTTAGAGCTCAATCGTAAACCGTGGGTCATTTTGCATTTTGGCATGACCGGTAATTTGGAGATTCGTCGTCCGAAAAAAAAGGGGGCTGCCGAGCCCGAGCCGGGTTGGGGCGGCCTGACCCTTTGGCACAACCGCAACCAAAAGCCGGTTGTGGATTTGAGTAAGCCACCGCGGTTTTGCCGGCTTTTAATCGGGTTAGAAAATGGGACCCAAATCGCCATCACCGATCCTCGCCGCTTCGGCCGTATCCGCCTCAGTGACGACCCGGCAACCAGCGGGCCCATTAGCCGCTTAGGCTTCGACCCCCTGCAGGACTTTCCCTCGGCAAAAATTCTGGGCGAACGGCTAAGCCGACGTAAAATGGCGATAAAGGCGGTGCTGCTCGACCAAACTCTTTTTGCGGGCGTAGGCAATTGGATCGCCGACGAGGTCTTGTATCAGGCGGCCATTGCGCCACATCGAATTGCGGCAGAACTCAACCCGGCCGAAGTCAGCCTGCTTCGCCGAAAATTGGTTTCAATCATTCGGACCGCCGTGGACGTAGAAGCCGATTACGGCAGCTACCCAAAGGGGTGGCTGTTTCACTACCGTTGGGGAAAAGTGAAAGACGCGCAAGACCACCGCGGGCGCGCCATTCTGCACGAAGACATCGGCGGCCGCACCACGGCTTGGGTGCCGGCGGTCCAATGGAAGACCCAAGCCCAACCTGCACCCGCGACCTTTTCAGCTGAAAAGTAGATGGGCACCTTTTAAGACGTGGCGCCCACCTATACTCTATAGGCGGCTATTTAAATTCCCCGAACAAGGTCAGGTCGATGGCTTCCAGAGGCGATCCGTTGCTTAGCGCGCCCACCTGTTTCTTGATGTCGGCATTGGTTTGCGGAGCCAGGTGCAGCTTTAAGTCGCTGACCGTTTCCCAGACCGTGTAGATGCTATATTTGGTGGTGCTATCTAGCAGCTTTGCCGAGGCAAATACTTTTAAACCGTGTTCCGATTCACAGCGGGCCTTCATCACCGGAATCAGCTTTTCAAATGCCGCTTGCTGGCCGTTTTGGATAGTCACGGTGACGGTAACCGCGATCGGTCCAGATTTGTCGTCGTGACGCCCGAGCACCGTCATCGCATATTCAGGGTTAATCGCCATCGATGAGCTAGTACCTAAGACGAGAAAAAGCGAAATCCCTAACTTTACATAACTTTTCATTCTGTTCTCCTTCACTAATTTTTGGTTCTTTACCTTCAACGACGGTGAAATCACCAGACTGTCGCCTTGCCGCCAACCCTCGGCGTTCACATTGATAAAAAACCTCATTTTTTCAAGTGTTTGCACAGCAATAACAGGGATTGTTACGCACCGGCGAATTGTGCTACACAAAACCTTCGTGAAAGTTTTTTCTTCGCCAGGGCATTTCATTCTCTTACTAGGTCTCGTGGGTGCCTCACCCACGTCGGCAACGCCAGCGCGCACGCCGTGTTCCACAATGCTCAACACCGTCGCGGCGTTTCTGCGGGTTACCCTAGACCCCATTGCGATGCGTTTTGCCCAACAAAATCTTCGGGGGATTTATCCTTCGCTGACTCCCACCTCGCCGCGCATGCAGCGCATTTACCAGGACATTCAACGCGAGTTCTCCCCCCCTCTAGAGCCTTTTCTTTCCCATTTTCCCTCCGAGACGCTGCTGTTGGGTTTCTGGTTGGTATCCTACGAATCCTTCGCCTCCCCTGCTTTGAGTCGAAGTGATAAAGAGCACCTAGCCATCGCGGTCTCCGACCAAAATAGTTGCGAATTTTGTCGCGTAGCTCACACCCTAATGCTGGAGGCATCAGTGGGGTGCGTAACCAACGGCGCTTCTCCCGCATTATTTAGCGCTGAAGCCAACGCAGAACGCATCGCGATCATTCGGGTGTTCGAATATATCAATCGCATGATGCTCGTTTTCACCCGCAAGCCAAACGCCTTCATGTTCGGAACGGGTAGCCTTTATGGTCGACTGATGGGCAACATGGTAACTCTTCGCGTTGGCCCCGAAGCGCGCCGCCAACATGAACCAGGCCAATCGTTTCGGCTGCTCGATGCCACCGCCCCAATTGTTGATCCGATCGCGGGCGGTTTTGAGTGGGCGGCGAGCCGACCGCACGTTGAACGCGCCTTTCGCCAATGGCACGCATTTCAGCAGGACGCAGAAAAGCGGTTGCCGCTATCGCTTCAAACCAAAATCGCATTGCGCCATCTTGGTGCAAATGAAACTTTAGAGAGCAACGTGCCGGCCACCGAAGCCCGCGTAGTTAGCTTCGCCGAAACGCTCATTCACAACCCCGCCGCCCCTGACCTCACCTCTAAAGCGCAGCAAGCACGCACTTTCTTTAATTCTGATACGGCCTGGGTAGAATTTGTCTCTTGGTGTAGCTACCTCGCTACCGAGCCGATCGTTGACGCCAGTGCGCGTGTTTGTAGCGAAAGGTAAAGTGGACTTTTTTCCTCCACAAGATTTAGTCGGCGAGAAACGAGATCGAGTTTGGCAGCTGCCTTACGTTGAATCACGTCGACTGCACATTCAAAAAAGTGCCGATGGTTTAACCCCAAACTCCATTCTTCCCCTCGTCCGCAAACTTGAGAGTCAAAAACTTTGGACTTCTGGTTTAGACGCTTACCTCTATTGCGTTGAAGTGGCTTCGCGCGAATGGCTTGAACCCAACGACACGGCAACGCTGCTCGAATGCGCTGCACAGCAACTTGAGCGAGCCGGGGCAAACTCATCGCGTTCTCGCCTGAACCGCCTTGCGGGGGAGCTTTACGCGGAGAAAGCCCGTCTAGCTCGGCGCAACGCCGATCGCTGGAACGCCGATTGGCTTGGCGTGCTTTCGGGCGCCACGCCTTGCACTCCAACTTTCGATTTCAATTTTACCAATCTCACGTCTGAAGCTGAACCGCCCCTATCCACCGTGCAACCTTCAGACCCTCTTCCTCTTCAGCTTCAAAAAGTGTCGCGGCTACGTTGGAGTGGCCAGCCCGAACAGGCCAGTTTTCTTCTACAAACCCTGCTTCTACCCAGCCCGATGGAGTCGGCTTGGGACACAGCACTCCAGAGTTTAGGACTCTCGCTGAAGGTACAGCTCAATGATGATGAAGCCAGTTTTTGTGCGGCCCAACGGCACGCATTAGAGACTCAAGGTTCAAAGGAGCTCATAGAAATTCATTTATGGGGCCTGAGCTCGGCAAGCAAAAAAGCACGATCGTGGCTTAGCGTGTATTCGCACCAAACCACGACGGTCGGAGACTTTGTTTTTACCCTACACCAGGCCTACGACAGCAAAGGCGAAACTACGAAATGGGCCGAACTCGTCGGGCGGACGCTGGGCAAAGTGTTAGCGACAGCCCCTTTAGAAACTCAAGTGCTTTGCCTGGCCGCCGCGGCGAAGTGGTTACTACGCCACAAGTGCCCCGAACTCTATGAACTCTGCCGATTTCACTATCGCAATTTGAGCCTTCACTTGAGTGCCGGGGCCAATCGCGACATCCTGGGCAGGCTGCCCTTTAAGTCGAACCCCTCGCCACTTAGAGCCATTCCCTCCACCCGACAAAGCCGTTGGACCGCGGCGGGAAAACTGGGCGCGGCCATTTTTTCTATCGCCGCAAAGCACGTGGTGAGTTCCCCCTTTCAGTCAAAGTCTCGAAAGACTCAGCAAAACAACCAACTGCTCAACGCTTTTTGTGAAACGATTTACCGCGAAACCGACGCCTTGAAAGGCGGTTGGATGAAGCTGGGCCAGTTGGCGGCCTACCTGGGCCCGGATATTCCGGCCGAGGCGCGGCGGCTACTGAGCCGACTTCAAGAATCTTCGACGCCGATTGCCTCAGAAACCATCGAGGCCGTGGTGGCGAGCGAATTAAAGAGGCCCGTGCACGAACTCTTTGCTCATTGGGATCGCACTCCGCTGGCAACGGGTAGCATCGGCCAAGTGCACCGCGCCCGCACTCATCAAGGCGAAGAGGTTGTCGTAAAAGTACAATACCCCGGAATTAGAACTATCGTTGATTGCGACATCCAATTGCTGTCGTTTCTGATCCCGCTGGCAAAGCCTTTTTTTCCCCACTGGAATTTTGCCGAGTTGCTGCGAGAGTTCCGCACGCGTTTTCTTGAAGAGTGTGATTACCTGGCGGAGGCCAAAAACCAAATGGCTTTTCTTGAGAACTTTTCTCAAGATCCCGAAATTGTCGTGCCGCGAGTGCACTCTGAATTTTCGAGCGCCCTAATTTTGACCTCGGACTTCATAGCGGGAAAGCGGTTTGATGACTTTCTGAGCACCTCAAGCCCCGAGCAGAGAAATAGAGCGGCCGAAATAATGACCAGCTGGCACTGGACCAGCATTTTCTCCCATAAATTATTCAGCGGCGATCCGCACCCGGGCAACTTTCTTTTTTTACCCGACCAAGTGGCATTCATTGATTTTGGCAACGTGAAGCGCTGGGAAGGCAACGCATGTGGCGGCATCCGCTCGGTAATGGATGGGCTTTTGGCTGACGACTTTAGTACTTTTGCGAAGGGCTACGCCCTGGCCGAGATGTCGACCGATCCGACGGGAGTGGTTGTGCAAGAAGAGTATCAAAAAATTCGCCAGCACATTCTCGGTTACTTGCGTTACGATCGGGAAGTTGAATTCAATCATGAGAAGGCAATGCAGTATTTTCGCAGTGCCACCACCGATAATCCGAACACCCGGCTAACCGTAAAGATCCAGAGCGAGTGCGCCGTGCTCTTTAAGGCCCACTGGAGTTTTTTCGCCACGCTTGGCCGACTCAATCCAAAGATTAATTGGCGGCAGATTTATCTACGGTCGATATCGTAGGCTAAAGGGCCCGTGTTACGGGCCATCTTCGTAGATTCTTTCTTCCATCTGCCGCTCGGCTTCGTCGGTCTCTTCCACATTATCGTAAATATAGGTTGGATAAGAGAGACACATTTCATCATCAATTTGCTGACCGAAGCGCAGGTGCTTGGTGTGATCGGGGTTCCCCGGTCGTTCGGTGTTATCCCAATCGTAAATAGAATGGAGGATCGAACCCTTTGGTACCCGAATCGGCTTTTCAAATTGATATTCGATCTGCCAATTGTAGTCCCACGCGGGTACGTGCACCAATGTCTCTTTGGTGCCGTCGGGCCGTTCCAAGATGCCGGTAAACGTTTTTCCGCGCTGATGCATGTGCGGGCGAAGGCTAAATAGTTGAGCATCGGCAAAAAAGTGCATCTCGCGCGTCAGACTTAATTTTCCGCCGGGCGGCACCTGAATAGAATTCATAAAGGCGGCACTTCGGGTGATAACCTGCTTTGCCTTAGAATTCGTAGGCACCTTATCGGCGAACCACAAACCCACGGCCGTTCGGTCCAGTTTGGCCCCTTCGGTGGGCGTGTAGTGCGCTTCGAAAACAAGTTCGGCCCCCTTAGGAATCAGCAGACCAAAACCATCGGGCAAATGGCGCGTAGGCTCGGTAGGTGAGTACGTGGCAACCAACCCAAGTGGTCGACGCATGCCCTTACCGTAAAGACGAAATGTCCATTCAAAGTTCTCGGGAGCGATATTGTATTTTTTGTCAATCAGGCGCAGGGCCAGCTTTTTAGATTTGGAATCTTCGATTATCCAGTCATCGTTTTTCGGCGGAGGCATGAGAAAGACGGTGACGTGATGAACCACTTCTGGCACCAACGCCTTGATTTCAGCCGAGACTAACCATTTATCTTCTTTGAAATCAGTCTTAACGCGAAAGTAGCGATAAGGCAGCACCGCGGTTTCTGATCTGGGCGGAATGCGAAAGAACTTTTTCTCTTCGGGGGCGTCCTCTGGAGTCATATAGACCACCGCCGAAGGGACCCCAGATCGAAAACCTTGCGCCGAAGGAGCTGGAGGAGCCACCGGCGACGGCCCATCGCCCAATGGCGCCCCGAGCTTATTCCACTCGCGAAGAAGCCAAATCTCAGTGGCATCGAGCGCAAATTCATTTCGAAACTTACCGACCAACCCACCCCGCCAAGGCGGCATGGTGCGCTCTTCAACTGCCCAGCTAAGCGTGGCCGCATGGGGCGCGATGGTCTCGTAAGAAGTGAGTTTGAACAATTCTCCCCCCACTTCGTTGTCGCGGTGGCAACGGGTGCAGCGTTGATACACTAGAGGGGCAATGTCTTGATTGAAGGTGACGGGAGGATGAGGATCACCCAAGTTTATGAAACACCCCTCCATATCCACCACGGCGGGGCTGGGAAACTTTCCATCGAGCATCGCCGAAACCGCGTCGGCAAGGTAAGAGTGGTTTGCTTTTGGCAAAGTAATGGCCAGGCCAAACTGGTCGTCGATGCGCCCGCGATAGTGAACCCGAAAATCTTCGCCCAATAAAAAACTCTCAGGGGTTCGTTCGGCACGCAGACTACGGGCAATTTTTCCCTGTTCATCATGTAGGATCAAAAACGGAGGATTTTTACCGTTCGCAAACTCCGCAATCTCTTTGGCCGACTCTTGCTCATTTGAAAAAACACCCACCACCTGAATGCCGTCTTTGGCCCACGCTTCAGACCAGCCCTTAAGGCGGTCAAGGTAGTCGCGCACTAAGCGGCACTGCGTCCCCATGAACACAACTACCCAGCCTCTCACTGGCGCCTTTCTAAGATCCAGGGCGGGGGTAGCGCCGCGCACATCCACCGCCACGGCCAAGGCCTTCGCCATTTCTAGTTGGTAAGGGCGAGTTTCAAAGAGCTTTTCGGCCGCTTGGCCGGTTGCCAGAGAGAGAAAGAAAAGTACCGAAATAATGCGCACGACTCACCACCTAATCGAATATGGGTAGGCGGTCGTATAGCGATGATCTGGTGGGGATTGGGTTACAATTTAAGCTGAAGCAAAAACAAAAAGCACGTGGCGTGCCCCTAGGCCCGTTTCGCCCCTTATCAATTCCGCTTTGCACCGGCGGCAACTAACCCATGCTATGCTTGATCAAGATGAGAGGAACGTTGAAATTATTCTTTCTTTTCTGGGCAACGCTTGCCGTGGCTGAAAGGCCTTCGCCAGCAAGAACTTCGTTCGTTCAGCTCCACCCCTGCCTACCAATTTTCGAGGCGTTTGGGACCCCCTCTGACTTTGATAGAACGCTAAAACTATTGAAATCGGTTCCTGATTCTAATCCTGCCGATCCAGCCATGATCGCCGAAAAAGCCGAATTGGTAGAAATGTTGATTAAGTTTGCCGACTCCGACCTACTTAGTAAGGCCGAACGGGAGGCTATTCACGGGCGGTTGGAAAATCTTAGTTTTGCCAAAATCGGGGTGCAAAGACGAGACGGCGTCACTCAGCATGCAGCTGCCCAGGCCGCCGCCCGAGCCGAAGCCACGGCGATTTACTTTTTTCGCCTACATAAGGAAGGGATTGAACACGAAAGAGAATTGGGGCAGGACCCGGTTGATTGGCTTAGCTACCAGCTTAAGGCACGAGATTGGAGCCCTGAGAAATTGAAAAAACAGGCCGAACTTTCTGCGGCGGAATTTGCTCTAGTTTCGAAAATGCTTTCTCCCGAAAATGGGGCCGCGGCGCCGGATCCCCTTTTTGTTCACTATTTGATGGGACGCTTGGTTCCCTTTTTCGCGCAACGGCCAATCGACGCTCTGACTCTAAAAACTAATGTCCAAACTGACGTACCCGCGGGAAGTAGTTTCATCGATTTTGTGCAGTCCGAAAATGCCAAGCGCGGATGGGATGTGCAGACGCTGCGCTTTCTTGCTCTGCAGCGTAGTGACGTGGCACTGCTTGAACAGATACTGGCCGGCACTGAAACATTGGAAAATCAAAAACCGCATGTTCGGGCCCGAATCATTGCCCAAATTAGCCGGGCGCACGCTGCCTATCCGGCCGGCAGCGAAACCGGTGCCCCGAAGCAAGGTGAAACCATATCGGGATGGCTTAAGCGAGAGCTAGCGAACCGAGGTTATTCCCCAGAGTTAAGCGCTGCCAATTCGCCTTTTTGGACCGATCTCAACCTTGGCATCCCGGCTCATCGCCAAGAAGTGCTCAGCGCTTTAAGCGGCGAATCCACCGAGTTTTTCCCCTACGTACGGACTAAATTGCTTAAGTTCTTTCGGGCGAATCGGCGTTAAACGCCAATCCTTACCCGAAGACAAAATGACGCCTATTTTTTACATAGTATTTATCGGCACGAGTCGCCCGCCATCTTCCAAAGTTTCTCGCCGGTCCTTTCTGACCAAGCCTCTCCAGTTTTTTTAAAAAAATTGGCGGGGTTGGCATCGCAACTGCAATTGCCCCTTCTCATAATCATTCATTTTGAAGGAGCAGTGATGTTGTTACAAAAGTGGGCAAAAAAGTTCGGGTTAGGGTTCCTCGCGGTCTCCGCCTTTCTCACGGCAAGTGCCGAGGCGCGCTGTTGGGTAGAGTGGCAAGGAATTAAAACCAAAGTCGTCTGCGACAACGGCGACGGAGGCGGCGCTGGCGTTTCCTATTCTACCCTCAACATCAAAAACGATTGTCGCTACCCGATTTTCGTGGCGGTTCACTATAAATCGATGCGCTGCCAAGAATACCCGGGCAACCACTCTTGCCTGTCCGAATACATTTCCGACGACCAGTTGTGGGTAACCGACGGTTTCTGGAGACTGGCTCCGGGAAAAAGCGCTTACATTAAAGACACTCGAAATCGTTTTCTCTACACCTACGCCGAAACCGATGATCAATTTACCGGCGGAGCCAGCAATCGCAAAACCTGGACCGGCGATTCGCATCATCAAATCAAGGGGCGAAACTTAGGCTTCAAGCAGCTCGACATCGGCAGCCAAGCAACCCAATACACGCACCGCTTTACCTGCAATTAAAAAGAAAGAGGGGGGCCAGTGGCCCCCCTCCATTAAAATCCCACTGATTACTCGCAGGGCTTAATGACGGTGGCGTAGAGTTCGGTGCCATCGCCTTGAGCCCCGAGATTCGACATTACCAGCACATTTACCGAGGATTCATCGTAGTTTAGCCAGGCACGAACCTCTTTTTTGTTATTTACTTGGTGGACCTTCACCAGCTCTTCGTCAGTTTTAAAATCATTTGAATTGATGATCTTCTTCTTTCCGTAGCGCAGCGCCATCACCTCTTGCTCGTCAGTAAGAAAAGAACCCAGCATCGAGTGGATCATCGCCGGAACTCCCGAAATGCTGCCCTTGTAACAAATAGGCGGGTATTCGTGAAAATAGCCGCTTTCAATTGGCGTATGAATTTTAACGCCCAATAATTCGTTAGCCGCCTCAATTCGCTTTACGATCACTCGCCAAAATGGTTTTGCGCTTCCCGATACCGAAAATTGCTCAGGAATGCCATCGAGCCCGGCGTCGTTAAGTTTCTTGTTGAGTTTACTGATCGAAACTTTGACCTCTTTATTGTTTACGTAAGTAACCCCCTCAAAAGCAAAATTGAGCGACGTTTTTTCGGCCGAAAAAACGTTTGTGAACGGCACAGAACAAAGAACCAAAGCAAAAACTACATTTCGCATGAACTAACCCCCAACGGTGAATTGTTGCCTTTGACATACCGAATCATGGATTGTCGGGAAATCGGCAACCTATTGGGAAGCGCTTTGCCGTTAACCGACGCGAACATTGGGGGGCTGTAGTCATGCCGCGGCTTCGGTTGAAGCCGTGGCCTTTATCGATTAAATTGTGAGAAATTGTTTTTAAATGAGGAGCCACCGTTATGACCCGACTTTTTTTAACAACCTTTACCCTGTTTTCAATCACTTTCGTTTCCCGCGTTACCCGCGCCGACGATGACTTTTCTACCCACAAGACCAAAATCATTGCTGAAATGGATGAGCGGATCCAAAAAATGCAAGAGCACCGTAGCTGCGTAAATGGCGCCGCAAGCCGAGAAGCCATGAAGGACTGCCACGAGAAAATGAAATCCTGGCGCGAGTCCGAACACAAAGAGAACTTGGGAAAGCGCCGCGCCCACATCGATGAAAAGATCAAGAATTTGGAAGAGCAGAAAAAAAAGCTAGACGCGCCAAAGTGAGCCACATTGTCCCGCCGATTGGCCAAAATATCTGACCTCCTTGCCTCCGTCTTTTTCTCCCCCCGCGCTAGCGCGGGGGCCGCGCTCGATTGACCCTTGGCACGCCCTCTGCAGAGTTGAGAAAGCAAAGGGGTAAATAAAATGGGTCGGTTAAAAATTACTCTGCTGAGTCTGTTCCTAATTTCTGCTTCCGCATGGTCAACTGATACGAAGCCCGAGTTGGTTTCGATTGAATTGAAAAAAGCCTGGGTACCGGTGGGGTTTGACGACAACGATCAGGCGCAAATCATGGTGGCCGGAATCTTTCCCAACTCATGTTACAAAACCGGGCCCTACACCGTAAAGCAAACTGAGCGGGGAATTGAAGTGGCGCAACTGGCCTATCTCTACAAAGCAAAGTGCATTCAAATGGCGGTACCTTTCAGCCAGGTGATCGAATTAGGGCTGGTGCCTGCGGCAAAACACAGCCTTATCGACGCTAAATCAGGCGTTAGCCTGGGCGAAATTTCGGTGGTCGAGGCAAAAGACGCTGCGGTGGACGACTATAACTACGCCCCGGTGAGTGAAGCCATTATATTGCGCGATCTCACTTCGCCGGATCCGGTGCTTCACATGACAGGAAACCTCCCCTCGAAATCGATTCGAATCAAAGAAATCCGCGTTACCCCGTACGCCGACGTGGTGGTGGTGCAACCCATCACTGAATCCATTCCTGGTTTGCAGCCTATTTGGGAACTGATCGCCGAGGTCGCCCCACGGCCGCGTTTTGAGGTGAAGAAAGCCCTAAAAAACTTACCGAAGGGCGTCTTTCTTCTCCACATCCGAACCATGAATGGCAAAGCGATCAATCAACTGCAAAACTTTGAATGATGTGAGAAGCGGCAACTATCGAAACGGCGGACTGCTCTTCCAAGGCAATTACGATGTTGATTCTAGCCGTTTGAACGGACAGGTTGCGCAGATGGATGAAGACGGCGATGAAATTCAGTTTCTGGCTTCGTTTGAAGCGGAAGTTTCGAGCGGTAGGCACATGCGGTTTATTTTCATGAAGCCCACGGCCGGTGCAGAAAACAAATTGGAACAAGTTGAGCTGGTGTGCAACACGGTTTCTTACGAGCCCGAAGCACACTCCTGCGCCGGAGGATGAGTTTCATCACGATCTGGTCTTACGGAGCCTTGAAGGCCGTTTCGACCTGCTTGAGTTGGTCCGCATTCATGTGGGTGATTTTTTTAAGCATGTCGACGAAAAAAGCGATCTCTTCTGAAGACTCAGGACAGCCCACGTTTCCGGTTTTGCCCACCGAAGTTCCCAAAACAGCTCCGTCGCCATCAAAAAAGGCAAACCAAGGAACCCCGTCTCCATTCTTAGCGTACTTGAGATAGAGTTGGCGTGCCTTTGGTGTTTTGGCGAGGTCCACTTTCAGGTCTACAAATTCAGCGCCAAATATTTGCTTCATCGCGGGTTGATCCAAAATATTCTGCATCCGCGTGCAGTGACTACACCAAACCTCGGAAAAACGTAAAAACACCAACTTACCCACCACCTTCGCCGCCGCCAAAGCTGCAGTAAGCTGAGCATCGGCCGTATCTTCGCGAACAACAGCTACTGCGCTAGTGCCAGCCTGCACGGCGGTTATCGGGAGCAAACAGCCAAGCAGTAACAATAAAATCACCCAGTGCCGTTTTCCATTTTGAGCCATGTTTTTTCCTTAATCTTAAAGTTTGGGCCGTGGAAGCGAGTAGCTTACCAAAAGAACCTCCAGGGCGCTAAAACGGCGCGGCACCCGCTACCTTTTCAGCTGAAAAGTGGATGGGCACCTATCACGGCTATTTCTTTCCCCGCTAGCTACGAACACTGATATATTTACCGCGATGCAGCAGGGGGAGTGGTTGAAATATCTGTCATTTTGGGCGGTTATGCTTACCGTCTTTTGTCGACCAGCGTTCGCGGTGAACTGGATCAACCGGTGCGGTGGCGGCTTGCTTGCGGTTGTAGGCGGAACCGGGCGCAACGGTGAACGAAAAACTGGTTTCCGCTTGGTATACACCATTGGCACAAGTGGTCGTCGACGGCTTGAGGCCCTACGCGTAGTCGACCCGCATCAGCAAGTAGACCTGGCCCACCCCTTCGAAGTGGCGCTAAATGACAGTGGCGCCAGAGAACGGCTAGTTTTTGTAGAACAGAGTCTGCAAAAACGCGGCGTAAAAAAGAAAGTTTATATTTCCGATCGCGAAGTGAGAATCGTTAGCTCAGATGAGAATCTTGCTGAATTTTCTGACGGCGAAATCGCCGGTAGAGCCCCGGTTATCGTGGTGCTCACCAAACAGGTGGACGAAGACATTAACGGAACCATTCACGGCGCGATTTCCGAACTTTATCTGGGCGAGCTGGAAATGGCGGATGCCTCTTTTAGGGAGAACACCAAAAAATCGGTGGATCACATCGTGGCCCTTGCCCTACAGCAGTCCCAATTCCAAAACCGCGACGTGGCAGCTCTGAAGCATCAATGTAAAAGAATTCTTTTTTTAAGAACGGTATGGCTGGCGAAACAGCTATTTTACGACGCGAATTCTGCCATTCGACCCGCCTACGCCGCCAAGTGGTCATCCGATCGACTGGACAAAATTAAAACCGACCAACAGATAGAGTTCTACGCCCATGCCGAGCACGACCCGATCGATGCCAATTTTGCCCGTTTTGTACTGCCGCTTGAAACCCCGGGCATGGAGCTACCGTTCTTTAACCCGCCGCCACTGGCTAATTAGTTTTTGCCGTTTTTCCATTCGAGCCAAATCACCCCGCGAAAATCGCCGACCGAAAAACCGGTAGCCTTATCATCAGGATAATACGCGGCTAAGTCTTGCTTAACCCCTTCCGTCAGGTTTGCGCCGTGGCAGTTAAGGCAAATTGGCTCGACGATAATCGGTTCGAGGTAGCCGTAGTGATTTTTACCCAGCGTGACTAGAGTTGATTTTGGGATCTCCGCCGCAGCCAAGACCGAAAACTTTTCTAGGTAGGGTTTCACCCACGCGCGGGCGGCATTCTTCGAATTACGAAGCTTTAATGAGGTGCGCCCGACCTCAAGAGAGTGCATCCCCCTGCCCTTTTCGTTCTTGCCGACATGCGGAGCCTCCACTTTACAGTCGCCGAGCGCCTTCTGCGCGCCCTTTTCGCTAAGGGCTTTGCCCAGCGCAGTACGAAAATTTTTTCTCACCTCATCAACGGCCACGTGAGCCCGCTCGATGGGCTTAACCTTTTCTTGAATATCATTGGGCTCGGATCCCGTGGCCAACGCCACCCCAAATGGCCCCACGTAAATAAGCATCAGAAAGAGAAAACTGGTTGGCACTCGTTTCATAAGTCGGTTCACTCCGTAAGGTCCAGGTAGTTACCCTCTCGGTCTTCGAGCAACACCAATCCGCCTTCTTGAAATTTGATGGTGGCAGTTTCCACGTCCATCTCTCCATGAAGTTGGTAGGCAATAAAATTTCCCGAAGTCAGAGAGATAATCTTGGTGTTGGGGGATGCCTTTTTATGAAATGTAGAAGTCCCGATGGGCAGGGTAATGGAATACCCTTCCACCTTCAGAAGACCATTGGTTTCGTTAAATCCCAACACCGTGCCCACGAAATACCTAGTTTTGTCCCTTTCGAAAAGGCGCCGGTGAGAGATTAAAACCTTATCGCCGGGCTGCAGAAAAATGAACTGAAACGTCTTGGTCATGACTCTCCCTTTGCGGATAGTCATAGCAAGAGTGAAGCCGCTCGGTTTAGCGCGTACGCGCTGCAACAACCATGCGGAATTGAGACAGAGGATCACGTAGGCCGGACATTTTATCCCTCGGCGATCCCCTGGTAACTCCATAGGGGGCTCAACAACCGAACTAAATCAAAAGCGTTCCACCCGTTTTCGGCTTTTTTTGTAAAATTTTTCCGGAAAAAGGAGATAAAAAAAATCAGAGCCATTTCAAAGTCAGGAAATTTCCTCAGAGAATGTCTTAAAACCTTATGTAGAGCCGAGTTCCTGTCATTGCCGAGCCTGCGTAGCAGGCGCGGCAACCTTTGGCCTGCTTGGTTTTGTCGACGTCCCTCTTCACTCATAGTGAAAGGGTTGCTTCAGCCGCACTGCGTG
>JAYSWN010000230.1:0-6570 GCA_043718025.1 Pseudomonadota bacterium
AATAATCCGAACGGCGGCGGATACCAATCGGCTCAGGTTAACCAGCCAACCCAGTCGCTTGGCTTAAGCATGCGCGCCCTGACGTCCGAGCAAGTAGGAAATTCAGAGTTAGTGAAAGCCCGTGGATTTGGACTGTCGATTAACACTAGCGGGCCTCATCAGTAAGCCTCTTCAGCCTTAGTCACTTTTTTGGGGTGGTCGCGGTAACGCGGTCGCCCTTTTTCTATTTTAAGTTCAGCTTTTTGTGTGGCCCCGGCATGTGGTAAATTTCTCTAAATTTAGAAAGACCCCACATGACCGCAAAAAAACACACTTTCATCATCACGCTTTTTCTTGGCTCCCTGATCACGAGCTGCAACCTGTATTCGCCTCTGCAGGGGGGGGGCTCGGAGTTAGACCATCTTGAAGTGGCCCAGAAGTGTTTAACCGATGGTAACTACGTCTGCGCCGCCGCCGAATACAATGCGTTGGCCGAAGGGCAGTTAAAGCAGCAAAAACTTTGTACGCTCTACATCACTCAAGCCGGGTTCGGGCTTTCGCAGCTGATCAATGTTTTCACCAACGCCAACTCTAAGGTGTTGGGTAAGATTGCCAACGCGATTTTGCCTTATAACGCAGCCAAGCTCGACGCCATCGATAAGGCCAAAACCGCCTGCACGGCGTTTAACACGCTGGTTAAAGCCGGCACCGTCACCAGCGATAAACAGCTAGGTGCCCTGTTGAGTACGCTTAGCCTGTTTACCAGCTGCGGTGTGCGCCTCGGAAAAGCGACGACGGGCATGGCCACTAGCGACACTGATACGGCCTGTACCACCACCTCCACCACGCCAAATTCAGTTTCTGCCGCTACAGTATCCGCCGCCGGCGATGGCTCAGTTTCTGCCGGCCAACCGGGCATGTGCCCCGCCGACGCTATTCAGTGCGCCATTGATTTGACCAGCGTTGACGCCGCATCGATAAGAGCGGCGGGTTTTGATGACGTGGCGACTGCCGCTGAACAAATTCCTGCGGCCGCTAAAAACTCAGCCACCGGCCAGGCCGCCCGCATCGGCCTGTTACAAACCATTTAACTGAAATTGCTAAAGACCCACTTATGAAAAAGTTAATCCTCAGTTTATTAATTCTCTCTTCAACAGGTTTTGCGGTTCAAGAGTATTACTCGGTTAGGCGCTCGGTAAGGGCGATGGGTATGGGCGGTGCGTTTTACGGTTTGTCTGATGACGATGGGGCGCTGAATTACAATCCCGCCGGTTTGGCCAGAATTCGCAACGGGGCCCGCTTCAACCTATTAGGGGTGAAGATGGATCTGGTGCCTGAGACCATCAGCGCCGCCGGCACCATTGCCGACCAAGGCGGAAAAAATGTTCAGGTGATTGCCGATGCCCTAGTGAAGTATCAGGGTAAGCCGCTCTATGGATCGGTTGGCTTAGACTTTCTCTCGTACGTAGGCAAAAATTTTGGCATCGGCCTGATGCTGGCCGAGCCCAAACTGAATTTCGCCATTTTGGGCGCCGGCCTCGATACCTCGTTAGAAGCCACGCTGATCACCGATTCGGGAGCCTTTGTCGGCTACGCGCACTCCTTTATGGAGGACACTCTGCACGTTGGGCTTTCGCTAAAGGGCATTGTTCGCGGCGGCGGGCGAAAAACCTTTTCGTTGTTGGACATTGCTCAGAAAAATTCGTTTCAGATCGATCCGGCGCAAATCGGTGGAACGGGATTCGGCATGGACGTCGACTTGGGCGGAACCTACCAGCTTCCGCTCCCGCAAATGGGGCCGTGGCTGCAAACCCACGTTTCGCTGGTGTTCAGCAACTTACTGGCTTCGCAATTTGATCTCATCAAGATCAACGGTGGCAAGGTTCCGGGGCTAAACCGCATGGTAACGCTGGCCGGTCACGCGGTGTTCGCGGGCTGGGGCCCGTTCGATAATTTTCATGCGCTGGTAGATTTTTCGGAATTTGCCATAGGCGGCGAAACCGATCCGCATTTGGGTGCTCGCGGCGGAAGTTTTTGGAAACACGTAAATCTTGGCGTCGAAGCGCCTATGAACGGGTGGTTTGCTCCCCGCCTGGGTATTCATCAGGGGTACCTAACCGCCGGCTTCGGCATCAACGCCCGGGTCGTACAATTTGACGTTGCCACCTACGTTGAAGAGCTGGCGTCTGGTGTTGGTCGCTTGGGAACCCGCCGGTTCCAAATGCGTTTGGCCTTGGGCTGGGGCGGAGCCCCGCCGGCTCCTTTGAGCGGCACCAAGTACGAAACCTTGTTGCGTGACGACGAAAAGAAAAATTTAACGCCGATGGAATTGGATCAGAAGAAAAAAGACGCCAAAGCAAGTGAGGCTACCGTTGATCCGCAGGCCCGCAAGCCGCAAGGTGAGGGCGAACCCGAAGCCGGAGGCAGTTCTCCAGCGGCAGCTCCCGCCGTGGAAGCGGTGCCCGAAGCCACCACCACCACCCCACCTGCGGGCGAGTCGGTGACGATTCCTAACGAATAAGTTACGAGAGGTTAGTCATGTTGCGTTTTTTTAGCATTCTCATCATCGGGGGATTCGTTTTTATGCCCGCAAAATCGGCAAAAGCCGCTTATAAAAAAGTGGAGACCAAAACTCTCTTTAATGGCGAAACTCTTAGTGAGTTCTCGCTGCCCAATGGCCTAAGGGTCATTTTGGTGCCTCGTCATCAAGCTAAAGTGCTTACTTACCAAATTTGGTTTCGGGTGGGATCGGTGAACGAAAAACTGGACCCCAAGCTGAATAAGACTGGTCTGGCCCATCTGTTCGAACACATGATGTTCCGCGGCTCAAAAAAATATCCCGATGGAAAGTTCGACGAGATTACTGCCCGCTTGGGCGGCGACAAGCAGAACGCCACCACCTACTTTTATCGTACCAATTATTACGAGAGCATTCCCTCTCACCAATTAGAAACCTTGATGGAGCTCGAATCAGACCGCATGCGCAGTCTCAATCTCACCGCCGAAATTTTTGAAAAAGAAAAAGGCGCGGTAGTGGGTGAGCTTCGCCGCCACCTTGATTCAGCCGGAAGCATTGCTTGGGACGAGTTGATGCGCACCTCATTTCAGGTGGCCCCGTTTCGTTATACGGTTTTGGGAAGTGAAGCCGAAATTAAGGGCTTCACCCTGGAAGAGGCGCAGTATTTCTACAAAACCTTCTACGCTCCGAACAATGCCACGTTGATCGTGGTGGGTGACACTAACGAAGAAAAGTTGCTGCCGCTGGTCGATAAGTACTACGGCGACATGCCCTCGCAAAAAGTGCCCGAAGCCGACATGCCCGAAGAGCCGGTGCAGAAAAAGGAACGCAAGTTCGAAACTACCCATCCGAACGCCACTTCAGAAGTGCTGATGGTCTCCTACCACATCCCCGGCGTGAACCACGTTGATGCGGCTCCGTTACAGCTTTTGGCCACGCATTTGTCGCGCGGCATGGAATCACGGCTACGCAAAACCTTGATCGATAAGGGCATTGCGGTAGCCGCCCACGCTTCGGCGGCAAGCCGGCCCGATCTCTTTGAATTTTCGGTGCATATGGCCGAGGGCAAGAAGGCCGAGGCGGCCCTAAAAGTGATTGATAAGGAGGTTGCCTCGGTGCGGGAAAAAGCCATTCCCAAGGGTGATTTCGAGCGCGCCCTAAATCAGGAGAAGCTTAGCTTGTACGATGACATTGCCGGAAGTTCGGAGCTGGCGAACTGGCTGGGTGAGTTTTTAATGATGTCGGGCAACTACATGCGGGGTTTTGAAATTATCGAAGCCTACGAAAAAACGACTCCGAAAGACATTCAACGGGTGTCTAAAGCTTACTTGAATAAGGCTAGCCGGAATGTCGTGGTAGTTAGGCCTCAAAAGAAGGGTTGATCCCAATGCGACGCTCTACCGCAGGTATTAAAATATTTTCGGCCCTGTTTTTACTCCTAGGGGGTTATGACGTGAAAGCTGCAGAACCAAAAATTATTTATGAAGAAGATCCGACGTTACTCACCACCACCGTGCAGGTGCTGGTGTTAAGCGGAGCCTCTTCGGATCCGGTCGGCAAAGCCGGTCTCTCCAACATGCTGAGCGACCTGGTGTTTCGCGGCACTAAGAAGCGCAGCCGCACCAAGTTTCAGAGCGAAATTGAAAAAATGGGCGCCGGCATTGGCGGCCGCGTTTCGCACGATTCGCTTATTTTTGGCGGCCGGGTCATCAAAGAAAATACGATGCCCTTCATGAAGCTACTCGCCGAAGCGTTATTGCAGCCGGCATTTTTAGCGGCGGAACTTAGCGCGTTAAAGACCGAAAACCTGGCTGAAATTGCGAACGTTAAAAACAATAATGCTCGCCTTTCGGGCTTGGCAATACGCCGCACGATGTTTAGTGGCACCGTACTCGAAGTGCCTCTCCAAGGAAATTTAACTTCGGTGAAGTCGGTGACGCTCGCCGACATCAAGCTCGCCTATAACGACCGCTTTCATCGTGGCAACCTGGTGTTTGCGATTTCGTCGCCGCTTAAAGAGGCCGAGATGAAAAAGGCCTGCGCCGACATTTGGAATGGCATGCCCGACGGCATGCGACGCACCAACGCCTCGGTGCCGATGAAGCAGCCAACCGAACCCACTTTAGTGGTGGTGCATAAACCAAAAACCTCGACCGGTGCCGTAACGTTAGGACAGGCGGGAATCATCGCCTCCGATCCTATGCGTTATCCGCTAATGACCGGCAATTACTCTTTCGGCGGCGAACCGCTGGTGTCGCGTCTGTTTCGGGTGATCCGTTCTGACTTGGGTTGGACCTACCAAATTGGTTCTACTTACGGCGGCATGGGCCCGCTGACCAATCAGCAAGGGTTCTACATGATCAGTTCAACCCCGGCGGTTGAGTTCACGGGTAAGACCATTTTGAAGCTGCTTTCAATGTGGAAGGATTACAACACCGACGGTCTTAAAGACTCCGAGATCCGTTTGGCCAAAGATAGTTTGATCAACTCTTACCCCTTCGATTTTGAAAGCGCCGATAAACGCTTGTGGCAGCGGCTTTATAGCTACCTCTATAATGTTCCGGTCTTAAGCCAAGAAGAGTTTAGTGATACCATTGGCGGCATCGACAACAAGAAAGTGATGGCCGCGTTAAAGGCGCGCCAATCCATAGAGGGTTGGGTCGTGGCGGTGGTGGCCGACAAAGGGGTTGTTGAGAAGCAGTTAGCGGAAGAGCAGAAAGAGCTACCGGCGGCAAAACGACTTAAAATATCTCGTGTTTTAACGCCCGACGAGATCGTTCAGTAGATTTTTGAAATTCATTTGGCGGGCGGAGTAAAAGGAGATCCCTTGGTTACTTTCGCCCGCGTTTCATGCGTAGTGTTATCCGTCTTTACCCACGCTTCGTTACTGTTCGCTAACCCTTATCCTGATCCCACAAAAGTTCCGGTGGATGGGCCTTATCGGCCGTCGGGCCTCGCCGTGAGATCGGTGAGCGCGGCGCAGTTGCGTGATGCCGGTAACGAAGTGGTGCGTATCGTGGTGGCCTGGTCGGGTGAGAGCGAAAAATACGCGATTAGCGAAGCGGTGGTTGAAAAATCGGGTACTCCGGCATTGCTCAGACGGTCTCTGGGGCGAGATAAATTGGGAAGTTTTCGTGGTCAGCTTAAAGACGCCGACGGCCTGATTTGGGAAGACGACATTGGTACCGGCACCAATTACCGAAAGCTGGTGCGAGAGTTTACTTTCCGTTTTCCGGTACCGCAAACCGACGTGCAGTTTAGCTTCTTTGCCGAAAACCCGGTGACGGGAAAAGAGGAGCTGGCGCTGGTCAAAAATTTTTCGCCGGCTGATTTTACCGATGCGGGAAAGTTGCCCGAAGTTGAAGTGAAAGAGATCGGCAATCGAGCCACCGGCGATTTGATTGTCTTTAATCTTTACGCCGAGGGCTTCGCCGAAAGTCGAAAAAAGGATTTTTTTACGGCGGCCAAACGCACCGTCGACGTATTGAAATCCACCAATTTTCCCGGTGTCGAGAAGATGGCGTTTCGCGCCGTGTTTGCTGCTTCCGTAGAGAGTCTCGGTAAGGCTACCGACTTGGGAATGCCAATTCCGGAGCGCAACTCTTTCTTGGGGCTATACTTCCCCTACTGGAATAATTTTGGCCGGTGGTACAACGTGGTCTACCCCACGCGCGAAAGCCGCTTTCGTAAGCACCTAGCGACGGTACCGTACGATTACGCATTAGCGCTTATCGATGACAAACAATATTGGGGCGTTGGCAATTACCGTGAACTTACGGCCATTCCGGCGTCTTCGGTGTCGTTTACTTACTTACTCACCCATGAACTAGGCCATTATTTTGGCTTGAATGAAGAGTACCAAGGCGGTGGCCCTACCGAGCTTGAGTTTGCCCCGGGCGTTGACGAACCGTGGTCACAAAACATCACGTTTCTAAAAGATGCCGAAAACTTGAAATGGAAGAAACACGTTGCGGCGGAGACGCCGATTCCGACTCCGGGCAGCTACTGGGAGCTCAAGACTGCTCTCGGCGCGTACCGTGGCGGCTACGCCGATAGTAAGCCGGTTCGTAAGA
>JAYSWN010000024.1:0-41622 GCA_043718025.1 Pseudomonadota bacterium
CCCGGCTCCTCCCGAACAATAGAACGGTAACGACCCAATAGCGCATTGAAGAGTGATGACTTTCCTGCGTTTGGAGCCCCCGCGAGTACAATTCGAGGCTCATTTCCGATTGATTTGAGGCTTGAGTACCTATGGATAATCGCTGAGCACTCACTTTTGGCTAGCCTAAGTGGCGCATGAATAGCCGATAAGACATGCGAGTACTCTTCAGAAAAATCGATCGAGGTCTCTAAGATTGCCCGAAGCCGAATTAAATGGCCCCTAATCGAGTCAATATCAGCCGCAATCGTTGAATCACGTCTTCTGTAGATGTGATTTAAGTCATGGGGACGAGAAGCTTGAAAGAGATCACCCAACTCATCGATTTTGTCGGGCGTGATTTTTCCGTTTATCAACGCACGGTAGGTAAACTCTCCCTTTTCTGCGGGTCGAGCGCCGAGCTCCAGCAAATCTTTTTCTAATGATTCCACGATGGCTCGAGAACCATGGCAGTGGATCTCAATACTGTCCTCACCGGTATGAGAGTGGGGTGAGACAAAACTGAGCAATAGCACCTCGTCCCGAAAGGCTCCTCGATAATCCATTAAGCTTCCAAACCACATCTTACGAATGGGAATGAAAGGCTCATGGCCGGCGGGCCGAAACAACTTTTGGGCGATGGTGAAAGAGAGGGGACCTGAAATTTTTTCAACAGCGACCGCGCTAGGTAGTCGACCGCTGGCTAAAGAAAAAATGGTGTCGTTAGTCTGTAAGTTTTTTCTCACACGGCCATCACGATGATGATGAAGTCACTTTAGTTAGCCCGGGTGTCGTATTCTTTTCCTTGTTCATCCAAACCTGTTGGGTAATTCCCAACACGGTACTTAAAAAGATATAAACCGTAAGACCTGAGGGTAGATTCAACATGATGAAAGTAAACACCACCGGCATGAGGTACATCATCTTTGCCTGCATGGGATCCATACCCGGAGTTGGTGTCATTCTTTGCTGAACTAACATGGAAAGACCCATTAAAACTGGAAATACAAAATATGGGTCTTTCGCGGAAAGATCATGAATCCATCCAAAAAATGGGGCATGAAAAAGTTCAATAGAATTCCCAAGTACCGCGTACAGAGCAATGAAGACCGGAAGCTGGACAAGCATGGGCAAACAACCCCCAAGCGGATTCACCTTGTTGGCCTTAAAGAGAGCCATCTGCTCTTGGTTGAAACGTTGCGAATCGTCTTTATATTTCTCTTTCAGCGCCGCAATCTGGGGCTGGAGCTTTTGCATAGACTTCATCGAGGCATAGCTCTTCATTTGCAATGGAGCGAAGAGAAGCCGGACCAGTAAAGTCAGCAAGATAATAGCAACGCCGTAGTTGTGAATCAGCTTGTAAAAGAAACGTAGTATCTCGAGCATCGGGAAAGCGAAAAACGAAAAGGTTCCGTAATCGATGAGCCGTTTTAAGCCGGTGGTTTTGCCCAGTTCTTCGTATTCCTTCGGACCAGAATAAAGCTCCGTCTCCAAAACGATCTCTTTTTCACCGTCTTTCAAAACCAACGGATAGCGCAGATAGCCGCCTGCAAAATCTGGGTTCTTCAAAAAAATAATGTCCGGGTTGATACCCGCTTTATGAATCACCGCGTTAGCAAAGTATCGGTTTCCAAAAGCGACCCACTGGGTGGTTCCCTGATGCACCGTTTCACCGGTGTGACCCTCCAGCTTTTCCCGTTTTATGGAGTCGTTGAAGTATCCCGCCACTTCCCAAGCCCTAAGCGGATTCTCTTCGCTATAGGTTAGATTTCTTCCTCCTACTGGCAGATATAAAAAACCGCGGTCTTTCTTACGGTCACCATCGGGAAATGAAATCTGGATTCGCTGATTCATCCGGTAGCGTGACTCACCCCAAGTATAAGTCTTGGTAACTTCGATCTCTTTGCCCCGGTGCTGAAAACGCACAAGATTGGCCTCGCGCGTCACTTGATACTTGGCGTCATTTATGCCGTCGTAAGCAGCTCCCGTGAACAACGAGGAGAAGAGCAGAGGAAACTGATCGGGATTTAAAAGAGAGATGGGCTTCGCGTCTTTTTTTATCGATTCTTTGTAATAGGACAAAGTGTTTTCAGCAGGCTTACCACCTAGGGCAGAAAACAGACCTTGCGATGCCGGAGTTTTAAAAATCAGTTCTGGATCTGGGTTAAAGGAATGCACCCACAGGCTAGTGCTTTTTGACTCTACGGCGCTGGGCATTAAACTGGTGTTCGCAGCATTTGTTGACGCAGCCGGTGATGACGCCGGCGCATTTTCTTGACTCACTGTTTCCGAAGGTGGCACCATCGGTGGCGCGAACCACTTCAAGTACCCAAACCAAATTAAGCACGAAACCGCTACTGCGATCCAAGTCTTGTTAGCCATTAGGACTTTACCTCCGGGACCGGATCCCAACCCGAGTTTCCCCAAGGATGGCATCGACCCAGGCGTTTTAAAGAAAGGACCAAACCTTTTCTCACGCCAAGTTTCAAAAATACGTCGGCAACATACTGGGAGCAGGTCGGTTGAAACCGACAGGCAGGACCCTGACCCACCAAGAGATGGATGCCACGTGACAGAATAAGAAAGAAAAAACGGGTGCCGCTACGCAGAAGACTACTTAGACCGTTGGCGAACGACATTCGAAAATTTTCCAAAAAGGGCTTCCATGTCTTTTAGCCCCATCGTCGGCCAAACGTCGGCTAGTTTAGACCGGCCGATCACGTTTACATCAAGGCCAGCGAACTGCTCTCTATGTAATCGAAATGTTTCTCTAATTAGACGCTTAACGCGATTTCGCGCGATGGCATCTTTCAGAACTCGACGGCTCAGAGTTACCCCTAAGCGCCCCGAACCGGTACGCCGATAGGCGAAGACAAAGTTACGATCAAAAAAGGCTTCTTCTTTCAGAGACAAAAAGTCCGACCGTTTCAGAATGCGCGAAGCCTTCGGAAACTTATGACTTTCTGCTGCTAAAATCATTTGCCCCCGGTGGTGACCGTTAACCGCTTACGACCCTTTTGACGACGGCGACTCAGAATTAACTGGCCATCCCGACGCTGCATGCGCTTACGAAATCCATGGGTGCGCTTACGTTTCACGCGGCTTGGCTGATAAGTACGTTTCACAAAGAACCTTCCTATAATTGTTCGAAAAAACTCCCGGATAGTAAGCCAATGTTGAAGAGCGAGTCAAACCTTTTGGCTTGGCGCGGCGATCCAAGGGCTCCGCTAACCATAAAGTCCTGCCGCATTAAAACAAGTGGGATATTGGGAAGTTACTGAATTGCCAAAAGAGGGGGGCTTTGTTACCCCATTGGACTCATCCCGCCCATTTATACGGCAGCAGGATTTTTTAAGCGGTGACCACAAATGGACGATAGCCTCTGGGCTCGAATTTGCGACAATTTACAGACTCGGTTGCCGTCCCATGTCTACCATTCGCTTGTCGAAACAGCTGACTTCGAGCTCGACGAAAAAGGTAGTTTCAATCTTAGGTTTGGGGATCACTTTTCCAAAGAGAGTTTTGAAGAAAAGTGTCTCTCCACCCTAAAAGAAACGCTCGCTGAATTTTCGCTCGGTACCAAAAATATAAATCTGCTCGTAAAGGAGTCGGGAACGGCCAACCCGCAAATTGAATTTAATGTTCGAAGTATTAACCCCTTCGACAGCAAGTACACTTTTGAAACTTATGTAACCGGTAGCAACAATCAGTTTGCCCATGCTGCCTGTTTTGCGGTCTCAAATAAACCGGGCCATTGCTACAACCCTCTTTTCATTTTTGGTGGAGCCGGTCTTGGAAAAACTCATTTGCTCAAGGCAATTGGCCACGAGATTTTTCTACGTCAGAGCCATTTAAAAATTCTTTTTCTAACCAGCGAAAGTTTTACCAATGAGTTGATCCAAGCACTTCGTGTGGATCGGATGCGGGAATTCCGCGAAAAATACCGAAACCGCTGCGACGTATTATTGTTGGACGATGTGCATTTTTTAGCCGGTAAAGAGCGGACTCAAGAAGAGTTTTTCTACACTTTTAATTATCTTCACGAGGCCGGAAAACAGATTGTAGTTACTTCAGATCGCTACCCAAAAGACATTCAAGGGTTAGAAAATCGTCTGCAAACCAGGTTTGAATGGGGCCTTGTCGCCGATGTGCAACCGCCCGAAATTGAAACTCGAATTGCCATTTTAAAGAACAAGGCCGAGACCGAAAACATTCGGCTTCCCGATGATGTGGCGCATTTTATTGCTTCCCATATTACTACGAATATTCGGGAACTAGAGGGATCCCTACACCGGCTCCAAGCCTACGCTTCGCTTACCGGCGTGCCGATTTCCGTCGATTTGTGTCAAATGATTTTGAAAGACATCATTCCGAAAACAAAGCATTCCCTGAGTGCCGACGGAATTCTAAAAATCGTAGCGCTGAATTTTAGTTTGAAGGTGACCGACCTCAAATCAGAAAAACGCACCCGTAAAATGACCATTCCCCGGCAAATTTGCATGTATCTCATGCGAAAGCACCTACTGCTTTCTTATCCTGAAATCGGTAAACTAATGGGCGGAAAAGACCACACCACCGTTATGCACGCAGTTTCCAAAATCGCTGAAATCCAGCGCACCGACCCTGAAATTTTTGACAATATAAATAAAATAGAAACTCTGTTCCGCTAGACGGAATGAACCGCCAGCACTAGGTTGCTCCGATGTCGTCGAACGGCTTAGCTCAAAAGTCCGCAGCGGTTTCTGCCTATTTTCCCGGTCTCTCACGAAGGACGATCTACTTTTGCTTTGGCTTAAGCCTGCTTTTACATCTGATCGCCGCTTTTTTCAGCGAGGGTTATCAAAATCACGATGAGCATTTTCGCATTCTCGAGATGATGCATCGACGTCTGCTGGCGCCCATGGCCACAGATACGCTTGAACGCTGCCCTGAATGCCTGATGTTCTCATTTTTTCAACCCGCCACCCTTGGCCTGGCGGTAAAAGGGCTAACTCTTTTCGGCATCACAAACCCCTTCACTCTGGCCACCATTTTTAGATTCTTTTCGGCACTACTCGGTTGGGTGAGCCTCATTGCCGTTGCTTATTCTTTAGCCTTTTGGGTTCGTGACGTGACGACGCGGCGCCATTCTCTCTACGCACTCTGTTTTGTCTGGTTTTTTCCCTATCTTCACGCTCGCCCCTCGCCTGAAAGTTGGGCGGGAAGCTTCTTTTTTATCTCGCTAGGGCTAATGCATTTTGTAATCGAGCGCGGAAAAAATTCCGGAGCAAAAAAACCGTTCATTCATGAAATTTTAGTCGGCGGACTATGGGCATTTGCCTTCAGCTGCCGCTACCAAATGGGCGTCGTCATCTTGTTCGTAGCGCTTTGGTATCTATTTTTGGGTAGGGCCGACGGGTCCAAGCGTTGGTGGAGTTTCGCAAGAATGTGTTTCGGGTTCTTACTCGTTGCGTTGGCCGTCGAAGGCATCAACACCTGGGGCTACGGTTTCTGGTACCCGACGCACTGGAATTATCTCGACCGTCTCGTTTTCAAAGGCGGAGTCCTTCATCAATTTGCTTCCGGACGATGGTTTTATTTCAGAGAAGTCTTTTTGCAAGGGGGACCGCCCTTTAGCATCCTGCTCATTGCCGGCACAATCTTAGGATGGATTCTATTTCCGCGGCACGTACTCACCTGGGTTACCGCTTCCTTCTTCGTGGTCCATCAGATCATGGCCCACAAACAGATAAATTATCTATTCCCTGTGGCAAAAGGCGCGGTGGTGCTTTCAGTCATGAGCCTAAATGAAATTTACTGCTGGCTAAAAAGCCTGCGAGTTAAATCGGCGCTGGTACGCCTTAGACCGTATGCCGTGGGAATGAATTTTGCGCTCCTTTTTCTTGCCTGCGTTTTCCCATCGTCGACAGTCATCGGCGTTTATAAATACCTTTACGCCCAACAACGCCCTATTTCACTGCTTAGCGTCGATGGAGACTGCTTCGAAGTGGTTGGTTTTCCGATCACTTTTTACCGGCGTGCCGGAACCGAAGTGAAAAAATTTCCAGACTATTTCCAGCTCGAATCTGCAGTTGGCGCCTCAACGGAAATCAGTTGGATTGGAAGAAAAGGGCTGTCTTTGCCGAAAGAGGCAGAAAAGCTGCAACGGTGGTGCAAATTAACTTACGCACCTTTTCCAAATTGGGTCACCCAATTGAATTTCAATGGCTGGATCGAGCGCAGCCGAATCTGGAGCATCTATCAATGCCAGAAGCCCCAAAGTTAGAACTTCACTAACGTTCAGACAATAAATACCAAGAGCCTATGACGCGGCTGAAGATCCGATCTGATCGCGGTTTTCCAGATCACCCTACGCTAGGTTGCCATACATGCAGTTTGATGTAGCGTATGGGAAGATCGTGCATGTTAATAACTTGTTGATAACTCTGTTGATACGTTGTTGATAAGGTGTTGATAACTTGTTGATAACTAGTTATCCCCAGTTTTGGAAAGTTATCCACAGCGCTGTCCACAGGGTTATCCACAGGGGTTTCCTTAACAAAAACGAGCGCTTAACTGAGTTATCAACTTATCAACAGTGCTAATTACTACTACTATAAGATCTAGTATTACTCTTTATTAAAAGAATAGAGAGAGAACGAAGGACCGAGGATGAAACTAGTCATCTCAAAAACAAACCTGCAGCTAGGGTTGCAAAGAGTACAAAATGTGGTGGAACGACGGACCACCATGCCCATCCTCTCTAATGCCCTACTTAAGGCAGAGGAAGGCGTGCTTACGGTTTCAGCTACCGACCTTGAGGTAGGAATTCAAAGTATTCTCAAAGCTCAGGTCTCAGAAACGGGATCTCTCACCGTTCGCGCCAGGAGCCTCCTAGACATCGTTCGAGAACTTCCTGAGACCGATGCCATAGCTATCCAAACAAAAGAGAACTCACGGCTTGAATTGAAGGCCAATCGGTCGGTTTTCAACATCGTTGGGATGCCCGCTGAAGATTTTCCAGAAATACCGGGCTTTGCGTCCGATGAAGGGCAAAGTTTTGTGCGGATGAACGGCACGGCCATCATCTCGATGCTAGAAAAAACATTATACGCCGCGTCTTCTGACGAAGCGCGTTACCACCTCAACGGCGTTTTTTTTGAGACGCTAGAAGTCAAAGAAGAGGCAGGTACTAAAAAAGTATTTCGTATGGTGGCAACCGATGCCCATCGGCTTTCGTTGGTTGACCACAGCCAAGCTATTTTTGATGAAAAGGCGTGGGGGCTTTTTGAAGAAGGCATCATCGTGCCTCGCAAAGGGCTAAACGAGCTGCGCCGCCTCTTGGCGGAAGAGAAGGAAGATTTTTTTGTCTCGGTAAAAGGAAAGATGCTTTTGGTGCGCCGAGAAAACATTTTTATCTCCATGCGTCTCATTGAAGGAAAGTACGCTGATTACCGCCGAATCATTCCTGAAAATTCTCAAAATGCCGTGCACTTAGACCGTGAATCCTTCCTGGCCTCGCTTAAGCGAATTTCTTTGATGTCGTCTGATAAATCACGTAGTGTGACGTTCAGTTTGAGTCCAGGTCTCTTGCAATTATCGAGTCAAAGCCCAGAGCTTGGTGACGCTAGCGAAGACATCAGTATCGATTACGAAGGAGAGCCGTTGAAAATCGGATTTAACTCTCGTTATCTAATCGACGCGGTTTCAACGATAGAGGGAGAAAAAGTCCTTCTTGAGCTTCGCGGGAAACAAAACCCAGGCGTCATTCGTTCTTCTCAAGGGGCGAATCACACCAGTGTCATCATGCCGATGAGAATCTGATTCCGGAGTGTAGTTAAATGCCTGATAACGAAACATCGATGGAAGACGCTTCGTCTTATGGAGCGGGTTCCATTCAAGTTCTGGAGGGTCTCGAGGCCGTTCGGAAACGCCCCGGAATGTACATTGGCGACACTGGTTTTCGAGGTCTTCATCATTTAATTTGGGAGGTCGTCGATAATTCAATCGACGAAGCAATGGCGGGCCATTGTAAAAACATCAGCCTCACCATTCACGTGGATAACTCAGTTTCGGTCGAAGATGACGGTCGCGGTATTCCTACCGAAATGCATCCCACGGAAAAAATTTCTGCTTTGGAAGTGGTGCTCACGAAACTTCACGCCGGCGGAAAGTTCGATAACAGCTCGTACAAGGTTTCTGGCGGTCTTCACGGAGTTGGTGTCTCCGTGGTTAATGCGATGTCCGAGAGTTTGAAAGTTGAAGTCAAACGCCAGGGTAAAGTTTTTGTTCAGTCTTATGAAAAAGGGAAACCGCTCGGCTCTCCCACTGAAATTGGAGTGTCGCCAAAGACCGGCACAAAGATCCGCTTCAAGCCGGATACCGAACTCTTTGAAGTTTTAGAATTTAACTACGATACGGTTTCAAGCCGCATTCGTGAGTTGTCGTTTTTGAATCGTGGAATTCGGGTTGATCTTTACGATGAGCGCACCGAACAGCGCCAAGAGTTTCACTCCGAAGGCGGATTGAAATCATTTGTAGAGTATTTGAATCGGGCAAAGACCAAAATCCACGAAGATATTCTCTTCTTCTACGCTGAAGCTACGGGCATTCTTCTCGAAGTGGCGATGCAATGGAATGATGGTTACAAGGAAAATGTTTTTACCTTTGCGAATAATATCAACACGATTGAAGGCGGAACGCATCTCGCCGGCTTCAAAGCCGCGCTTACTAAATGTGTAAATAAATACATTGAGGCAAACGGCCTCGGAAAAGACATTGAAGAAAGTTTGACCGGCGAAGATATCCGCGAAGGCCTTACTTGCGTCATCAGTCTAAAAATTCCAAACCCTCAGTTCGAAGGCCAGACCAAGACCAAGCTCGGAAATTCCGAAGTTAAGGGTATGGTCGAAAATTTGCTGAATGAACGCCTGATGATTTACATGGAAGAAAATCCAGGGGTTGCCAAAAAAATTGCTGGCAAGGCTTTGGAAGGGGCTAGGGCCCGTATTGCGGCACGAAAAGCTCGCGATCTTACTCGTAGAAAATCAGCCTTGGACCTTGGCGGACTTCCCGGAAAAATGGCCGACTGTCAGGAAAAAGATCCGGCACTCTGTGAATTGTATCTGGTCGAGGGCGACTCTGCCGGTGGCTCCGCCAAGCAGGCCCGTGATCGTAAGAACCAAGCGATTCTCCCGCTTAAAGGCAAAATTCTAAACGTTGAGAAAGCTCGCTTCGATAAGATGATCGAGTTTCAGGAGATTCGCACTCTCATCACAGCGTTAGGCACCGGCATTGGTGTGGGCGAGTACGACATTGCCAAAATTCGCTACCACAAAGTTGTGATCATGACCGATGCCGACGTTGACGGCGCGCACATTCGTACGCTGCTGCTTACGTTTTTCTACCGGCAGATGCCCGAGATTATCGAGAAGGGGTACCTCTACATTGCACAACCCCCGCTCTATAAAGTTAAGAAGGGTAAAGTGGAGAGGTATTTGCGAAACGATTCTCTTTTCGAAGAGTTTGTTTTGTCGCAAGCTTTGGATGAGGCCGATATTTATGCCAGCGGGCAAAAAGTAGAAAAGAACACGGCTAAGAACATCTTTAGAAAGCTGACTCAGTTCAATCACCTCCTCCGTTTGTTCTCTCGTAAATCGGACCCTGAACTGATGCGAACGATCGCATTTAAAGAAGTTTGGAACGCAGAAATACTCAAAGATAAGACAAAATTTGAAAATGAACTAAAGACCTATGCGGCCTTAGTTCAAAAGCGGGCAACCTCTTTTCAATTCTCTTACCAAATTACCGCGGATGAAGAGCATGGTGGGTTTCAGGCAATTTGTACGACCACTCGGCATAATCTGCGAACCAACACTTCAGTTACTTACGATTTTTTAACGTCTCCTCAGCTGCAGGAAATGAAAAAGATCACCTCGAATCTGCAAAAATTTGGTGAGCCACCCTTTGAGGTGCGGTATCCCGATGGTCGCGTAGAAAAGTTTGGCGATATCGAGCTGGTCAAAGCGCATATAACCTTATTGGGGCAAACCGGATTATACATTCAGCGCTATAAGGGTTTGGGCGAAATGAACCCCGATCAGCTCTGGGAAACCACCATGGATCCCAAAAAGCGTTCTTTTTTGCAGGTGCAAATTGAAGACGCGGCGGCCACCGACAATATTTTCTCAATTCTTATGGGTGACCAAGTAAAGCCACGTCGTGATTTTATTGAGGCCAACGCTTTAAAAGTTAGAAGTCTGGACGTTTAGAAAATGGATGTGATCGAAAATTCACTGATACAGGTCAGCATCGAAGAGCAAATGAAGGATGCCTACCTTGATTATGCGATGAGCGTAATCATTGGTCGCGCCTTGCCCGATGCCCGCGATGGCTTAAAACCGGTGCACCGCCGTGCTTTGTACGCGATGTACGACATGTCGAATACCCACGACAAGCCATACAAAAAATCAGCACGTATCGTTGGCGACGTTATCGGTAAATATCATCCGCACGGTGATGTTCCCGTATACGAAACCATGGTTCGCATGGCGCAAGATTTTAGCATGCGTTATCCGCTTATCGATGGACAGGGGAATTTCGGTTCTGTCGACGGTGATTCACCGGCGGCGATGCGTTATACCGAAGTTCGCCTCGACAAGATTTCTAACGAGCTGCTTTCTGATCTTGAAAAAGAAACCGTAGATTTCACGCCTAACTACGATAACTCGTTGCGCGAGCCTTCGGTACTTCCGGCAAAATTTCCCAACCTTTTGGTGAACGGTGCTTCAGGGATTGCGGTGGGAATGGCCACTAATATTCCCCCCCATAATCTAAATGAGATTCTTGATGGGTTGATGTTGCTGATTGAAAATCCGGCAACGACAATTGAATCGATCATTCAAAAAATTCCAGGACCCGATTTCCCAACCGCCGGGTTTATATACGGCCGTAAGGGCTTAAGAGAAGCCTACTTACAAGGTAAAGGAATTATCCAACTTCGCGCCAAGGCTGAAATTGAGCCGATGCCCAAGTCGGAAAAAGAACGCATCATTGTGACCGAACTTCCGTATCAGGTGAACAAGGCAAAGCTGATCGAAAGCGTTGCCGATATGGTGCGGGAAAAGCGCATTGAAGGGATCACCGATCTTCGCGATGAGTCCGATCGCGACGGCATGCGCGTGGTGTTCGAACTTAAAAAAGGCGAAGACAGCCGCGTAATTCTAAATCAGCTTTTTAAGAACACACAAATGCAGGTGTCATTCGGCATTAGCATGCTGGCGCTGGATCATCAGCAGCCTAAAGTGATGAACATCAAGGAGCTTTTAGTAGCGTTCTTGAATCATCGCAAAGAAGTGGTAACCAGACGAACGGTATATGATCTGCGTAAAGCCGAAGAGCGAGCGCACATTTTAGAGGCCTTAAAAACGGCCGTAGAAAATCTTGATGAAACTGTCCAATTAATTCGAAGTTCTTCTAATCCCGATGAAGCTCACAAAAAATTAGTTATCCGTTTCAAGTTTAGCGATATCCAGGCCAAAGCTATTTTAGAGATGCGTCTGCAGCGCCTTACCGGACTTGAGCGCGACAAAATTGTCGATGAGCACCGAGCGATTCTTCTGATCATTGCCGACTTAAAATCGATTCTTTCCGATGAAACTCGAGTCTTAAAAATTATTTCTGAAGAGCTTAAAGAGATTCGTGAAAAATTTGGTGATGAGCGTCGGACCCAGTTTATTGAAGAGACTGACGACCTGAGCGCTGAAGATTACATCACTGAAGAGCAGATGGTGGTGACCTTCACTTACTCTGGTTATATCAAACGACTGCCCGTGGACACTTATCGCGCGCAGAAACGCGGTGGCCGAGGTGTTACCGGTGCCGGAACCAAAGCCGAAGATTTTGTTGCCGATCTGTTCATTGCCTCTACTCACGACCAGATTCTGTGTTTTACCGACCAAGGCAAACTCTATTGGCTCAAGGTTCTTAAAATTCCTGAAGGCAGCCGAACGGCCAAGGGCAAGCCGATCGTGAATTTGCTTAATTTGAGCACCAATGAGCGAGTTCAGGCGGTGTTGCCGGTTCGTGAGTTTAAGGAAGACGAATTTATTGTAATGGTGACAGCAAAAGGCATCATTAAGAAAACTTCATTGATGGCGTTTGCTCGTCCTATGAAAAAAGGGATCATTGCCGTTACCGTTGATGAAGGCGATTCGCTGGTTGATGCCCGTATTTGTAAGGCCGCCCAGAATGTAATTTTGGTCACGAAACAAGGACAGAGCATACGATTCGAAGATGACGACGTTCGCGCCATGGGCCGGGCGGCACGTGGCGTTCAGGGCATGCGCCTCGACGACAACGATGCGGTAGTAGGCATGGAGATTATTTGGCCGAACGTTGCAGGTGTTCAAATCTTGGTTGTTACCGAAAAGGGTTATGGTAAGCGGACCCCGATTGACGAATACCGTGTTCAGGGGCGCGGCGGTTCAGGAATCATCACGCTAAGGGTTGCCGAGAAAAATGGCCAAGTGGTTGCGGTTCGGCAGGTGGTGGATTCGGATGAAATTATCATCGCCTCTAACCAAGGAAAAGTGATTCGCACCAGAGTTTCTGAGATTTCTGAAGTTGGCCGGGTGGCGCAGGGCGTGCGTTTGATTGCACTTGAAGAGGGCGAGCGAGTTGGGGCCGTGGCAAAAATCGTAGAAAAGGAAGATGACGGAACTACGATCATTGCTGGAAACACCCCTCTCGATGCAGCGTCCGCTCAAAACGACGAAACTCCAGAGGTTGAGTCTACGCCAGACGATGGCGGAGATGGTGCTGAATAAACGGATCTTAAGGTCCGTTTTAATATTACTAATACTGATGCCGCTGTGTGCGTGCACTGAACGACGGCAAAACAGCCTGACTCGGGCAGCTGAAGATAAGATCAATCAGGGCGCTTATATCGAAGCGGTGGATCTTTATCATAAGGCGATCGCATTAAACCCCGACAATAAAGTCGCCATTAAAACACTCTACAAGCTGGGGTTTGCGCAAGAGGTCTATCTAAAAGACTTTGATGGCGCCACGTTTAGTTACCAGGAATTCATTCGGCTAAATCAGGACCGGGTTTCAATTTATGAAGTCTTAAAGAGAGTGGCGAATATATATTTTGAGCAGAGCCGCGATTCTGAAAAATCTATCGTCGCCTACCGCAAACTGATTGAGATGGATTCAGAAAGTCTCGAGCGCGACCTTTTTGAGTTTCGGGTGGCCACCTCTTTCTTTCGTGCCAATAACTTTGAGCAGGCTCGGCTTGAATTTCAAAATCTTGTCGAAAAATTTCCCAAAAGCACCTTTATACCCAGGGCGCGTTTCGAAATTGGAAATACCTATTTTATGGATGGAAAATACGACGTGGCGATTGAGGCACTCAAGCAGGTTCTACGGCATCACCCCCAAAGCGAACAGGCGATGGACGCCCAATTTCTGATTGGGCAATGCTACGAACACGATGGAAAGTTTACTAACGCGCTGCAGATCTTTGAAGGGCTTAAAGACCGTTATCGGGACCCAGGTCTGGTTGAAATTCGTATCAATGAGCTACGAAAGAGAACGGCGAAAAGTAAATAAGGAACGCCCATGCGAATCGATCCTAAATTTATGAGATTTGCCTCTCAGTTGAGCAGCATTGTGATGACGAAAGCGCTGCTCATTTATGGCGCATATCGACTTGGTACCTACCTTGACACCCGCTTTGGCACGTATCCGCTCTTCTTTTTTACATTAATTACCGCTGCTTCGGGCTTGGGCCTTTTTTGGATCATCAAAGTTATCGAGAAAAATCGCATCTAGAATGCTCAAGAGCTAAGCTGGGAAAGGCGCTCTCAAGTTATCCACAGGACCCGGACAACATTTTACGATCTCGAGAAAACGTTCTCAAAGTTATCCACAGGCCACTTTAAAATGAGGCCGCTATCTAAAAATGGAGCCCCAAAAGTTATCCACAAGGTTATCCCCATGCGTGTGTTCGTGTTTTTCTAGAGGAAGAGATAATCGCCCTTGTTAACAGGTTAATCGTAGGTTGATTGTCTGATTCTCGGAGCAGCCACAAGGTTAACTGCGGTTGATCGGGGGATGATTTGGTAAATCACAATAGACCGCATGGCGGAGCGTCACTTAACTAAGCCCAATCAATTGGCGGGAGAATCGGCTAACGCGTTTAAATAGTTGAAACTTAGCGCCAGCGGGGATAAGTAGGGACAGTTTTCAAACTATGAATGCTCACGGACCTACAAGCTGGTTGCTGCAAATCCCTGGTTTGCCGCACGACTCGAACTTGATTCATATCAATGCCTCGGTTGTTACCGTCGTGGGCATCGGCATTGCTTCGCTCATCGCCAACCGAGCACTCAAGGGGCGCGAAGAAGAAAACCTCATTCCGAAAAAGAAGCCGGGCTACGCCACCGTAGTGGACACCATTATGGACGGCCTTTACGCGATGATTGAGGACACGTTGGGCCATGGTGCTGAGAAGTACGTGCCATTCATCTCCGCTTTGTTTCTTTATGTGTTCTTTAACAACCTCTTAGGATTGTTGCCGCACTCAAGTTCGAGCACCTCGAACGTAAATACGACCTTTGCGTTGGGTATTTCCTCTTTCGCTTACTACAACATTATGGGTATTCGCGAGCACGGGCTAGGCGGGTATCTTAAGCACTTTTTGATGGGACTTGGCCCGGCCGGTATTTTAATTGCCATTTTGGAGATGGTGTCACACGCCATTCGTCCGGTTTCCTTGGGAATTCGTTTATTTGTGAATATGTTCGTAGACCACGCCGTAGCCTCTAAATTTGGAGAGCTGATGGCTTGGGTATTGCCGGTTCCATTATTGCTTTTTGGAATCTTTGTTTGTACCATCCAGGCCTTTGTTTTTGCGACTATTTCGGCGGTGTACGTACAAATGGCGACGGAGCACGAACACGGTGCTGATCACGCCCATGGGCATTAGGAAATTTAGTCGGAACGTTTAGAAACTTTTTATTCAAGGAGTAAGTTAATGAAGATGTCTCGTTTGGTGCTGTTAGGTAGCTTGTTTCCCTTAGCTTCGTTCGCTGAAGAAGCGACCCACGGTGCCGTTACATCGGCCGCTCCGTGGATCGCCTTAGCGGTTGGATTCGGAATGGCTCTAGCCGTAATGGCGGCCACTACGGCTCAAGGCCGCATTGCCAGCGCCTTTATGGACGGTGTTTCCCGTAACCCAGCGGCATCGGACGGAATGAAGACACCGTTGATTCTTGGCCTCGCATTTATCGAGTCCTTGGTGCTGTTCACCGTTCTTATTGCTTTCATGCTTATTGGAAAGCTGTAAAAGTATTACGCAACCAATTTAGGTTCGTAGTTCATTATTCTTTTTAGATGCTCCATCCCTTGGCGACGAGGGGTGGAGCATTTCTTTTAGGAATTTACCGGTGTGTGAGCCCTCGATTGCCGCTAGCCCTTCGGGAACTCCTTCGTAAAGAACTTCTCCGCCGTGAATTCCCCCTTCGGGCCCCAAATCAATAACGTAGTCTGACTGCTTAATTACATCGAGGTTGTGTTCAATCACGATCACGGTATTTCCCTGATCTGCCAGCCGATGAAGAATATCTGAGAGTCGCAGTACGTCTTCGAAATGCAAACCGGTGGTGGGCTCATCCAATATATAAAGAGTTCGGCCCGTTGACCTTTTGAGTAACTCTTTGGCCAGCTTAATTCGTTGGGCTTCACCGCCGGAAAGAGTGAGAGCGCTTTGTCCCAAGTGAACGTAGCCGAGACCAACATCATTTAAGGTGCCGAGCTTGTGTTTGATTTGCGGAATTCGTTCAAAAAACTCAGAAGCTTCGGCAATCGTTAGGGCCAGAACCTGTGCAATGTTTTTTGTGCGGTACAAAATCTCGAGCGTCTCACGGTTGTAGCGTTGGCCACGGCAAAGTTCACACTCAACATACACATCGGGAAGAAAGCTCATGGAGATTCTCATGTTGCCGTCGCCATGACAGGCATCGCAGCGGCCGCCTTCGACATTAAACGAGAAGCGCCCTGGGCCATAGCCGCGTACTTTTGCTTCCGGTAAACCTGCGAACAGAGCACGAATCTCACCGAAAACGCCGGTATAAGTGGCGGGGTTAGAACGAGGGGTTCGGCCGATGGGGCTTTGGTCGACATGAATGACTTTGTCGATCGCCGTCAGCCCCTCTACCTTCTCCACATTAAGATGTGCAGGAATCGGCAGACGCTGGAATGAAGCGTGTATTGCCGGGTACAAAGTGTCCAGAACAAGCGTGCTTTTGCCGGAGCCTGAGACGCCGGTAATGCCGATTATATTTCCCAACGGAAAAGAGACGGTGACGTTTCTCAAATTATTTAAGCTCGCGCCGATGAGTCGGATCATTCGATTTGGGTCCTGCGGTCGGCGGGGATTTGGGACGGGGATTTTTCGAACGCCATTAAGATATTGAGCCGTAATACTGGTTTGGTCGCGCAGTAGCTCTTCAGCCGTGCCGGCAAATAAAACCTCGCCGCCCTTTGCGCCCGCGCCTGGCCCCATATCCACTACGAAGTCTGAGCGGCGTATCGTCTCTTCATCATGTTCGACTACCAATACTGAATTGCCGTCGTCACGTAGCCGCTCAAGAGTTTGAATCAGCTTCTCGTTGTCGCGCGGGTGTAAACCAATGCTAGGTTCGTCGAGCACGTATAGGACACCAACCAGTGAAGCCCCGATCTGGCTCGCCAACCGAATGCGTTGGGCTTCGCCCCCCGAAAGCGAATCAGCTGACCGGCCAAGTGAAAGGTACGTCAGACCAACATCGATCAGAAACGTCAGGCGGGCAGTGATCTCTTTAAGAATAGGTGATGCCACCAAATTCTGGGAGGAGGTAAATTTTATTCCGCTTAGTGTGGTTAAACATTTTTCCAAATCGAGACGGCAAACATCCGCAATCGAATGATCGGCAATGCGAATCGAGAGAACTTCCTTTTTCAGTCGCGACCCTTTGCATTCGGGGCACGGGCGCGAAGAGTAAAAAGCGTCTTCGGGACCGAAAAGATCGTCATCCTCTTCTTCTTCAGCGGCCATGAGGGTGGGAATGACTCCACTAAAATCTTCGTCGCCAAAGAGCGCCAAGTTTTTATGTTCGGTGGGAAGTTCTTTCCATGGCGTGTCTAAGCTGACTCCACGTTTTCTAATGGGCGAAAAGAACGCTTCGAGCCATTTTTTCGTTTTTGAACCCCAAGGCTCAACGCAGCCGCGATTCAAAGATAGATCAATGTCTCCAATGACCTTATTTGGATCGATAAAGTCCTGAGTGCCTCTTCCCTCGCATACCGGGCACGCCCCATGCTCGCTATTGAATGAAAAATTTCTCGGCTCAAGCTCAGGAAAATTAATACTGCATTCGACGCAGGCGCGTTTAGTGGAATAGGTCATCAACTTTTTAGAATCGACCTCTTCAACCTCGACTATTCCGTCGGCTAACCCCACGGCCATTTCAACGGCTTCGGCTAAACGATAATCAATTCCGGCGCGCAGAAAAATACGGTCTACAAAAACAGAGATGTCGTGCTTAGCGGTTTTTTTTAGTTTGATCGGCTCCGAAAGCGACAGGTCTTGCCCGTCAATGCGCACGCGGGTAAAGCCGCGCGACTGCATCTGGTAGAGCTCTTTCTGGTACTCACCCTTTTTACCGCGAACAATCGGGGCTAATACCGAAATACGGCTTCCTTCGGGAAGTCGCAGAACCTGTTCGACGATCTCATTTACCGTCTGGCGTTGTACCTCTTTTCCGCAAGAAGGGCAGAAAACCGTGCCCAGGCGCGAGAAAAGCAATCGTAGGTAATCGTATATTTCGGTAATGGTGCCTACGGTAGAGCGCGGGCTTCTACTTACCACCTTTTGGTCGATGGAAATTGTTGGTGAAAGGCCGTCGATAAAGTCTACGTCCGGCTTTCTCATTTGTTCTAAGAACTGCCGAGCGTATGCGGAAAGCGACTCTAAGTAGCGCCGCTGACCCTCGGCATAAATCGTGTCAAAGGCGAGCGAAGACTTTCCTGATCCACTAAGGCCGGTAATGGTGACCAGTTTATTTCGAGGAATATCTAGCGAGATGTTTCTGAGGTTATGTTCTCGCGCTCCCTTTACTATGATGTGTGAAGACACAACTAACTTCGTTTCTCCAAGATTTGCGCCAGAACTGTCTCAATCTCGGTGCGAATTCGATTTAGTTCTGCGGCCGAGTTCGCTTCGAAACGGTACACCAGAACGGGCTGTGTATTCGAAGCGCGAACCAGGCCCCAACCTTCGGGATATTCGACGCGCGCCCCATCGATGGGGTTTACTTCGAGCCCTTTTGAAATAAAGGCTCGACGAGCCTCATCTACCACCTGAAATTTAATTTCATCTGGGCAATCGACCCGAATCTCGGGAGTTGAAAAAGTTTTCGGCAAATCGGCTAATAGTTCGACCGGACTCTTGCCCGACGCTTCAATAATTTCAATTGCCCGCGCGCCCGCGTAAATGGCGTCATCAAAACCGTAATACCGGTCTTTGAAAAACATATGGCCGCTCATCTCGCCGGCCAGTAAGGCCCCCTCTTCCTTCATCTTTGCTTTGATGAGGCTATGGCCCGTTTTCCACATGATCGGTTTGCCGCCATGTGCGGCGACGTCGGCAAAAAATTTACGCGAAGCTTTGACCTCAGAAATAATTTTGGCACCCGGCGAGACTTTTAGTAGCGCCCGCGCATAGAGAATGAGGATCTCGTCGCCAAATAAAATGCTTCCGTTGCGATCGACCAGTCCGATGCGATCGGCGTCGCCGTCGAAGGCAATTCCCATTTGCAACTTCTCCGCCTTAACTGTCGCGATGAGTTGTTTTAAATTTTCGGGTTGCGTCGGGTCAGGGTGGTGATTGGGAAAGTGGCCATCCAGTTCGCCGAATAGCTCAATGACTTCGCAACCGAGCTTTTCGTAAATCCTTTTGGCTACACCGCCACCCATGGCGTTGCCGCAGTCGATAGCAATTTTTAGCGACAGTTTTCTACCGATCGATTTTACGATGGCATCGCAGTAGGCATCTAAAATTTCTGTTTTGGAGTAGGTACCCTTTCCACTCACAAACTCTTTTTTTTCTACAAGCTCGCGCACCATCTGAATTTCATCGCCGAAAAGGGTCGCCTCGCCGCACACAACTTTAAAGCCGTTGTATTCCGCCGGGTTGTGGCTGCCGGTTATCATTACTCCGCCCCCGACCGTGAGGTGGTGGCAAGCAAAGTAAAGACCGGGCGTGGGTACGAGACCCACGTCCACTACGTCAATGCCCGATCCTAAAAACGACTCCGACAGAGATTGGAATAGCGATTCGGAACTTAGCCGGCAGTCGCGGCCCAAAGCAATTTTCTTAACGCCCCTTTGTTGAAAGAACGAGGCTAAGCCTCGGCCGAGCAGCACGGCCTTTTCTCCGACCAATTCGCTGTCGGCCAAACCACGGATGTCGTATTCTCGAAAAATTTTTGGACTTAATTTCACATCGCCTCGATTAAGATTTTTTTTGGTCTTTGGCCGAAGAGACGATATGGGCATCGCCTTTTTTACGCTCGAGCCATAAAAGCATTTTTTTCTCGACCTCGGAGCCGACCATCTGCTGTTTTACGAGCTCTTTTTGTTCTTTCGACAGCCCCGCAAAGTCGGCGGCATGGGACTCAAGCACCCTAAGAATGTGGTAACCCGCTTTAGTTTTTACCGGGGGCGAAATCTTTCCGGGGGGAAGTTTGGGCACGACGGCTCGAAACTCTTTAGAAAGTTGAGAGACGGGAAACGCGCCTAGCACACCGCCGGTGGCGGCCGTGGAAGTGTCGTCGGAGGCCTCTTTGCAAAGCGCATCGTACTTCTCAGGGGCAGTCTTTAGCTCCTCGTAAATGCGGTCGGCGCGCGATTTGGCGTCTTTTCCGGTACGAACGAAAATGTGCGCCAGTTTGTAAGAAACGTCGCCCTCTTCTTTTTTGCTGTTTCGCTCATAAAAGTGGCGAAGCTGTTCTTCGGTAACTTCGAGCGAAGGCTTGATCTCTCGCTCGACCAAATTGCGGCGTTCGATCTGCCGTTTAAGGCCTAGTTTATAGTCTTCAACCGTGGTGCCGAGCTGCTTCAAACGATCTAAGAGCTGTTTGTCGCTAATGCCGTTACGCTTACTGATCGAGCGAATCTGACCGTCAACCTCTTGGGGCGAGGCACTAAGTTCAAGCTTTTTGACCTGCTGATCGATGATCTTTTCTTCAATCAGTAGATCTATGATCTTATTACGGTCTGAAAACGTTTTTTCGTCCAGGCCACCAAAAAGCTCCTGAAAGTTTTTGGATTTTGATTTTGCGACAAACTTCTCAACATCAGACTCAAGAATGATGTCTTCATTTACTGAAACGATCACCTTATCTACTGTTTTTGCAGTAGCGGGGATCGCAATAAGGAAATAAAGGAAGAACTTAACTGACAGTGGAAAAAAGGCTCTCATTTCTAAAAATCTCTGCATCCTTTAAGAGTTTAGTAACCCATTCTTTATACGCTTTTACTTCTTTTTCTTTTTTGATCGATTTTACGATTTCAAGCTTCGCCTCATTAAATCCCAACCGGCGGTAGGGTTGCTTTTCTAACATTTTTAGCAAATGCACACCGTACCGGCTCTGAATGGGCTTGGAAATGGTACCCACGGGCAAGGGGAATGCCTCATTGAAGGCGGCAATTTTTTCATTTTTAGCGAAAAAACCTAAATCTCCGCCTTTTACTGCATCCGGGCTCAGGGAATACTTTCGGGCCGCCGACTCAAAGGTGATGGCATTGGCAATAATTTCTTGGCGAATTTTTTCCGCTTCCTCTCTAGTAGGTACCACAATTTGTAAAACGTGGACCCTTTCTGGAGAAAAAAGTTCGCGCTCATGCTGTTTAAAGTATTTTTTTGTTTCATCGTCGGAAACTAAGGTCTCCGAGGAGAACAGTGACTCAGAAAGTTTTTCGACCAAAAGTTGGTCTTCAATTCGTTTTTTCAAAAATTCTTCGGTGGTATTCTGCTTACGCAGCATCTCTTCGAAGCCGCCCGGGGGGTAGCCGTCTTTCCAATTCGACAGCCGTCCTTCAACCTCTTCACGAGCAATGCGCACATTTTTTTTGGCGGCCTCTTGCCTTAACAAATTAAGAATAAGAATCTCATTCAAAGCCCGTTGCTTAAGCTGGTTAATGAGTTTGGTGTTGGTATTGGAGACGTCGTCTTGTTCAGCCTTAAGTTGATTGAATACAAACTGAAATTCTCGCGCCAAAATGGATTCACCGTTAACCCGTGCGATAATTTGCTTAGAAGGGTCAGGCGCAGGCTCGGTACAGCCCGCGACTATGAGGCAAACACCAATAATGGCGGCAATTCGTACGGGCTTAAGGAGACGGCGTTGGGCAAAAAACACCTGCAAATACTAATGGTCGGGGGCGCGATGGGCAAGGTTTACGCGTTAGGCGGCTGGGCCGGCCGCTTTGTTCCGTGGAGCGCTATCCTTACAATCTTCTTAGGGAATTTGGCGCTGGGGGCGACCGTTCCCGAAACCACCTTAATCTTTACCGCAGACCGTCAATCAGAGCTGCGTACTTGCGGCTGCTCTTTGGATCAACTGGGTGGGCTGGCCCGGCTACCCGCGGCTTTAGGGTCGCGGGGGGTGATTTTGAGCGGGAAAAAAGCAGGCGGCTTATGGCTGGACGGCGGTGATCTCTTCTTTTCGTCGCTTGGACTGGCGGAGGAAAGGCTTGCGGCGGAGATGCAAAATGCCACTTTACTGGCGACTCTCTACAGAAAATGGGGGGTGGTGGCGATGACCCCCGGGCCAAAAGATCTAGCCGGGGGAGTGGAGACGTTGAAACGCTTAGCCGATTTGGGGCATCTTAAGGTGCTTTCCGTTAACTTGGCCGATAAAAAAGGCGAACTGCTTTTCGACCCTTTTTTCGTGATTGAACATCAAGGGGTTAAATTCGGAATCGTTGGGGTGAGTGGAGCGGTGCCGTTTGCTCCGGTGACGGAATTGACGGTATTGCCGGCCCCGCCATTGTTACAAACCGCTATCAAAAAAGTACGCGAGCAGGGCGCAACGATTGTCTTGGTGCTTTCGCAGTCTGGAATCGAAGTCGACAAGGCTCTGGCCAAAGACTCCGGCGCTGATTTCTGGCTAAGCGCGGCCGCCACGGATAATTTGAAAGAGCCTTTGGAGCTTGGAATTACTAAAGTGGCGCAGCTTCTGCCGTGGGGGCAACAAGTGGGCCTGTTTCATTTGAAGGGCGGAAAAAGCCGTTATGAGGCGGTGGACATAAAACAAAGTTTTAAAGAGGACCCCGCAATACGCCGGGATGTAAATGCGTTGAAGAAAAAACGAGCGGCTTTAGAAACGAGTCAGCAACCTAAAGCAAAAGGCTCAACGAGTTTTGTAGCTAACTACGAAACTTGTCGTGGTTGCCACGCGAAGCAAGTGGCGTTTTGGGAGTCTACCAAACATGCCTCGGCCTATTTGGTGCTCTACGCCAAGAACCAGCACTTTGATGCGGAGTGCATTACCTGCCACACTTTGGGGTTTAAGCAGGACAAAGACTTTATGAAAATCGCGCAGCCTCTACTCTTAAAAGGGGAGCCGGTGATACCCGGTAAACCTTTTGTCGAAAAGATGATGGCAGAAATTTTTATGAAAGCCCATGTGACCGGCGCCATTGACTCGCGGGAGCAGCCAGAAATTTACTCCAAGCTTAAAAAAGAGTACCACGCGTCTTTGGCGGAACTAAGTACGAGCGGAAAACTCGGTAAAGTGTTTATGGGAGTGCAATGTGAACACTGTCACGGGAACCGAACAGACCATCTGGTTAAAAATCGCCGCCTTGGAAAAGTAAAAGAAGCTTCGTGCCGCGAATGCCATCGTGCCCCCAATGCGGGCGAGTTTTCATCTGCAATGATTCCCAAGGTGGCGTGCCCCTCAATGGGTAACTAAGACGGCCTTAAATGGAGATGGATCCGTGAACGTCTTCCTTAATTTTTAAGGAGAGGAGGATGCCCGGCACGGCGATGACACCGCAGAAAACAAAAAAGAAAAACCACCCAAACCATCCCACCAGATATCCGGTTGGGGCACCAGAGAGGTAGCGTGGAACTCCCATTACGCTGGTTAATAAAGCGTATTGGGTTGCCGTGAATTTTTTGTTGGTTAAACGCGCGATTAGGGTGCTGAAGGCGGCGGTGCCTAGTCCGGCCGTGAAGTTTTCGAATCCGATGATCGACCCCAACGCTACAATGTGATGGGGAATTATCGTAAGCAAGGCAAAGAACGCCGTAGAAATCGCCTGAAAGATCCCGAATATAAAAAGGGCGTTTCTGATCTTCATTTTGAGCATGAAGATCCCACCGGTGATTGAGCCGGCGGCGATGGCAATCCAGCCCACCCATTTTCCGACTAGGCCGATTTCAGTTTTGGTATAACTCAAGTCCAAGAAAAACTTAGTGGTAAGTGCGCTGCCCATGTTGTCGCCAAGTTTATAGAGCAGAATAAAAAGGATGAGAAAAAAGGCGCCCTGACGTTTGAAAAAATCGATAAAAGGTAAAACGATCGAATCGTAAAAACTCTGCGGCGGCTGCTCTTCTACTTTAGGTTCGCGGCTTAATGCGATTGAGATCGCCGCCGGCACGATGACTAGGGTCATTAACTGATAAACGCGGCCCCAGGCAATGTGATCGGCCAAAATCAACGCGAGAGAGCCGGCAATTAACCGGAACGAAATTAAGAAGGCTAATGTATTGGCGGACAGGCCTAATGCAATTTCAGAATCAGAGAGGTATTCCCGGCGCCAGGCGTCAAGGGCGATGTCTAAAGTAGCGCCGAAAAACGCAATCACTACGGCTACGACCGCAATGTGTTGCACGCTTTCTCTCGGGTTTAGCAAACTCATGTAAAAAATTGAGCAGATTAGGCAGAGCTGAGAAAGTAAGATCCAACCTTTGCGGTGACCAAAGGGAAGCGAGTAACGGTCGAGCAACGGGGCCCACAAAAATTTTAGGGTGTAGGGGGTGGCCACCGCCGTGAGCAGGCCAATGGTTTTGATGTCGACGCCGGCATCGCTGACCCAGGCTTGCAGTAGACTTCCCCCGATGAGGGCCGGCACCAGGCCCGACACCAGACCTTGTAGCGCTACAGTGAGCATTCGTGCGCTGGTAATGATGCGAACCACTTCGTCTAATTTAACCATTTCGAAATATTAGCAGAATTAGAGTTAAGACTTAGGCACTACGAGTTTTTTTTTTGCGGCGTTGAGCAGCTCTTGAATTTTCCATTCATTATCTTTGAGCTGAACCACTTCGTTTAGTTCGGGGTCGAGTAGGATGTGCTTTGAATTGTGGGCGATCGTACCTTGGGCCGGAAAACCAACCACGTTGAACTCGCCAGCAAACTCCGCCAATACCTTAGGCTCACCCGTGGCCAAAAAGGCTTCAGGCAGTTCTAAAGAAAAGCGCTTTCCGTAGGCTTTAAGGGCCGCCGGGGAGTCATTTTCGGGGTCTAAAGTGACGGCCAGAGCCTTAATTTTCTTATTTTTCAGCTCAGAATCGCGGTTCCAGGCTTGCAGCGCTTGACGCGTCAGCTTCAACGAAAGAGGGCACATCTTTGCAAGGGGACAGCGCGCGTATACGAAGGTGAGGAGAACGTAATTCCCTTTAAGGTCGTGCAGTTGAAACGGTTTACCCGCCTGGTTCACTAGCGGAAAGTTTTTTACCGGCGTTGAAAAAGCCACCGAAGTGAACAGAAAAAAAGCGAGAATTCGTGTCATGCCGACGAGTATTAGTGAAGAATGGGCAAAAAATCCAGTCGGATTTCTCTAGGTTCGCGATATGATTAGGCTATAGCCCCCACTCACTTAATACCCTAAATGAAAATACTTCTTATCAATCAAACGTTTTATCCGGAGCAACTTGCGACCTCGCAGCACGTCTCCGATTTTGCTCTATTTCTAGTGGAGAAGGGGCATGAGGTCTCGGTGGTTACCGATAAAACCGACTATGAGACGTGCACCAAGAATTTTGCCCCCACTGAAAATTATCGAGGCATTCACATTCATCGGATTCGTGGGGCGATGTTTGGAAAGCGCAGTTTTTTTCATCGTGCGGTAGATGGCGCACTTTTCCACCTCTCTCTATTTCTTAAGTTGTGGGCACTGCCTCGGCCTGACCTTATTGTAAGTTTCACTTCGCCGCCGTTGATTGGGGTTACGGGAACCTTTTTTTCGTGGTTAACCGGCATTAAGTCGGTGCAATGGTTGATGGATATTAATCCCGATGCGGCAATTGAAGTGGGGTATCTAAACCGCCAAAACCCGATTTCTAAACTTTTGCTGAGCTTGTTTAAGGGGTCCCTGAAGTTGAATGAAGGAGTGGTTGTACTCGATCGATGGATGAAAGAAAAAGTGGTGGCCCAAGGCGTGGCGTCAAATAAAATTCATATCATTCCCCCGTGGCCTGTTCAGTCGGCGCCAACTAAAGGCCTCGGCGATTCCATAGCCGCGAAAAAAGAGTTTGGCTGGCTGGGGAAAACCGTTTTTTTGTATTCGGGTAATCACAGCATTGTTCATCCCCTCGACACACTATTCGACGGTATTTTAAGCCTACGCAACGAGCTCGATTTGGCTTTTGTTTTTGCCGGCGGTGGGCTGCGCGCTCGCGAGGTTGCGGCTTTCAAAGAAACCCACGGGCTCGATTCCATGTCGCAGATTCCTCGTCAGCCCCGAGAGAAATTGGGGACTTTGCTACAGGCCGCCGATGTTCACTTAGTGGTACTGGGCCCCAAAATGTCTGGCCTGGTCCATTCTTCAAAAATTTATGGCGTTTTGTTGGCGGGTAAACCTTTTATATTCATCGGCCCTAAGCGTAGTCATGTGGTGGATCTTTTTAGTGAAGTCCGCCTTGGCTTTCACGTCGAGCACGGCGATACCGCGGGATTTTTAGAGGTCGTTAAAAAAATCAGGGCGTTGCGCAAAGAAGACTTGATTGCCGGAGCGGTTATCAATCGAGCCGTGGTGGAGCGCGAGTATACGCGTGATCAGGTTTGCCAACGGTTTTTAGATGGACTGAAGATTGAGGCGCGAGCTAGTTCCCCTCGCGTACCAGATTTCGATTCCAAGTCGGAATCTCTACGATGAGGTCTTTCTCACCATTTGGAACACTCTGACAACTTAGTCGTGAGTTGGGCCGCACATCGGGCGCCAAATCAAGCATGTCGTGTTCGGAGTCCATCGCTGCCGAACAAGTTTCGCCGCCGCTGACGATGTAAACATGACAAGTTGAGCAGGCAACCACCCCGCCACAGGCGTGATCGATATCCACCCCGTTGTGCAGCGCAATGTCGAGAATGCTACCGGCCAGGCCTGTCTCTCCAAAGGGAATTTTCTCCGGATCAACTTGGACCACAACCGATTTGTCAGCGCGAAACGTTACCGTAAAAGGCCGTTTTGCTTTGGTGATCTTGGGAGCTTCTACGTAGGGATTTGTTCCGCCCATAAATTAGGCCATAATTCGAAGTTAAAGTTGGCTTCCGTATAGCAAATGGAGGAATAATGCGCCACGCAATCTTTTTTACACTGATGCTTACCGGAACAGCCGTCGCCGTGGCTCCCGGCGACATTGCCCCGGGTTTTAAACTCTTAGCTACCGATGGCAACACTTACGATCTCAAAACTTCACTACAAACCCATGCCGCCGCCGTCGTGGTCTTTATGGCGCTCAAATGTCCGTACTCCAACATGTACAATGAGCGCTACAATCGCCTGGTGATGGAGCTGAAAAAACTGGTGAAACCAACTGCATTTTTCGCCGTAAACTCAAACAGTGATGAGCACCTGACCGAAATCAAAAAGCATGCGGAGGAGCACAAGTTTCTTTTTCCGGTGCTAAAGGACGAAAAACACACCGTGGCCGATCTATTTGCCGCGGAGAAAACGCCCGAGGTTTTTGTTATCAGCGGGGAGGGGCGAGTGATTTACCGCGGGAGTATCGACGACGATACCGAGGGAAAAAAAATTACGCGGCGGAACGTCATTTCGGCTCTCGATGAGTTTTATAGGGGACGAAAGGTATTGCATCCCTGGACCAAGTCGTTAGGTTGCTCGATTAAGTGATGACCATGAATTCAACTCAACGTTGTATTGCTAGTACCGCCTTTTTGATCTTTTTCTTTTTTCGTTGTCCAATTGGCGAAGCAAAGAAGCTTAAGGCCCCCGTCGTCGTCACTAATGAGTACTTACAGCCTAAAGCGATCGAAAAACTGAAAAAGCAAAACTGCACCTTCTTTCATGTTTGGGCCACCTGGTGTTCGATCTGTATGGAAGAGATGCCGGATTTGGTGAAGTTGCTGAAAACCGAAAAGGGGATCAAGCCAGTGTTGATCGACGTGAGCTCCCTACAGGTTCAAGAGAGTTTTTCAAAAAAATGGCTGCAAAGTTTAAGGCCCGGCTTTACCACGTACTTGAAACCCAACGTAAAAGACCAAGAGTATTTGAGCGCCATCGATAAAAATTGGTCGGGAGCTCTACCTTTTTCTGCGCTGTATCACCGAGGTAAGTTATTGAAAACGTGGACTGGAACTACTGAATTGAAGACCCTTGGCGCGCAGTTCCAAAACCTCTGCGTCGAGCGATAACTGAAAAGCGGCATACCGCACATTGAGCCAAATCCAAAAGCGAAGTAAAATGAAGGTGTAGTCTGAGCGTGTCTTCCTGCCCAACCGGGCCAATCCTTATCTAACCAAAAATAGCCTATGACCATTCGGGCGAGAATTTTAGCCTCATTCTTTGCCGTACTGTGCTTATTCACAATCGTGAGTCTGTATAGCTACTACAAGGCCAGAGAGGCCAATGAGCGGCTGGGGTTGATTACCGACCTGTACTTGCCGGCCTCGCGCCATTTAGCGCAGTTGCAAACCCACGCTCAAGGATTGGCCGATGACATTCGTCGCTTTTACTTTCGTGCGGAGATGGGACCTGAGAACAGCACTCAGTCTAGGGTAGTGCGAGATCTCTCCCCCTATCTAATCAAGAAAAAATTAAATGCGCTGGATGATCTGTTTCAAAAAACCGAACGCTCTGAAGTGATGGCGGTTTTGCCCGAATTACAAGAAGGGGTAAACCGAATCCGCTCTTTGTTTGACCGCATTGCAACCAACTCGGTCCGGGCCGAGTTTGAATCTCAATACAAAGAGCTTCGCGCCCAGATTCAAACCGTTTCGGCCAAAGTGGAAGAAGAGTCGCAACGGGTGACACAGGCGGCGCAGTTGGAAGGCCGCGAAACCTTAATTGGAAACTTGGTACTTTCTTTTTTCGTGATTGGCTTCGGACTATTGTCCGTCTTGGCCTCGCATCGCCACTTGCTGCCATTGCCCTCGCTCATCGAAAGTGTGAGAAAAATTGCGGATGGCGACTTCAATCGGCGCTTGAAAGTAAAAACGACCGCTCAGGACGAAATCAGCACGCTGGCACGTGAGTACAATCGCATGTTGGGCGCATTAGAAGATCGTGATCGAAAAATCGCTCTCCAGCAGAATGAACTGCTCCAAAGTGAACGCTTGGCGGCTATCGGTCAGCTTTCCGCTGAAGTGGTGCACGAAATCAGAAATCCCCTAAACAGCATCAGCCTCAATATCGATTGGTTACAAGAAGAGCTTGGTTTTAAGAACGAAGAAATTTCAAAAACCCTGAACAGCGTGGCCCGAGAAATATTACGTCTGAATCAAATCACCGAAAGTTATCTTGCGCGTTCGCGTGCGCCAATTACTAGCGAAATGAAAACAGAGGTAAATGATCTTATTTCTGAGATTCTCGACTTTTCTCGGGAAGAAGACCGGGTTCGCAATATTAGAGTGGAAAAAGAGCTCGCCAGCCAAGGGGTTTTCATAAAGACCGATCGGAGTCGTTTGCGCCAGGCATTGCTCAATGTTTTGAAGAACGCCCGGGAGGCTATGCCATTGGGAGGCAGGCTGAGTGTGGCTACCGAGGTAAGACATAACGTTTACCGAATTGTGATCTCGGATACTGGATACGGAATGAATGATTCGGTAAAGCATCGTAGTTTTTCGCCTTTCTTTTCGACCAAACCCAACGGCACCGGCATCGGCCTGGCGATCACCAAGGAAATTGTTGAAGAAGCTCAAGGTACGCTCGAGTGTTCAAGTTCTCTGGGTAAAGGAACGACCTTTACCTTTCAGTTCCCCGTTTAATCTTTTTAAAAGCTAAAAGGTAGGCCCTCACGTGAAATATAGAATTGCGATAGTGGACGATGAGGTTGCCAACCTTGAGTCTCTTGAGCGTATTTTTAAAAGCGACGGCGCCGAGGTGTTTTCTTTTACCGATCCCCGGCAGCTTTTAGCCTCTCTACCGAACAACCCAGTTGATCTTGTGCTCACCGATCTACGCATGGGAACGTTGTCAGGAATTGACCTTCTACAGGCGATTAAGCACTTGGACGCCTCACTGGAAGTGATTCTCGTCACGGCCTACGGCACCGTGGAAATTGCCGTCGAGGCGATGAAGAAAGGCGCTTACGACTTCATTCCCAAGCCTTTGCAGCGGGTGCAGGTTTTAAAAACGGTGCATCTGGCGCTCGAGCGACGCCGCCTTTTGAGTGAGAACTTGTCGCTCAAAGAAGAAATGAACGCGCGCGATCGAGAGGCCGAAAACGGCATGGTGGGTCGGTCACGCACTTACCGCGACATGCTCGCGGTGGCGGAACAGGCTGCGGCCAGCGAAGCCAACGTCTTGATTGAGGGGGAGAGCGGAACGGGCAAAGGCGTGTTGGCTGATTACCTTCATCGTAATAGCACGCGACGCAACGGTGTTCTGGTAAAGATCAATTGCACGGCAATTCCCGAACACTTGCTCGAAGCTGAACTTTTCGGATTTGAGGCCGGAGCCTTTACTGGGGCCACCAAACGGAAGATAGGGCGTGTTGAACTCGCCCACGGAGGCACGCTCTTTTTGGATGAAGTAGGCATTGCGCCGCTCACTTTTCAAACCAAATTGCTGCGCTTTCTTCAAGAAGGTGAGTTCGAACGATTGGGCGGAACTAGCACCATTTCGGTAAACGCCCGAGTGATTGCGGCGACCAACGCAAACCTTAAGGAAGAGATTCGAAACGGCCGCTTTCGTGAGGACTTGTACTACCGCCTAAATGTAATTGAATTCGTAGTGCCGCCGCTTCGCGAGCGAAAAGAAGACATTTTAATTCTGGTGAAAAAATTTATTACCCAAAGCGCCAAAAAGAACAACCGCCCGGTTCCGCACGTTCATCCCGATACCTTTGAGTGCCTAATGACTTACCATTGGCCGGGAAACATTCGCGAATTACAAAACATGATTGAGCGTTGCGTGGTACTGAACCGGTCTGGAATGCTAGAAGTGAGCGACCTTCCCGCCGAGATTGCTGGAAGCAAAAAGGCAAGCTCGTTCACCGTGCCCATTGGCGTGCCTTTGCGCGAAATCGAACGACTGGTGATGGATGAAATGCTTAAAAACACGCGTGGAGACAAGCGGCTCGCCGCGCAGATTCTTGGTATCCATCCGCGCACAATCACACGTTATTTAGAGACTCAAACTCCAAAGGCGGAAGAGCCGGCCATTGGATTGCCCGAAGTGGATAGCGCAAAAATTGACTTGAAAGAGGAAACCGGGGAAGTAGAGGTTTAAATCTCTCTTTCTAGCCTTGGGACCCAATGGATTTAAGCGCGCATTTAGTTGAAATTTACTTTGCGGCCGGAGCTCTATTCACCGCTCTGGTCAGCCTCTCCTTTTTTTTCCGCTCGAAGTCAAAGAAAAAGGCGCTTCCTTCTGCGCCGGTTTCAACTGGCGAAATCAAGGCGGAAACGCTTGTGGTGGCGCCCTCTGGGCTCGAACTGGGATTAGGCAGAACGCGAAAAAGTTTTTGGGATCGCCTCGGTAAATATTTGCATCTGGCACCGGGCCAAACCTTATCCAGCGTCGAGTGGAATGAGATTGAGGACGCCTTGCTGGCCGCCGATGTAGGCGTAACCACCTCGGCCTTATTGACCGGTAAAGTGCGCGAGCGGTTTAAAGTTGAAAGCGCTCTAGGACTGCGCAGCCTCTTTACTCAGGAGGGAGAGTTTCTTTTCACCGGCTTGACCCACGGCAAACCGGAAATGAAGGCCGAAACCAAGCCCTTTGTGATTAGCGTCGTGGGCGTAAACGGCGCCGGGAAAACGACCACTATCGGTAAGTTATCGAAGTTATTTGCTGATGATGGGAAGAAAGTTTTGATTGCCGCTGGTGATACTTTTCGCGCCGCCGCCATTTCGCAGCTGAAAACTTGGGCAGAGCGTACTGACTCAGATTTTGTAACCGGCCGTGAAGGAGGCGATCCTGGTGCGGTTTCTTTCGATGCTTTAACCGCCGCCAAAGCGCGCGGAGCCGATGTGGTTCTATTTGATACCGCGGGACGTCTGCATACCAAGACCAATCTGATGGATGAGCTGGTGCGTGTTCACAAAGTGATGAAAAAGGTTATTCCCGAGGCGCCGCATGAAACATGGCTTGTGATCGACGGTACCCTAGGTCAGAATTCAGTGCAGCAGGCGCGCGAGTTTTCTAAGGCCCTTAATATTACCGGCGTCGTCATTACCAAACTGGACGGTACCGCCAAAGGCGGCGCCGTGTTTTCAATTGTAAATGAGTTAAAGCTTCCAATTCGATTCATTGGGTTGGGAGAAAAAGCTGAGGACTTGGTTTCCTTTGAACCCAAGCCCTTTGTAGATGCTATTTTAAATCCCAAAGCGGTTTGACCGCATAAAACCAGCGCGTAGTCAGTTCCACTCACAACTTTATGAACTCTGAAGCGCTCTCCATTTTAGGTGGCTCCGCGCTGCTCGTTTTCGGCATGCAGGAGCTTTCAAAGAGCATCCAGTATGTAGCGGGCGGCCGATTTCGCACCTGGGTCAATGAGTTCGGCCGGCGGCCGATTTTTGGCTTGTTTTTGGGCATCATACTTTCCGTTCTGCTGAGTGGCAGTGGCGCGGTTACCGCGATGCTTATTGGCTTGGCCAATGCTCGACTGCTTACCTTAGAACAGGTTTTTGCGGTTACCTTGGGCTCGGCAGTTGGCACCACTTTTATTGTTCATCTTCTGGCCCTAAAAATTGCTGATTATGGACTGCTCATTCTCTTTATAGGAATGGTGTCGAGTGGAATTATCCGCGATGACAGGCTTTCTAAGCTGGCGCGCGGTCTATTTTTTTTGGGGCTCGTCTTTTTTGCCATTTCGATGCTGGTCGGTGCCGGCAAGGCGCTAGAGGCTTCGCCCTGGTTCAGGAATCTGCTCGATTATTTTCGAGGCCGTCCCATCGTGGCTTTTATATTTTCGGCAGTACTCACGGCAATTATTCCGAGCAGCTCGGCGACGATAGTTTTCATCATGTCGATCTTTTCGCAAAGCACTTCCCCGCTTGTGGTGGCCATGCCTTGGATCTTGGGGGCCAATGTGGGAACCACTGCTAACGGTTTCTACGCCAGTTACGGCACCGGCCAGATTGGTAAGCAGGCCGCATTAGGCCACTTTCTCTTTAAAGTCATCGCCGTGGTACTGCTGCTACCCTTTGTTGATCTGTTTGTTGGGCTTGTGCAGTCTTTTACCACCGACTTAAGTCAGCAGATTGCGATCGCGCATACTCTATTCAACGTAATCTTTGCGACGCTCTTATATCCATTTATTCCGCTTGGGGTTCAACTTGTACGACGAGCGATTCCAGATGAGCTTAAGCAAAGTCCGTTTCACTACCAGTTTTTAGATGTGCGTAGCCTGCCTACTCCTGAAGTGGCGATAGCTCAGGCGCAAAAAGAGTTGATGCGCATGGCCGATTTGGTCGAAGACATGGTGACTAAGAGCATACCCATGTTTCGTCGCAAGGCTTTGAATGAGATCGAAGAGCTGAAGGAGGTTGATTCACTGGTTGATTACCTCAATCGTGGCATTAAATTATTTTTGACCAAACTCTCGCAAAGCGAAATGACTCCAGAGCAAGTACAGAAGGAGTTCGAACTGGTGGTAAGAACTCATGATCTGGAAAACATTGGCGACATCGTTGATAAGAATATTTTAGAACTGGTACGCAAGACCGTACGCAAGGGGTACGTTTTCTCTGAAGAAGGCTGGCAGGAGATTCTTTCGCTTCACGAAAGGGTCATCGATCTGCTTAAAGTTTCTTCGGCCTATTTCAACACCAGAGAACGATCGTTGTTCGTGCGAATCATGATTCTGAATCGGGAAATAGAAGAGTTAGTCATTGACCTTAGTGAGCGTCACATTCAACGGCTACACCAAGGCAATAAATACTCTCTCGACACCACCTCGGTACATCTTGATATGTTGAGCAGCCTTCAGCGAATTGCTCATATTTCGGTGAATTTCACGCGCGTCGGCGGAAATAGGCAATCTGATCTAGCGACGGTGTGATCATCACGCTCGTTAGCTAGAACAAAGGGTCGTCATGGCAAACTTCAAATTAAGAAACGCCAAAGGTAAAAGCGATGGTCCTTTTTCAGAAAAAGAGGTCATTGCTCGCATTAAGCGTGGCAAGGTTCAGGTGGATGATGAGGTAAGCACTGACCCCTTTGTGGAATGGGAAAAGATCTCTGTCCGCACTGAATTTTACGATGCTTTTTTACGCCGTCTATTTTCTTTACCCCAAGGCGATGACCAAAATGACGATAGCTCGGCGTCGAAGAAGAACCAGTCCGTGCCAGCATCCCAGGCGCGATTTACGCAACGCCACCCAGATGGGGGAAAAACTCGGGCGGTAGATGAGGTTGCGGATGCCCAAGGGGGAACCCGTAATAATCTGAATTTGATGCCCGAAGGAGGCACGGTTCATCAATCTGAAATCGATGAGCTCTTTTCGGAAGCGGGCGGAGCGTCCGAAGCCGACGGAAGTAGGCACAGCCCAAAAAACGAAACGGTTCTTGAAGCTGAGCTAGGCGGCACGGGCACCGAGCTAATGGCTCGCGAGCCCAAAGCCAACACTCAGCTAACCATTCCGTTCGAGACCCAAGCCTTCTTAAACCGCGATTTGCCGCCCGAGCAAGACTCTTTGGTGGCTGAAGCCGAGATCGATAAAGGCGTTCTGGCGAAGAAGGTACGGTTTCGCGTCTTTGCTGCGCTTGGCGCGGTGCTTGTGCTGGGCATGTTACTTTTTGATGGTGGGGCTAAGCGGGTCATTCCCTCGGTGGAAGTAAAGAAAACGAGCAGTGAGTTGGCGCCACTGTTTGGTGTCGATGCTGCAGCTAAAACGGCCGCGCTCATTAAAGAAGCCGATTTGCTGAAGCAGTACGATTCGCCTCTATTCTACAGAGGTGCGGTGGAAGCTTTGAAAGATGCCATTACATTAAAGGACCAAAACACCGCGATCTTCGGACGTCTCGCCGAGAGTCTGGCCTATCTCTACTTTGATTCACCAGCGGATGAAGCAGGACCGCTAAAAGATGAAGTGCAAAAATATATAGCGCGAGGACGGCAATTTGATCCTCACGCGAGCGCGATTTACCGCGCTGAAGCCATTTTGTTAGTGAAGGAGCAAAATTGGGTTGAGGCACGCCTCAAAGCGGTCGCCGGAATTGAATCTGACCCGCATAATCCCGAAGGGGCGGTGCTGCTCGGAGAAATTGCCAGCAAGCTAGACGATGGTCCTCGTTCAAAGCTTGCTTTTGAAGAGGCTTTAAAAATTAATCCGGGTCTGCTGCGCGCGCGATTGGGGCTTGCCAACATCGCCTTGGCTGCCGGTGATATTACTTCGGCAAAAGGACAAGCAAACGAAGCCTTGAAAATAAGTCCTTTCTATTCGGCGGCCTTTTTAGTTTTATCTCGGGCCGCGCGCGTGGGAAAAGACAGCGCCACGGCTCAAGGTATGGCTGAAATGGCCGCCCGCTATAGCCGCCTGGCCTTTAACGACGTCAAAGCGCAGATCATTGCCGAAATTGCGGGCCTTACCGGCCAGCCTACAGAAGGGGCCTCTTTAGATTCGTTGGCGTATGGACCGGAACAGTTTTTAGAAGTTGGCAATGACCTCGAAGGTAAGGGACGAACGTCAGAGGCCACTCGGTTCTTTTTGGCCTCAAGTCTACTCTCTACGACGGATGCCACGGCCTTGATTCGATTGGGGGAAGCGGCTGAGAAGGTTGCTCTAAGCTACGAAGATTACCGCTACGTAATGAATATTTATGAACGGGCAATTCAACGCGATACGACGCAGCCAAAGGCTTACATACGATTGGGAATTTTAGAAACCGAACAGTACAACTGGGACCGTGCGTACCGACTTCTCTCCCAGGCCTCCGCTCTGTCTCCGAATAAACCTGAGACTTACGTCGCCCTTGGCCGTTATTACTATAAAAAGCAAGATTATCTAGAAGCATTGAAGCAGCTCACGCAAGCGTATGAGCTAAGTCCCGACGATTCCGAGGTGCAGTACTACGCCGGACTCATTCGCTTAGTTGTGAAGAAGGACGCGGTGAAAGACGCGATGCCTTTTTTCTACCAATCTTATACTTCTAACCCCCAAAACTACCCTGCGCTGGTTGAGTGGCTGAAACTTAAAGTTCTTAATTATGAAAAAAACTTTGCCGTTAAATTCGTGCGGGCGAGCTTAGAAAAAGAGCCTAATAATTCTAAACTCTATTGGGCATTGGGCGAAGTATATGCTGCGAACAATGAGCACCATCGGGCGATCGAGGCCTATCACAAGGCGCTCGACTTCGATAACCGCGATAGCAGAGTACGCATGTCACTCGGCGTTTCGTTGCAGGCCGTGGGCGATTTGAAAAATGCGATTGAAGAGTACCGCTTGGCCTCAGTGTTAGATCGAAAAAATAGCGAAGGGCTTTATAAAGCCGCCGATCTTTTGTTCCAGGCCCGAAGTTACAATCAGTCCGAAGAATTGCTGCGCCACTTGGTATCTTTGACTCCTAACTATCCGGGCGCGCACCGTTACTTAGCCAAAGTGCATGCAGTGAAGCGACAGAAAGAGCTGGCCATTGAAGAGATGCAAAAGGAGGTGGCCAATAATCCCGAAAACTACCGCTTCGTGATTGAACTAGCCGAGCTTTTTATGGAGTACGAGATGTTCGACAAGGCGATTACCGAACTTTCTCGAGTTTCTAATCTGCCATCGTTAACCAAATCACCACAGTATTTTCAAGACAAGGTGCGAGCTTTCCTTTTACTTTCGCGTTGCTTTAGAGCTCAAAGTCGAAACGAAAGCGCCGAATCATCAATCAAATTGGCATTGGATCTCGATGCTAATGATCCAGAGTTGCATCGTGAGCTGGGCTACGTTTACTATGCGCTCCAACGCGATAAAGAAGGGGTTAAGGCCTTTAATTTTTACTTGAGCCGTAACCCCGCGGCCACGGATGGCGAGGTCATTCGTGGGCTGATTCAGAAAATGATGATTGAGGAATAGAATGCTCGACCTACGGTTTTTAGTCCAAAATAGTTCGCAGGTGGAAGAGGCGCTAAAAAAGCGGGGCGGCGGGGCGGCGTGGATACCCCTGGTCTCTCAACTGATCACTTTGGATAAACAACGTCGAGAAGGGTTGCAGGCGGTCGAAGCGCTGAAGAGTCAGCGTAATAATGCGTCTCAGGAGATTGCCAAAATCAAAAAGGCGAAGGGCGACGCCAGCTCGATCATGGATGAAATGAAGCTTGTTTCCACGAGAATCAAAGACGGGGATGAAGCAATTTCCCGGGTGGATGCCGAAATTAGCCGATTGCTCTACGAAATTCCTAATATGCCCGACGCCTCGGTTCCCGCCGGGCGTGACGCGTCTGAAAATAAAATCATTCGCAACTGGGGAGAGCCCCGTAAATTCTCTTTCAGCGTAAAAACCCATGATGAGATTGGCGAAAAGCTTGGGCTGATGGATTTTAAAAAGGCGGGTGAAGTTACGGGCGCGCGCTTTGTATATATGAAGGGCAAAGCGGCGAAGCTCGAACGGGCGTTAATTAATTTTATGCTCGATACCCATTCCGAGCATGGGTACGAGGAGATCATTCCTCCTCTGCTGGTAAATCGCGCTGCTTTAGTCGGAACTGGTCAGTTGCCAAAATTTGAGGAAGATGTTTTCCAAATCGAAAAGTTTGGATACTTCTTAATTCCCACCGCCGAAGTTCCGGTGACCAATTACCACCGTGATGAAATTCTGGACGAAAAAGAACTCACCAAGAAATATTGCGCGTTTACCCCATGCTTTCGTTCGGAGGCGGGTAGCTACGGTAAAGACACCAAAGGGTTGAAGCGGCAGCACCAGTTCAATAAAATTGAGCTCGTGAAGTTCAGCTCCCCGCATCATTCAAGTGAAGAACACGAAACCCTGTTGTTGGATTCTTGCCGAATTCTAGAGTTGCTCGAATTGCCGTACCGAGTAGCGCTACTTTGCGGTGGTGACACCGGTTTCAGCTCCGCTAAAACCTACGATATTGAAGTCTGGTGCCCGGGTGCCAACTCATACATGGAGATCTCCAGCTGTAGCAATTTTTTGGACTATCAAGCCCGCCGCGCCTCTATTCGCTATCGTGACGCCAAAGAAGGGAAAGTGCATTTCGTACATACGTTAAACTCTTCGGGCACGGCAGTTGGTCGCGCATTGCTGGCCATTCTTGAGAATTACCAGACCGCCGAAGGTGACTTCGAAATTCCGAAAGCGCTCAAGCCTTACCTGTAAAGTTTGTCGGCACCGTCTAATTGGCGTCCGCTAACCAAGCTAGTTAGTTACGTTTTTAGCTGGTTCGCTGGAATCTTGTGCCTGATTCTTCAGCGGTGCGTCTTCAATTGCCGCAGGTTTTTTGTCGGAAGCCGTTTTCTTGCGCTGCTTAAGCTCGTTTTGTGCGAGCTGGCAGGCGGTTTTTAGCGACTGCGAGTTGTTTTCTTTAAGGCATTTCTCAAGCAATTCGGTTGATTGCTCAGATACCACTACCGCCTGTCGTCCTAGCACCAGAACCGAAGCAATTTTCACCGAGTCTTCTGTTTCCTTGTCATCGATTATTTTCAATAACGTAGAAACCACGCTTTCGCTGTGATCTCCGGACACTCCGAGGGCTAACGCCGTCTTTTCTTGAATGTCTGGATCATCAGTACCCTTTAGAATTTCAATCAAACGTGAGGAGATTGTAGAGCTGGCGTTCTCGGGCAACGCATTAATTAAGTCCAGCGTTGCCAGCATCATGTCGGGATCGCTCGATTGGATTGCCTTTTCGACGGCACTCCAAACTCTTCCATCTTTTTTCCCTTGTAACCGAAGGCCGTCCAAGCAAATAAGGGCTAGGGGAGTGTCTTTTGCTTCGGCACATTGGGCAAAAAGGCCAACTACGCTATCTTGACCCTGCGCGCGGGCCGCCAGCACTTTGGCAATAGCGCGACGCAAACGAATGTTTTCATCTTTTTGAAATTGCTCGACCAACCGGTCCATCAATCCACTGCTACCTACGCCATATTGCTCGAAGTAGGTCATCAAGATTAAACGGTGGTCCATGGAGGGCGATTTTTTTAGCTCATCGGCGAAGGTGTCTTGAACCGTGGGCGATGCGTCTTTGCGTACGATAAAAGCGCGCACGACGGTGTCTTTAAGGGCCGGATCTTTTTTATAGCGATCGAGCAGCACTTTTCGGATGGCCTCTTGATTGGCATTGGAACCGGAGTGGGCCAACGCTTTCGTGCAAAGAATTTTAATCTCAACATCCGGATCTTCGCTGCACTTCACCACCGCATCCACTACGAGAGTGCTTACGATATTTACGGAATATTGGCTGAGTTTGTAAGCAGCAACGCGGCGCTGCTCGCGATCGGTGCTTTCATTTAACGTGCGGGCCCAAAGCATCATGGGATGCGGAGGAGGGGGCCCCCGGTGCTGGCGAGCCTTTTTGGCCCTCTTAGCCTCAGCGGACGCTGGGGCTAAGAGGCACATAACAATAAGAAAAAAAGTGGTGATAATTTTATTCATTGATTCGGCGTAGGTCCACTCGACCGCCGGTAACCACCTTGTCACTTACAGAAGCGACAGCGGCAACCTGCGACAGAAGTTTTTGTTTTACTTCATCAGCAGAAAGACTGCGATTCTGAGACCATATCACGGCCAAAGCGCCCGAGACAAACGGTGCCGCCATACTGGTGCCATCCCAGGTTGCTTTCAACGGCCCTAGATCAATGATGGTGTCTTGGTATTTATCGCCGGGAATCGTCGACATCACTTTAACTCCGGGGGCCGCAAGGCCAACCGATTTTTTACCCCAGTTAGAAAACGCGCCCAACTTATCTTCTGAATCCATAGCGGCAACTGACACCACGTTGGAAATAGAATAGCTGGCCGGAATCATCGGTTTGCTATCTGAATCGTTATCAAATCCTTTGCCCATGCGGCCATTGCCCGCTGCGGCAACAAAGATTACGCCTTTGTCACGGGCGCGTTCGATGGCTTCACGAAGTGGTTTGTCTTCGCCCTTGCCATCATCTTCACCGCCCCAGCTGGCGTTGATGATGTTCGCGCCATTCTGCACGGCGTAGTCAATCATCTTCACCGCATCGGCATCTTTGCCTTTGCCATCCTCAGTAATGAAACGCAGCGCCATGATTTTTACCTTAGGCGCGGTGCCGGCAAGGCCTTCCGAATTATTGAGTTTGGCACCGATGCAGCCCGATACGTGCGTGCCGTGGCCCGGATTTCCGCCTTTTAAGATGATATCGAACAGCCCTTTGGTGATGTCGTAAGGCTTATTATCGTTGACGGCAAAGTCCCATCCCACCACATCATCGATGTAGCCATTGTTATCGTCATCAATGCCGTTACCTGGAATCTCTTTTGGGTTCCTCCACATGTTGTTGATGAGATCTTTGTGGTTGTAGTCGACACCGGTGTCAGTCACCGCAACAACAATGCCCTCCCCCTGGGGCGCTTTGTCGAACGCAAAATCAGCACCAATTTTGAAAATGCCCCACGCTTTTTCTAGCAGAGGATCTAAACCGGCGGTGTGAACACCCGCCTCTTTGAAGTCGGGCTTGTCGGCCCGAAAATCATTACTAATTGAATCAGGATGCTGCCGAACGGCTTCGAGCAAAGCTTCACGTTGAGATTCAACCGAGGGTAGAGAGAGCAGTTTGAGTTCACGGTTTGGCACCACGTACGCCACCGATGCGTCAGCGCGTTGAATGGCGGCAAGGTTCTTGGACGTGGTAGTCGACCACTCAAAAAGGTTCCCCTCTTTGCTTACGGCGCTCAAGCTTCCTCCGTGGCCGTCTAAAAAGGTTTGGATAGTTTCAGGGTTTTTATCTGCAAATTTAACTAAATAGGAATCGGCAAAGGCGCTAATGCTCGCGAGCACTAACGACACGGTCGCTAATTTAATGGCGTGTTTCACTTGGGGGGCTCCTTATGTTTAGGGTGAAAACAGAGGGGAGGGGGAACGTATAACGTGCGAGAGATTGGAAGATGCAGGATGATCTCATTAGGATTTGGATAAGACGTCAAGGGGCATCGGCAAATTAGGTGGCACTTTGGCGTTGACGCACATGCCTCCGCGAATCGTTAATAGTAAAACCATTTATGCCAAACATGCGCCGTGAGCCCAAAGGGGCTGAAAAAAAGACAGTTCTCCTCTTCTCCCGTTCAAAGTCCAAAGAGGCGGACAAGACTAAGGCCGAGCTACTAAAGCTTTTGAAAAAGGCAGGTTACGCAGTACGCGATGCGTCTCAAGGTGACGGCCCCATCATCACCAAACCCAGCGAATCAATAGCGTTGGGGGTAGTCATAGGTGGCGATGGAACCTTTTTAAGGTTGGTGCGGCGGCTAGAACAGAAAGATGAATTTCCCATCTTGGGAATCAATTTAGGTTCTCTGGGTTTTATTACTCAGATCAGTCCTGAAGACATGAAAGAGACGGTTCTGGACGCGTTAGCCGGCAAATTGGCCGAAGAGCGCCGCTTTTTACTTAAGATTGAAGTGATTCGCGATAAAAAAATCGTGGAGACGAACATGGTGTTTAATGACGCCGCGATTTCCAAGGATGCGAAAACTTCAATGATGAAGTTCGATGTGATGATGGGAAGTGAGCTACTTTCCAATGTACGTGCCGATGGCTACATTGTTGCCACACCAACCGGTTCCACGGCTTACAATTTATCATCGGGTGGCCCACTGCTTCATCCGGATTTACCGGGCATGGCGTTGCTTCCCATTTGCGCGCACTCTCTCTCTTCGCGTCCAATCGTGATACCCTCTCATGTAAGGTTGGAGATTCGGCTTCGAGAATTTAGTGGCAAGAGTTACTTGGTTTACGATGGTCAGGTAACTACTGAAGTGGAGCCCGGAGATACCATCGCGATTAGGGTAGCTGAACCGTGCCTCAGAATGGTGCGGCCAGCAAAAAAGACCTGGGTTGAAGCTATTCGTACGAAACTATCGATGATGTAAGTGTGAGGCCAGCCCTCACTGGGGGCATTTCAATTGATCCTGTCCGAGATAGTGGAAGAAATTCGCCGGCAGCCAAAATTGATTTTGGCCGATGACTATGAG
>JAYSWN010000231.1:0-2613 GCA_043718025.1 Pseudomonadota bacterium
GGACAAGATGGTCAAGCTGCCGGCGGCAGTATTACCGACAAAATATTGGCCTTGTTCAGAAATGGCGACCGCGATGGAGGCCGTGGCCGAGGTGATGACCGTGGTGGCAGAAATCGGAACGATCACACTCCGCCTCCGCCGGCGGCTCCCGCAAAAGCTGAGCCCGATGCTGAGCGCGAGAAGAAAGCAGATACCGAAGTTTCGAAACGCGGTCGCGATCGGGACCGCGAACGTCCCCAGTCGAGTTCGCCCGCGAAACAATCGAGCAACGAAAAAGGCGGCAACGGAAAAGAAGACGGTAAAAAAGAAGGCGATAAAGACAAAAAGGCTGAGCCCATTATTGCGGCCGGCGAGATCAGCAAAGAAAAGAAAGAGAAGCCGAAGGATCCTGAAAAAACCGATTTTAATCCGACTAAGTCCAACGACGACTTGGCCAAGGCAGAAGAGGTACTGACCCCTAAGCTTAAGCCGAAGATTTCGTTAGGTGAAGGCAAGGCGGCGGAGGTGATTCCCGCGCAAAACCAAACCACCGCAGCCACGACTGCCGCTCCAACCGATGCGCAGACTCCTACCGGAAACGGTGGAGTTCCCGGCCCAATCGTTGGCGGCAATGCGGGCGGTGGTGGCGGTGGACTTGGTGAACCTCCTTCTGCCTCGGGCGGTGACGAGCCTGCAGCCGGCGGCGCCATGGGTAACGGAGGCCCTACCTATAATTTTATTCGCCTAACAGAATTTTTAGCCGCCAGCGGGGGAGATTCGTCTCCCGACGTTGCCGGGGCCGAAAACTATTTCGATGACACGCCTTCGTCTGCTACTCGTCGCGCCAACAATCCGGCGATCGGTAGCGAACCGTTGCGCATTTTACCGGCGACTGAATTGGCTAAAGGTTGGTTGATGGACTACGTACACCACTGGCGCAAGAAGCTTTGCGAAGGGCCCGAGCGTACCAAAGTGGCCTTGTGTTTTAACGTCGTAAAGAGTTCCACTAAACCCGCCCAGCCATTTTAATCGCGGCCGGTATTGAAAAAAAAGCCCCCGTCATGACCGGGCCAATGGCCTCATTCACGACGGGGGCAAAGCACATTAGAAGCGGTAAGTGGCGCCAAGCGACGTCGACCATTGCACTACCGAGGTGGTAAACGAATAGCCAACTCCGTTTGGTCCTGAGCGAGTTGCGCTGGATGTTGGCGCGTACATGAATGCCAAGTCGATATCAAAGTTATCTGCAATGGCGTAGCCCGCACCCAACGTAAAGTGCCATTCAGCTAAAGCCGGAAACGCCACCAGGTTCAGAAGATCCAAGCTTGAATTCTTCATGCTCACGTCCTGAAACGGTGTGAAACCCGCGGGGTTGCGATTTACATCGGAAGCGATCGGGCTTTTTGCGTAGTTGATACCGGCGCGCATGGCCAACTTATTCAACTTAAGCTCGGTGCCGAGCGCCAAAACGTTCTGGTCGATCCAACCCAAGTCACGGTAACCCCCAGCCCCCTGCCAGGCGATAAAGCGATAGTCGAAAGCAAGGCGCCAATTTTCGAATACCGAGTAGCCTAAACCCACGGCAAATTCGGTAGGCTGGTCGACCACGAGTTTATCCAGACCCCCGGTTGGGTTGGGTGTCGCCGTAAGTAACGAAAGGTTGATTATATTTTCGAAAGTCATCGTAGATTTGGAGGTGTACGACAAACCTAGATCGAAACCGGCGGGCAATTTAATGGCCGCGCCAGCTTGCAGCCCTGCTCCGAACTGACCGTTAGCGTTGCGGGTGGTCTGGGTTCCGAGAAGCGCTTCGTTGGTAGTTAATTGGTTGTAGTTAAGAAACGGGGCCAGTCCTACCTTCAACCAATCAGTGGCGTTGTACGAGATGGTGGGCTGAAGTTTATTCAATTGATGTTTGGTCTTAATCCCTTGCAAGCCGCTGGTAGTTAGGCCACTGAAATCGGCGACTCCGCCACCGTAGCTGTAAATACCTACCCCGAAGGTCCAACTTGAATTGATTGGAAAGGCGGCCGCAATGTTTGGCATCACCTCTACTCCGCTCTTGGTGTCGAAAGCGCCGGCGCCGACGTTTGCATTAGGCCCCTGCTTGAAAACACTGCCGCTCAGCTCGAGGTTTAGTTTACCGTCGCCGAATTTTTGGGCGCCGAGCAGCGCCGGGTTTTTGTAAATGGCGTCGGTAACGTTAGTGCTGTTGCTTACGCCCGTACCGCCCATGGCGGTGGAGTTAGGCGAGATGCCAATGAGTAGGCTACCGTTGGCGGCCCAAGCGCTTTGCGCCATGGCGCTCAGCAAAACAAGACTAAATAGTTTCTTCATGATTCCCTCGAAGAATATATGTGATGGTGCGTCAATTTTTCGCCCCAAGAATGGCCAATATTAGCGAGAAAGCCATAAACGACAACGGATTAGTCAGGGTTTTGTGAGGATATTCCGAAAAGAAAGGGAACCTCTAAATCTCTATGATGCGGCGCAACCATCTTTATCCGGCCTTTTTTACCGCTTTATTGCTGTCACTATTTCCTTTGCTGCTGCTCTCGAGCCCTAACCGTCGTTTGGTGATCGAACAGCTCATTCACCTTTCGCCCTATTTGGCGTCGGCGGCCCTTGGTTTTT
>JAYSWN010000232.1:0-44314 GCA_043718025.1 Pseudomonadota bacterium
TTTATTAACAACCACGATGTCGGCGTCTTCATGAACAATATCCAAATCAAAGGCAATCCCTTTAAGGGGCTTGGGCGTGGGATCCGACCAAGTGGCAACAATGGTATCTCCCCCCCGAATCGATTGGCTGGCTTTGGTTATTACCGCGCCGTTAACGGTAACTTGACCGTCATCGATTTGCTCTTGGACGAAGGCGCGGCTTCGGCCGGTTTCGCGCGACAAAAACTGATCGAGGCGATAGGTACCGGCATCAACTTTAAACGTGAGATCGGGAATAGAATTTGTAGGATCGTTGGGCACCGGGGCTTAGCTTGGCGTCCCTTTGGTAAGCTCGTCAATGCGTTTTAGGTAACTGCTTAGGACTTCTTTAGGATCAACCCGATAGAGGACGGCGAGATTGCGTAAAAAACCCTGTAGATAGACACGGGCGGGTAGGGCGCGCAGATCTTCCGCTTCGACCGCGATGATTGCCCGCGAGGGAATTTTGGTGATGCGCGCGACCTCTTCGATCGAAAAGCCCCGTTTTTCGCGGATGTCTTTCCACGTTTCGCCCTTATAGCTGTCGTAAGCTGGCAAGCTTTGAAAAACCGGCTTGGGAGTGAGGTCCTGGTAACTTTCGGAGCTGGTGGTGCTGCGCGGCCCCGGCCGAGCGGCCTCACCAGGGGTCAACGGATCTAACTGACCGTTTTCTTCGCGGCGGCGTTTCAAGTCTTCGTCATAGGCGCGTTTGCGATCGATGTTGGAAAGCACGTGGTAGGCCTCATCCAGTTTAGCGATGATGGAGTGTGCCTCATCCACGGAAAAGAGCGAGTAGGTTGCTACCGAGTCTTTTGAAAAGGCATTTCGCGAAGAGTGGTAGGCGGCTACGATTTCCGCGATTGTGGCGCGGGCATCTACCTTGAGCACATCGTAGAATGTTTCTTCAGATCTTCGTGGTGCCATAAATCAACGCTGCTCTCACAGTTAGTTTGGGAAGCCCGTTACTTAGGCGCGACGGGTGGCCGCAACAGGTTGCGGATAATGCTCTCTAAATGGGTGACGGCCGTACAGTTTGGAGCGTCAATTAGAAAGGGGACGCGTCGACGAATGGACTGCCAAACGGCGTTGTCGTAGGGAAGGTAACCCATGTACTCAACCCCCATGCCAAAGTACCGCTCGCAAACCATCAAAATAGATTTTCCGATGTCGGCTTCAGATTTGACCCGCACTTGATTGACGATAAGGGCAATTTGAAACTCTTCCATTTTATTTTGTAGCTCAAGCCCATCCGCCGGCGACAGCCGTTTGACCTCGGTGAGCAGGTCTTTGGGCGTACGGATACCGCGGTTATTTTTTGCGTCCATCGCCTGTTCGATCAGCTGACGAACGTAGGGCGAAGGAGTGGCGGCGCGAAGCATGCGATAGAAGGATGACTTAATAAAACGGTAGGCATTTTCAATCGACGTAGGCTCGGGAGTGACGATTACGATCTTTTTATCGGCTAGCAAAAAGAAATCAAGGGTGTTGGTGGCTGTGCCGGCGCCTAAGTCGAGCAACACGAAGTCGGCTTCAATTTCGCGGAATTTGCGCAGAAGCCGCGCTTTTTGCATGTGGCGCAAGTTGGTGATGCCCACGGGATCTTGCGCGCCGCTAATTAAAAACAGGTTTTTAATCGGCGTGGGTTGCATGAGATCTTTCATGTCATCCACCCGGCCGACTACTAGATCGGCCAAAGTTTTTGTTGGTGATTCTACACCGAGACTGGTGTGCAGGTTGGCGCCGCCGAGATCCATATCGACTACGACAATTTTCTTATTCAACCACGATAGGTATACCGCCATGTTAGAGGTCAGTAACGTCTTGCCGATTCCGCCCTTGCCACCGCCGATGGCCCAGATTGAGCGTTGGGCACCGGGAGAAACCAATGCTGCGCGCGAGGGAATATTCATGCGCAGTTCCAGGGTGGGCGCATTCTCCGGTAGCTTGGTTTTGTAGAGTGACACCAGTTTTCCTGTTGAGAGGGTGAGGGGGCGAAGTCCTTACATTATCTCGGATTCTCAACACTATATCAATGAAGGAACGTGAATGTAGCCAGCGCGTTAAGGTAATGAGGCGTTGACGCTGCGAGGCATCAAGAAAAGTGGCCTCGATGCGGGAGGGATGAGAATCGAACTCATCGCGCCTGCTTACGCACGCGCCTGCGGATTTGAAGTCCGTGGAGCCCACCAGTGGCTCGTCCTCTCCCCAAGTCTGCACTTGTACCTTGGTATTACGGCTTGGCCAAGAACGCTTCACACGGAGTGAGATCGATCGACGCAATCAGCTTACCATTTACACTTTCGGTGATGGTTGAATTGCGTTCTAGGGTGGGGCCGAACATGCCGATCGCGGTGCCATTTGGAGTTTCATAACTGAATAGTTTGAACTCAGTTCCGGGTGAGGCCCTTAGGTACCAATAGAACTTTTGGCGGCCGGGGCTACGGATGATGTAGACCGATGTGGCGTGATCGGTTTTACCGGCGCTATTTTTTGGAAAAAAGGGGCCGTGAAAGCCTTGGGCATTTACGTCTGCAGTCAGCGCCTTCATGCACGCAAACAGGCGCGGGGTATGCGCCAAGTCCTGAGTTAAAATGGGGTTTATCATCGGCGCTTCGGCGGTAAAGGCGGTCGCGGTTAACCCTAAAAGAAGCAAGGTCACAAAGTTTTTCATGGTGAAAATAGTGGGCTTGGGCGGCGTGAAAAGAAAGGGGCGAAGCGGCGTAACGCTTCGTCGGCAAACGTGGCGGCGCGGGCTTGCGCGCTTTAAGCGGCCTTTTTGTTCGCGGAAAGGTAGTCACGAAGGGCGGTTTGGGCTGAGGCGTAGGCTTTGATCAATTTCTCACAGTCGGCCATCACGCCGTCATACCGCTTTTCGCGCATGTTGTGTTCCATACGTTTGGCAATATCGGAGAGGCTCATTGCGCCCACCGTGGCGGCACTTGATTTTACGGTATGGGCGATGTGGCGGACCGCTTCCCATTTTTGGTTTTCGCAGTGACTTTTGTAGGGGGCAATCAGTTCTTCAGTGGTTTCGATAAATTTTTTGATGATTTCGTTTAGCACTTCCCCTTTTCCATCGTCAAAGTCGCGTAGGGCTTCAAGGGCCTTCATATTCAGTTCGGTTTTTGCTTCTTTCACGGCGCCACCTTGGTTTTCTTTTTTCTTATCGGGACTATTTGCGATGAGATATTCCAACTTTTGAAAAAGCAGAGCGGGGTCAATCGGCTTAGGGACGTAATCATCCATGCCGGCCTCTAAGCATCGGTGGCGGTCTCCGGACACCGCATTGGCGGTCACCGCAATGATTGGAGTGCGGGTTTTTCCGGCCTCGGCGCGTCGCCAATAGCGAGTGGTTTCAAAGCCATCCACGCCCGGCATCTGGCAGTCCATCATGACGGCGTCGAAAGCCAACGTTTTTTGCAAGACCAACGCTTTTTCGCCGCTGTCTGCGGTTTCGATCCTAAATCCGCGTTTCTCCAAGTGTAGGGCTAGCACCATCTGGTTCACCGGATTGTCTTCGACAATCAAAATCGTGCCGCGCGGTTCACCATCGTAAGTATTGGCGTCTACGACGAAAAGCGAATCCACCGCCGCTTCGGTGATCTCTGGTTTTTCACCGAACTCTCCGAACATCTCATTGATAAGGAGTAGAAGTCGATCCGACGACTCCTCGATCACCTTTAGGCTTCGCCGGTTCAGGCCCTGTTGGGCAACTTGGGCAAGGAGCAACTTGGTCATTCCCTGAATGCCATTGAGCGGAGTACGAATCTCGTGACTCATTTCTCTCAGGAATTTTTCTCGGGTATTGATGGCCTTAACCGCTTCGTGGTGCGCGGCTTTCCAGTTTTTGCTGAGCAGCTCATTGTGGACGCTCAAATGGAGATTTTGCTCGATGTACTTACTCCAGTCGCGCTCCATAAAAAACATGAGGGTCAAAAATAAGACGCAGAGTAGGGCCAAGATGATGGGCATGGCGTTCCATTGCGCGCCACAACGGATGGTAAACGGAACCAGAACAAAGCAAGGCAGGATCAGCGCCATGCGCGGCGAAGCCGTGTAGCTCATGATGGCGCCGGCACTTACCGAAAGCAGCGCCACCGCCAAAATACTTTGTCGTAGAAAGTCATGTTCGGGAAAGAAAGCCAATGCCGGAAGGCTCCAGATTGTACTCGAGATCACCAGCGTGCTCGTAAGCCAATGTTTGGTTTGCACGATGTTTCCGTCAGTCAGCCAGCGCTGCATAACCGGAGTCAGGGCGAGACGCACTATGTTTAAGATCAGAACGCTGAAAAGCCAACCGTAGGCGACAAGATCTCCCGGCTCGTTGCGGATCAGAAATAGAGTAAGACCGGCGGTCACCGCGTTACTAATTGCCGCGCGGGGCAGTCCCTTAATCCAATTGGCGCAGCGATCGTGCTCCAGACGCTGGCGAAAGACCCTTAAATCTTCTTCGTGAGAAGGCTCTATGTTCCGATCCGCGAAGACGGAGGGCGCGTTTGCATAGGGCGAGGTAATTGATGCCTCTTTTTGCTCATCCTTTTTCATCATGCCTTCAAATTCTGCTGATAATTATTTTCAACCCGCCGCCTGTTTCTTTTTGAAGTTTTCTAAAAGTTTTTCGGCGCAGATGGGGCAAACTCCGTGAGAGAACAACGCGCCTGAACGCACGCTTACGTATTCTTCCACCTGATGCCAGTAGTTTTTGTCGTCACGCACTTTTTTGCAGTACGCGCAAATGGGGATCAAGCCTTCGAGCTCAGTCACTTTTTTCAGCGCGTTCTCAAGTTCTTTCACGCGCGCGCTTAGAGTGCGCTGTAGCTGAGCGATTCGTTTTCCTACGTTGAGCCGTGCCGAAAGCTCTTCGCGATGAAACGGCTTGGTCATGTAATCGTCGGCACCGGCTTTAAGCCCTTTTACGACGTCTTCTTTTCGGTCGTTACCGGTAAGTAGCACGATGTAGGGTGGCTCGTGCGTAGGCAGGGCCCGGACCTTTTGGCAGATCTCTAGTCCGCTCAGGCCGGGTAGGTTCCAGTCGAGAAGCACCACTTGAAAAGAGTGGGGTTTGGACAACAGCGCCCACGCTTCATTACCGTCACCAACCGCTTGGAACGTCTCATTAAACCCCTCGAGCGAGGTCTTAAGAAGCAGCATAAATGTTGGGTCGTCTTCGACGACTAAGATTCTCGGCGAGGTCACTGGACTCCTCCACATTAGTATTATCGGCTGAAGGGGCGGGTTGTATTACAATATTGTTCGACTCAACCACCTGAAATTAATGTGTTTTATTTATTTGTTAGTTGTCGAGATTTCGCAGCCTATGTGCCCTAAATTTCACATTACGCCGAGGGTAAGCCTGTTACGATTTGGTTTATGTCGGATGTTGAACGTTTTTCGGTGCTGATCGTCGATGACGAGTCGTCAGTGAGGGATCTCCTGGTCACCCTGTTTCGAAGTGAAGGTTTCGAAGTAGGGGCGGTAGGCAGTGCCGCGGTGGCGTTGGCGTCAGTTCTCGACCAGACCTTTGATGCCGTGCTCACCGATATTCGGATGCCCAAAGACAGTGGGCTCGATTTGCTTTTGCGAATTCGAAAGTACCGACCAAATCTGCCCGTCGTTTTAATGACTGGCGACCCGCAAATGGCTTCGCTACCGGAAACCCGCGAGCTGGCCAGCGCCGTGTTCATTAAGCCATTTCCCCCGCACGCCCTATTAAGCTTATTCAGAGAATTCCGAAAGAATAAGAGAGAAAGTCATCTTTTGATGGCCGCCAAGGCGGCGGAGGTATCTCATGGGAAAAAAATTGCGCGCTAAGATCGACGCAGTGGGTGAGCTTCAATCTGACGATCAAATGACTAAACCGAATATTCGTTTAGTGAAGGCCATGTCGGGCCGTCCTCAATACGTAAAAAAAGAATTGAAGTTAGATTTTCCGGCGGCACGTTTGGAAGGCAATCCCGATTCGGGGACGGCCAGTTGGCTACCGTACCTTTTTGGGGCCCTTCTGGTGCTTGGATTCACCTTACTTCAAAACGGCCGGGCGAATTCGCCGGAGGGTCGTCCGGCATCGGCGGCGAAAGCCGTTGCGGTGGTCGAAGAAAAGGCGGCCCCTTCATCAAACTTCTCTTCGCCCTTAATGGAAACGGTACGACGACTAGGAAAAAAAGATCAGCGTTGAGGCGGATTTTCCATCGCTTGGCGCAGTATGGCGAAGTCGGCCTCGCAGCGTTGGTACTCTTCTCGCATGCCGCGGACTTTACGAATGCCTTCTGGAGCCCCGTTTTTTGCCAACTCTTCTAGCTCCGCCGACAATCCCGCAAACTGATGAGCCCCTAAACTCAGCGACTCTTCTTTAAGCGATTGGGCTTGAACGGCTACCGCTTCAAAGCGCTCTTCACGCAACGCCATTTGAATGTCGACCAGGCGGGTAATCGCACGTTGGGTAAACTCTTCGATGGCCTTCATCACCAACTCTTTTTGCATGGCGTTATTTGATTCATAAAGCATTTGGGCAAAATGCCGATCAATCGACGACAAGTTAGCTAGTGGTCCGGGCCGGTCGTTGGTTGCTCCCGCCATCATTAAATCGGTAAGAAGATCATTCGGCGAAGCCGTGGCCGGCACCTCGATGATGGCTTCGGCAATGGCCTCGGGGGGGGGAGCGAGTGACGCCATTTCGGGAATGGTTTGGCTCGCCGGCTCAGTAAATTCAAAAGCGGGAGAAAGATCTGCGACAGGGGCAGGGGCCGCGGGCGCAGGCACTTGCTTCACCGGCGGCGGAGCGGTTGGTTGCCTGGGCGCGGGGGCAAAGGTTTGTAATTTTGGGCCGTTATTGATGAAGTAGTCGATCTTTTTTAACAGCTCGTCGGGGTTGAATGGCTTCACTAAAAAATCGCTGGCGCCGAGCCGTTTGCACGTTTCGATCACTTCGGCGCTGGCCATGCCCGACATCATCAATATGGGAATGCGTTTGCCCATTGAGGTAAGGGTCATTAAATCTAGCGCATTGAGCCCATCCAGACGTGGCATGCGAAAGTCCATCAAAATGGCATCAGGCTTGCGAATGACACACTGCTTTAATGCGTCGCGACCATCAGACGACAGAATGACGCCATAGCCCGCATGCTTCAGGTAAGTGGAAAGAAGCTCCTGAATATTGACATCGTCATCAACAATTAGGACGTGTTTCACCCCCATAGAATAGCACAGTCTCCCGATGCCCCCCATTGCTTAGGTTGCCGCAAGGTGAAACAATAAGATCTCTCCACAAATCCTATGAACAGCTTTGGATTCCGCGCCGTCACCTTCACCCTCGTAATGCTGGGGCTAATTACGCTTGGTTTTAATGGCGTGTTTCAGTTGGTCGACGTGAAATATGGCCTCTGTGAGTCGCACTACAATCGTTACATTTTGAAACCGGTACTACCGCAGTTTTATTGCCTCTTCGCAAAATTTAAGCCGTGCGGTGATTTTACCGAGCATCGGAATATGGTTCAGCACATGCAAATGTACGACTGCCTTTGTGCCGATCCGCAAGCGAATGTGGGTAAACTTCGCGAGTACACTTCACAACACCTTAAGAGTGACCTCGGAACGGATGCCGACAGGATCTGCCTTCAGCGCCCCCGAAACAACTCTATGTAAGTCTCCTCCCCTGCTTTTGTTGCCACCCCAAACCTGACTTTACGCGTCTAAAGATCAATGGATCACCATGTCAAAAATCGTTTGTTAACAAGCACTTGGCCGTTTCATTGTCGTGTCTGCCTAATCGGGGCATGACTGATCCATTGGGGGGTTCCATGAAATTCATTGCACTATTGGCGGTGGTTTGTTCCACCTTTTCGTTTGGGTACGAATTTGGCGAAAACGTTCCGGAGAAAGTGAAAACGCAGGTCACCCGTGATTTGCAATTCATGAAAGAAATTCAAGGATCGCAGACTTCGGCGATTCACAAAGAGATCTTTGGCGAAGTGGATGGCAAAGCTTACGGCGAGTGGTTCGAATCGCGCGTGACCTACATCGGCCTGCACACCTGTGGAAGCGCTACCGCGGTGGCTTGCGTGATTCCTTTTCTAGGCTCTTCCAAGATCTGGTTCACCAAAAACTATACCGACATCGATCATCCGCAAATCGCGAAGATGATGGTGACCTACCACGAAGCTCGTCATACCGAGACGGACAATGGAAATTGGTCGCACGCCCGCTGCCCAACCCCGTTTAAGAACGCCAAGGGCGAAGACATGAAAAGCATCTGGACCGGCGCTAAATTGGCGGGCGAAGCGGCTTGCGACATCACGCCACTGGGATCTTATGGTTCCTCTTTAATCCTGTTGAAAAACATCAACAAGTTCTGCTCGAACTGCTCGGACAAAGTGAAAATGGATGCCGGCATTTATGCTGACGATCACCTTGGTCGCATCACCAGCGCAGAGGCTTTGGCCGCAATCAAAGCTGACCTTTACTCCGACGCTCGCTAATTGTTAGACCTAAACGATGAAAGCTCGTCATTTAGGCATACTAGCGGTTTTGATCGTAGTCGTTCTTGGGCTCCAAGTCTGGCGGGGACAACCGTCAGACTTGGGGCACCAGTCTCGCCTCAACTACCAGGTGGAAAAGCGTTCCGATTCGCAGCTAGCCTCGACGGCCCCCGTTCCTTCGCGTGGAATGGAAATATTGAAAGTACAAAACGAAGCCTTGCCCTCGCGCGATAAAAAGCGAATTCAAATTTTAGACGAGATTCTTGATTTGAAAAATGACAACGATCTGCGGCTGGACACCGAGTTTCGTCAGATGAGCCCGGAGCTAAAGCGTTCGCTCGAATTGAAATACAGCACCGTCTCCCGCGAAAAACTGAATGAGCGCGGCACGCTGGTTTTTTTACTCGGCCGCGAGATAAAAACTGAAGCCGACCTAAAGTTCATTGCGGGCGTGGCAAAGGAAGCTCCTTGCCTGGGAATGAGTGATTGCCGCCGTGCCGACCCACTGGGCGAAGGCACAGGCGTACACCAAGGGCAAGATAGTCCGGAGCAAGTGATGAGTGAGCGTACTCTGGTTTATCCGCAGACCGTGGCAATGAAGTCATTGGAGCGCTATCTGATGGACGCCAACTCCAACCCCGCGTTGCGGCAAAGTGCAATTAAGACGCTGCGGGAGATGGCGCATCAAGAAGACAAGCGGATCTCATCGGTGGCGCAGGCGATCTTGCAGAAATACCCACAGTAAATTGGCTCTTAAGCGGGGGATAAAACCCTCGGGCTTATCGCTAAGCCCGAAGGGTCTTATGGAGGGGAACAGGAATGCTTCTGCCTATACAGACGTGATGGCAATTAACCTGTGACTAAATTGTTTTAGGCCGCTTTACGCAGTTGGTAGGGAAGGCGGAGCACCAGATTGTGGGTGGTCATTACGCCGTTGGAGAGGATGCGGTAGGCCGTAACAATTACGTGGCAGCCGCCGATTTTAAGGTGGTGCAGATTTTTTTTATCTTTCATCTCTTCCGGAATCGCGTTGCCGCGCCCTTCGGCAATGGCGATGACGAGCGAAACTTTCATATGGTGTGGGCGGTCTTTTCTTGCCACCAGGTCGCGCGATAAGGACGCTGAGCTCACCGCATCTTCGTGCGAGGCGTACCAGCCCTTCATCTTTTTTAATTCGAGATAATTGCGGTAGGGGTGCGAATGGTAGTCACCAATAATTTCAAGTTGGGGAAAGAGCGATCCCGACGCTTCCACTAGCGCGTTTAAGCTATGGGCACTCGGCGTGACCGAACTCGAGCTCGACTTAGCCCGAATTTGCGGCACCGCTTTTTCTACGTGCACAAAGTTGCGGGTGTGCGTGCCTTCGCCCCGCTTGATCGATCGTGCTGAAGTGGTCATGCCCAGCACCAAACCAAAGACTTCGGAAAACGGCTCTTTTTTAGATTTAGGAACGCGGTAGGTTTCAAAGGCACCCAGCAGCATGTCTTCCAGCGCTTGGTTTTGAATCACCACTTCTAAGCTTTCGTGTCGGAGTTCAACCTCGGCCAGCCAATCAAAATCACTGCGGGAGTAATGGCGGCGCAATAACAGGTGATGCTCGTCGTACGGATTGATTTCGGCTTGGCGAATGATCTGGTTCACCAGACGAATATCTCCCTTGGTGATGCGCCACGACTTTAGCACTTGGGTCATCGAGGCCGATTCGGCAATGCGCGCATAGATGGCCTGCGGAAGTTTGATCCGGGTACCCAATGATAGAAAAAGATTAACCAACGACTTTTCGCGTTTTGCTTTCAGGCAAAAGTCCCGCAAGTCGGGGAGGATGTGTGGTTCGCCCATTAGCAAATAAACTAGCGACTTATAAAGACTGTTTCGCTTTTTTTCGGGAATGGCTCCGCCCGTGAAGGCGCGATCAATCGCACCTCGGATGGGGGAAATCAGGCGTTGTAGACGAGTTTTTGCCACGGTGTCTTATCGGAATCGTTGAAGGATCCCAGTAAACTGTTCGCCGCAGCGAGTCGCATAGTGAGAGTTTATGTCGGCAGCTGAGAGGACGCCCAGCGTCTAACTTTTAGGGTGATCTTTTAGACCGGCTCTTTGCTCTTAATGCTTTCGGGTTTGCTCATATCCGCTTGGGATCCTGCAGGGATGGTTGTGTTGTGCGGCGTGGTCACTCCGGAGATATCTTTGGGGGCCTCATCCTCGCCACTCAGGGCCTTTTTGAAATCGCGAATACCCTTACCCATGCCCTTCGCCAATTCGGGCAAGCGCCGTGGCCCAAAGACCAGAAGCGCGACGGCAAAGATAACCACAAGTTCAGGTAGTCCTAAGTTCATAGCTTGGCCTTACTCCTCAAAGCCCTGAAGCGTCAACTTCGGGTTCGCTGGCCTGCCAGTCTTGGTCGAAAAGCGAGAGGTAGTGTTGCCCCACCTCGGCGCTATCGATCACCACGCCGGCTTCTCGATTGCGCTCAACCGAGTTCTGGTTCCAATTGATCGAGCTCACTAAAACCCGCGATCTGTCGGCGATGGCCCCCTTATTATGGATATAACTCACGCCCATGGCCTTAACGTCGGCGATTCGCCCTTCCAGTTTAAGATCCTCTGACTCAGCCAGCTCATTAAGAAGCTCTACGGTGACAACGTTCTTCGACTCACTGTCTAGGGTAGTTGCCCCGCCGCCGCCAAAAACGCGTTCGTCGTTTAAGAGCACTCGCACCGTCACGCCACGGCGGGCGGCGGCCATCACCTCGCTGAGCAGGGGCGACTCTTCGGGCGAATTTCCCCAGCGCGGAGAGAAAGTCATCAGCTCAAGATCGAGCGAAGTCTGCGCCGTGTTTAGAAATTTTTTGAGTCCGCTCAGGCTAGTATCGGGAGAGGTTACGTATTCTAACCCCTGGGCTTCGAAATTCATCGGCCCTTCGTCTTCCACCGTAAACCGATTGGTCTGAGCCACCCACGGGGTGGTGCCGGTAAAGCGATACAGCGCGGCCACTTTCGAAAACAGGCTTTCGTTTACGAGCTCCTTAATATCCGCTGCTTTGCGATCGGCGTCGGCGGCAAAAATTTTTGCATAGTAAGCGACCGCCTCGGCTTCTTTGGCCACGATTTGCCAGCCGCGGTTTTTCTTTTTTGAGTTTTGGTCCGAAGACGAAAAGTTTTCGGATCCAACCGAAACTATTTCGTCGTCGACGATCATGTATTTGGCGTGATTGAAGGCAAAGCGCCGGTTCTTATCGAGTTGGCTTCGTGCGGCATCGGGGGCCTCCATCAGCGAAAAGCGGCATTGTGGACTCGCCGTATTAGATTTCATGGCGGCTACGATTTGGTTTTTAATTTCTAGGGAGGCGTCACTCATCCCTCCCACCGGTTGACCTTCCATCAGAATATGAACGTCCACTCCGGCTTCAATTTTTTTTATGACGGCGTCGGCAATCTCGGGTGACTTCATTTCGTAGATATTGATTCTCAGTTTATTTTTCGTGCTGGAGATGGTGTGAAGGGTGTTGGCCAGAAGATTTTCGGGTGCCTCGCTCACCTTAATCGGGATGGCTCCGGCCCCGGTGGTCAAAAATAACGTGGTGAAAAGCAGCGTCATAACCAGGGGCGGGGTACCGTGCGGTTTGGGCATGTGGTTGCCTCCCTTTCGTGAGATCTGAGCACGAGAAAACGTTGCCGACAACGAGTAAAGCGTGCGCGGCGAGTCATGTTTAATCACTGAGTTGCGGTAAAATCCGGCTGGCGTGCAAAAATACTTTTGGTTTTTTTTAGCGGTTTTTCTGGCAACGATTTGGGGTTGCAGTTTTTCGCCCCCGAAAGGCACCGTCTCTTTGCGACTCATTCGCGGCGGCCCCGAATTGGTGACCGACTTTAAGTGTTTTGGATTGAACGTGGTGGGGGAGGGGATTCCGTCGGTCGATTCTAGTTTTGTTGCCGACTGGCAAACGGTGGCCGCCGGAAAAACGTGCGCCTATCCGGGCTTGACCTCATCACTACAAGCGCTGGGTTCGTCATCGGGCTCAACTGGATCAAAAAACGAAATCGCCTTTCCGATAAAAGTCTCACCCGGCAAGTCTCGTGTCTTTCAGATCATTGGGGTGCAAACTGAGGGCGGCTGCCCCGAAGAGGACTTGGGAAAATTGCTGGCCCAAAATAGATCGGGCGCGTTGTCGGAAAAGATTAGCGGCTTGTACGAGGTGGGCCGCGCCGTGACCGACGTTTATCAAGCCAACAATATCGACGTCACCGCAAGCTATAAGGCGGGCAGCGCTTACAATTTAAAAGACTGCTACCCTCCCCCGGGTTCCGGCGGTAACGACTTCGTGCTCTCTGATTTTCCAATTGGCCTGTCCAACGGTGACAAGTATCAGCTGAAACCAAGGGGAGGGACCGCGCCGTTTAAATACAGAGTGATCAGCGAAGGCGCAGGTGCGTTTGCTTCGGTGGACAGAGAAACCGGGTTAGTGACCGCGGCCGGCGGCCCGCCGTTGCCTAACACGATTGAAGTTACCGATTTCGATAATCGGACGGCGCGGGTGACCGCCAAATTATTTACTCCGGCTGCGTACGGCGGGCTACTTCAGTATTGGTACCGCGCCTCTCAGTTCTTGGGCCAGATAACTGATGGGGCAGATTTGCCCGACAGCAATCGGCTCAAAAATAGTGGCAGCGGCGGTTCAAATTCGGATATGCAAACCGGGATTCTTTTGGCCAACACTAATTCCGTCCGTTTTCGCACCGCCTCGGCGCCGAGAGGGAGTGCTTCGGTAGAACTCTACTCTGGTTTTAAGTACGAACGTTCAGATGCCGGCGTAGCCTTAGGGGGGGCTCACCAAATTTTTCTGGTGGTTAAACGCTCAAAAGCATTGAATGGCAGCGCGATGTGCCTCGGTGTGTTTTCCGCATGCTTGCCGACCGGACACGGTTCGACCCTGTTGTGGCCAGACACCACAGCGACATACACTTACCGTCTGCTTGGCAACAGCGGTGCTTCTACAACAATTAATTACGACGCTGGAAAAGAGCTGGGGTGGACAGTGTTATCTGGGAAGTGGGATGGCACAAGTGGTACGGACGGACTGCAACTTACGGTGAACGGAAACGTAACCAAAGCCACCACCGCAAACACGAGTATTTCTGTCGCGGGCGGTATCATCTCGGTTGGGCCAATAACGGGGCAAACTGGCGTCGACTTCATGGAGTTTGCCGAGATGCTCATTTACACCGCAGCGGTTTCTGAAACGGCAGTCTATGAGTACCTGCAATATAAATATGGGCTTTGAAAAAAATCCCCTTTTCGCAGTTTAAGGTAGCCGACAATTAAGGAACAAAGGTGATCGTACGAAAGTCTTTATGATCGCCCTTGGTGGCGATGATGAACACGGTGCAAGGCCGCTGTGCCGTGCAGGTTCCAAACCCACCGGCTTGATTCACCTTGTAGGCCGTGGCCGGGGCATTGACCGCATTCTGCCATTGAAACTCAGGCACGGCTTCGGTGCCGCGAAAGCTGATCGAGACGTTTTGATAGTCTTGATTGGCGATCGTCACTTGAATTGCCGGGGTATCTCTAATGCTAAACTGTTGGCCATCGGCGGGTGATTCAATTACGGGATTTCCCGATCCACAACCCATCAACAACGTTACGGCTATTAAACCACTAAACCACAATGCTTTCATCTGGTCCTCCTCGACCTAAACTCACGACAGGTTAGAGCAAGGGTGGTGCCAACTGCTTGTATGCTGCGCAAAACCGGGAGAACACGGCTGAGCAACATTCCACGGCATACATCTGTGCAAACGTTCGACAGCGCTTAGGCTTTAGAGTTACAAAGCTAGGCTCAAATTCACGTGGAGAGGGTTTATGCCGGCGCTGCCGCTAATTATTGGGGTTCTTTGTGTACTGGCCATTGCTTACCGCTACTACTCGCTTTTTTTAGCGAAAACGGTAGTCGGTCTCGACGATAAACGGCCCACCGCCGCCCACACCCAGAAAGATGGGCACAATTTTCACCCCACCCACCGTGGGGTGCTCTTCGGCCATCACTTTGCGGCGATATCGGGGGCCGGGCCGTTGATTGGGCCGGTGCTGGCCGCGCAGTTTGGTTATTTGCCGGGGTTGCTTTGGCTCGTGGTGGGCGTGGTTTTAGCGGGGGCGGTTCAAGATTTTATCGTGCTGTCGGCGTCGGTACGCAAAAACGGAAGATCGCTTGCCCAGATGATTGCCGACGAAATGGGGCCCGCGGCAGGGTTTGCCGCCGGACTCGGCGTTTTGTTCGTGCTGCTTATCGCCTTGGCCGGGTTGGGCATCGTGGTGGTGAATGCGCTGACCGAAAGTGCGTGGGGCGTTTTTACGATCTCGATGACCATTCCCATTGCGCTGTTTATGAGCGCCTACATGTACGGCTTTCGCAAAGGGAAAATTGGTGAGGCCACGCTGATCGGCGGAGTGATGCTGTTATTCGCGGTGTGGGGTGGGCGGTGGGTGGCGGAGTCGAATTATGCTCACTATTTTTTGCTGGGGCGTGGTGAGCTCACTTTAGCCATGGCGATTTACGGGTTTACGGCGTCGGTGTTGCCGGTTTGGGTTTTGCTTTGTCCGCGCGACTACCTCTCTTCTTTTCTGAAAATTGGCACCATTGGGCTGCTGGTCGTGGGCGTGATGGTGGTCAATCCCCATCTGCAAATGCCGGCGGTGACCGAATTTGTAAATGGCGGCGGACCGATCCTTTCGGGCAAAGTGTTTCCCTACGTATTTATCACCATCATGTGCGGGGCGGTGTCGGGCTTTCACGCCTTGGTGGCGTCGGGCACGACGCCTAAAATGATCAGCCTCGAAAGCCACTGCCGCCCCATTGGCTACGGAGCCATGTTGATCGAAGGGCTGGTGGGGGTCGTGGCGCTGATTGCGGTGGCCAGCTTAAACCCCGGCGACTACTTCGCCATTAACGTGTCGCCCGAAAAGTTTCAGGGGCTGCAGCTGATGGGTTATCACGTCGAGGAGTTGCCGGTGCTCGAAGCAGAAGTGAAGGAGAAGGTGGCCGGACGCACTGGCGGTGCGGTGTCGCTGGCCGTGGGCATGGCAAAAATTTTTAGCGCCTTGCCCGGGCTGCGCGGCTGGCTGTCGTACTGGTACCATTTTGCGATCATGTTTGAGGCGCTTTTTATCCTCACGACCATTGATACGGGAACGCGCATCGCCCGTTTTGTTTTTCAAGAGTATCTGGGCAAACTCCATGCACCGTTTGGAAAACCTGATCACGTGGGCGGAACGATTTTTACTTCGGCGCTCACGGTCACGGCTTGGGGCCTACTGATTTATACCGGAAACGTAGCCACCATCTGGCCCATGTTTGGAATTGCCAATCAACTGCTGGCGGTGATGGCCCTGCTTTTCGGAACGGTGTGGTTGTTGAATAGCGGGAAAGGCAAGTACGCCTTGGTGACTTTTCTCCCCATGCTCTTCGTTTTACTTACCACCACTAGCGGGGCCGTATCATTAGTGAACGATCAGTTTGTGCCGCTGCTTAACGCCGCCTCTGCCGCCGATCGGCTGCGTGGCGCGGTAGACATTGCCCTGACGCTCTTGATCTTTACCTGTTTCGTGGTGGTGGCGGTTCAGGCCTGGCGTCGGGCACTTCCCAACCTAAGAGCGGTGGCCGCTCCCTAGACGAAAAAAATTGTAAAAGTTACGCAGTTGCCGTAATGCGTTAGGGAGATCGCTTTTATGATGTCGGGGTTTTCGAGGGGGTTTTATGTGGCAAGCGCTGCGGTTTACCGCGTTTTTCTTTTTTCTGGCTTTTAGTCAATCTGGCTTGGCCGCCGTCGTAGAAGATGTCTGCCCCAACGAATTAATTAAGGTAGGAGAAGCGTTGCTTGCCAGGCGCGGCGCCCCTTCGACGGGGGAAACCCCATCTTCCCTGCGCACCTCTGCCGTAGCTAGTGCCACCATGGCCGGTCCGGTAGTGGATCGCGAGACCATCGCGCGTGAAGCAGCCCTGTTTCTGGTCAATACGGCCTACGTCGGGGTCACCCAGAATGATACCGGGGTGCTGCGAACCCCGCCCACCCAAATGCTTTTGCACCGCAATCGTCTGAGAGTTTTGTTGGGAAATGATCAAAGAGTGCCCCTCCACTTTTTGACCGATCTCGAGGCGCGATCCCGCCGCACCATTTTGGTGGGCCGCGCCTTGGAAGAACAGCTGTGGGAACTCGAGCGTACCCAACAAAAAGAGGACCCCAGTTTCCAACCCGAAACCGTTCGCCAAGTGGTTACGGTAATTTCAAAGGTTCTCGAACGTAAAGAGGTTAAGCCGCTCACCGACTTTGTGCTTGAACACTACCAAGACGCCTTGTCGATTCTTGGAGTTTCCAATGAGGTCGATGACCTCCGCTGGAAGATCATCGCCCTCGTGATGCAAGAAAAAATTGATCAGGATGCCCCTTCGGAGGAAATGCCGCAAACCTTTCAGGCGAAGGCTAAAGCGCGATTTTTTGCCATCGTTCGCGCGGCCCACAATTTAGTTAGGCGAGTGCCGAGCTGGCAAACCGTTTCGAAAGAGGTGTTGATGGCGTTGGCCGCCTCTGATCACCAGCCGTTGGATTCGCGAACCATCGCTCAGTTGACCAGACTGTCGTATGCTTTTCGCGATACTTCCCGAAGATCCACTTTTACTGTGCATTTGAACGCCCTTATTTCGTTAGAACACGATCTGGCCGAAGTGCTCACCAGTTATTTTCGCAATTACCGGGCGGCGGTTCTGCTCAAAAAACTGTTGCACGACGTGGCCTGTACCGACCAAGAACGTCCGCTGGAGAGTTACAACTTAGCCCGTCAAGCCATGCAATGGCGTTTGAACGACCACCCCTACGTGCGGCACGTCGTTGAAAATGGGTTGGTTGGAAATGCTGAGATTTATCACCCCTACCTCTGCGTGCCCTTGGCCGTAGGGCGGCCCATTTCCGAACTTGAGGATCCCTTGCTTGCCGCGCAGGCATTGAGTCAGCCGATTTTGTCGGCGTTGTACGAAGAGTCGAGGCCGGTCGGTCTGGAGGCCATGGTGCGGGAGTGGAACGTTAAAGCCGCCGACCGAACGCTTGCCGAAGTGGAAGGGATCTTAAAAAAATCTGCCGCGAGCGCGGGCGCCAATCTGCTTACTCGCGTGGTGGCCAAAGATCCTAAGTACGAAGAGCTTATTGGTGCCGCCTTGGGGCCCATCGTCGAGCGACTCAAGAAGACCGGTACGGGATCGGTTGCCTCGTCAGAGAAGCCCAAATCCGGTTGGGCCGACGACCCGACCGAAAAAGAAGGTAAAGACAAGGACCCAAAGAAAAAGAAGAAAGATGAAGATCCTTTGGATCCGTGGTTCGAGGCCGAAGAGGAGGGCGGCAGTCGCCGCCGTGACAAACAGCCGGCGAGCGAACCGCTTGACACCGAACCCATCGCTTTTTTGTTGGTCCAGATTCAAAATTACTTGGGTGAGGAATCCACCAAGATTGACTGGAGCAAAGTGCGTGCGGTGCCGCGCGCCAATGATAAAGAGAAAAAAAACGAGGGCGAAGCGGAAAAAAAAGCCGACGCTTGGGATAGTGAAACCGAGGGGTCTTCTTCGGCGTCTAAGCGTCGTCAGCAGGCCGATTTTTCGGTGGCTTACTCTTGGGTCGATGCCGTTTATGAGCTGCTGAATCAACGGGCGGAAAAGGTCCGGGACACCGATCTAGAGATCGAGGCTAAGGTCGAAACGGCAAAATTGGGTGGCGATAACGCAACTTTGTATACAACCGAGCGCGTGACGGCCGCGCAAGAACGGCAAAGATTAATCAGCACTTTTTTAAATGTACAGCACGCCATTAAGGCCTGCATCATGGGGCAGCAGGCCATTCGTAATCGTGACGCCAATGACGATGAAATTTCTATCGACGCCCTTAGAGTCGCGGCATTTTTTTTGGAAAAGCACCGCAGCTTGGCGCGCTTTTTATCGAGTCACTCTCACTTTGACCCCAGTTTGCGAGAACTTTGGGTTCGTATGTTCGTGCACGTGGCCTCGGGCCACATGGACTTGAATCCGCGATCGCCATTTCCTGCCCCGTTTGTTCCGGTTTCAGTGCAGTCACCGATGAGGCGTTGGCTCAAGATTGCTGGCTATAGCTGCGCCATCGTGGCGGTGTCGATAGGGGGCAGCATGGTGTTAAGCCTCAAAGGCTGCGCGCCGGAAAAACCCGCCGTGATCCAAAAAGCTGAGCCGGGCGGGGCAGAAAAAGCGAAGCCAACTGTAGAAACTCCGGCGGGAAAAGAGACTCCCCCCAAGCCGCCCAGAGATCCTTGGGACGGTGAAAATGAATTTGCCAAATAACGTAGGGGCTCTGCGTACGCGGGCGGCCAAAATTAAGTTGCTGCTAACTGATGTCGACGGCGTGCTAACCGATGGTGGCGTCTACTACTCAGACCAGGGCGAGGCAATGAAGCGGTTTCATATTCCCGACGGCATGGGGGTGGTTCGGTTAAGGGAGCTGGCCGGCATCGAAACCGGCATCATCACCGGTGAAAAATCAGAATCGGTACGCCGGCGCGCCGAACGATTAAAAATAGAAGAGCTGCACCTCGGCGCCAATCCAAAAGCGCCTTTAGTCGCGGCCATCGCCAAGCGTCGTGGCCTTCAGCTTTTTGAGCTGGCCTACCTGGGTGACGACGTGAACGACTTAGGGGCCATGGCCTTAGTTGGCTTCACCGCTTGCCCCCGGGATGGGTTTTCGCAGGTGAGGGATGTGGTTCATTACGTTTGCCAGAAAGAGGGGGGACGGGGCGCCTTCCGCGAAGTGGCTGAGTTTTTGATCGCGGCGCAAAAGGGAGAGCTCGATGCCTCTGCACCCGCGACCTTTTCAGCTGGAAAGTAGATGGGCACCTTTTAGCGCCAGTTGGCGGTGGGCTGTTTTTTTAAGGCTAACGCTAGCATCTCGTCGTAGGTCTCTCCCGGAATTTCAATTGCGCCCAAAGATTCTAGGTGGGGGGTGAGAAACTGGACCTCAAGGAGATCGTAATTTAGCGATCGCAACTTAGTGGTGAGAAAATAGAGTGCGGCTTTGCTGCCGTCAGTCTCGGTGTGAAATTTTGATTCCGCAAAAAAGGCGCCGCCTAGACTAACTCCATAAACCCCGCCGGCTAGCGTATCCCCTTTCCACACTTCAACGGAGTGGGCGTCGCCCTGTTCGTGCAAAAGAGTGTAGGCATTAAGAAACTCAGTGTTGATCCAAGTCTCTTCACGCGCCGCGCAGTGCTCCATCACTTTGCGAAATTGTTGATCGTAAGTCGCGACAAATTCATTTTTTTTCAACCGACGACGCAAACTCTTCGAGACATGAAACCCGTCGAGTGGCAGAATGGCTCTGGGGTCGGGCCGAAACCATTCTAACTCTTGGGTTTCGGGGTGGGGCATCGGAAAGTAGCCTTGCGCATACACCGCCCTGAGTAATTTTGGACTTAAACGTAGTTTCACTGCAATTCATTGTAGGGGGTAGATTCTGTTCTCGAAAGACCAGAGTAACGGCTTAAATCACCTTTCGGTCCTGCGCTCTATACAAAACCGTAGCGCTCCGGCCCAGGGTGAACTTGCGCCCGGTCTCAATCCGAAGCCTCGTCGTAAGTGGGGCCGAAAAGTTCTAGTGGCCGCGGGCATCCTCTACGTGGGCTACGCTTTTTTTTTCCCCGCCAAGAAGGCGGTGATGGGGCCGGCCGAGCCGGTTGCTCATCTGCAGACTCCACTGCAAACGCAGCGCAAGGCAATCGCGGCCGCGCTCAATAGCCAGATTAACCTCGGCGAGTTTCCGGCAGAAATCGTGGTAAGTGGTAAACCAGCGTCGGTGACCTACACTTTCGACGCCGAAGCCCAAGCCCATATGGAAAAGCTCTTTAAGAAATACAATCCAGATTACGGCGCCTTTGCCGCCATCGATGCCAGCAGCGGAAAGATTTTGTCGTTGGTAAGCTACACCCGCAAGCCCAACGAAATTGGCAATTTGGCACTTAAGGCGGTTTTCCCCGCCGCTTCCATTTTTAAGATCGTAACCGCGGCGGCCGCCATGGATCAGTCGCGGCTGGCCCCCCATTCCACTATCTCTTACGGTGGGCGAAACACCACCCTGTACCGTAATCAGGTTTTGAAATCGCGCAGTTATGGCGAACGGTTGATGTCCATTAAAGAGGCTTTTGCGCGCAGCGTAAACACCGTGTTTGGAAAAATCGGGGTGTTTGTTTTGAAGCCGTCCGAGCTCGAGAATTATGCTGGCAAATTTTTGTTTACCGACGCTCTGGCGTTGGACATTCCCTTTGAATCTAAGGCGGTGAGAGTTTCAAAAGAAGATCCATTTCACATGGCGGAATTGGCCTCGGGCTTTGATCGCGACACTTCGTTAAGCCCGTTGCACGGTGCGCTGATAAGCGCGGCGGTAACTAACGACGGCGTTATGATCGAGCCACATTTGGTACAAACGCTAAAGGCGCCAGATGGGAAAGTGATCTACGAGGCCTCGCCGACCGAGTTTGCGGCTTCGATGCACCCTAGCACCGCGGCCCAGTTGCGTGAGCTCATGCGCGAAACCGTTCGCAATGGCACCGCCCGAAAAAGTTTTCGGGGCGCTTTGCCGAGGTTTCAAAAGGCCGGAATTGAAGTGGGGGGGAAAACCGGGTCGCTTACGTCACTTTCTCCGCGCGGTAAATGCGATTGGTTTGTCGGCTACGGGCTATTCCCTTCCTCGCGAATTGCCATCGCCGCATTGACCGTAAATGTGGATAAGTGGCAGGTGAAGTCTTCGTATCTGGCCCGCGAGTTTCTCGAGGGTTACTACTCTAAAAAAAGAATGGCGGCATTGACCTACGGGCCAATGCCGCGCCTCTAAGAGTGGTTTGAGAATAAGGGCTTAATCTAATTTACTGAAGCGATTCATGAACACCGGCAGCCACTTAGCCGTGGTGTTCATCGTGGTCAGCCGCCACTGCTTAGACTTAGGGTAATAGAGCTCAAGAAAGTCGGCTTTGATTTGCCCAGCTTTGTCTCGGCTCACCGCGCCGTGGTGCTGAAGCTGGTTTTCTACAATGGACATGCGCAAAGATTCTACCCCGCCGCGGGTGCCTTGATTGTCGTTAGTGCCATATTCAAGCACCATGGGAACCACTTTTTTCTTGAGCTGCAGCATTCGCTTCATCGTGTAGGCAGAGAAGTCGCCGAAGGTTTCGTAAAAGTCTTCACTTCCTCCCTCGTCAATCTGATAGCCCGCGAAGACTTTGAGCATTGCGGCCCGAGTGGGGACGTCTTTTACTACACTGGGAAACAAGTGCATGAAGGCTTTAGTGCCGTAACCGGTGTGCAGATCTAGGTGCATCACCGATTGATAGGGACCAGCCTTATCGTCCATAAATTTTTCGACCAGATCTTTTTGTGGTTCAAAGTCTTTACCGCCGAAGTAAATTCCCAAAGGGTATTCGTACTGGCCCTGTAGGGTGGCGGTGCGCAAAACCGACATTTTTTCCGTGGCCAAGAGTTTACCCACGCGCGCTAAAAAGGCCGCGCCGCTTAGGTAGCTGTAGCGTGCAGCGTAGGCTGGATTTAACAGGTAATTTAGCTTGGTGTAGCCGGCATTGTGAAATTTAAATAATTCGCGATCGATGTCGAAGTTGCGATTCAAGTCGACGTTGTTTTCCGAAACCCGGCGCAGGTATTTAAAGCCGTAGGGATTAATCGCGTGGACCAATATCACCCCGGTGGTGTCGCGATTAAATGTCGGCAGCACCTCTTCGATCATATATTTTTGCACGGCGCTGCCCATAAAGCCTTCCACGCCATGGGTGCCGGAGGTGACCAGGATTAAACTTTTGGTCTGTTTTAGGGCGGGAAGAAATACCCAATCCGTAGAGAGGTCATTATCGATTTGGCTCGGAACTTTCCAGTTTCCGGTTTGCACACTTGATTCGGATTTTGGCAATTTTGCGATCAGCGTTTTTACTGAATCGCGAAATTGGCTTCGGCAAGCGTCGTAACTGTCGCAGAAATAGGCCAGCCGATTTGGTGCGGTGGCGGCCGTGCCAATGGAAACGCTGAACCAGGTCAGCAAAAAGATAAATGGCTTCATTGTGATTCTCCCCATGAATTGTGTTCACGAGGAAAGTGCTGCCGCCACGCCATGCCGTCAAACCTGCCTAACGCGAAACGTTAACAGGGAAAGTCGTAAAAAATTTACCGTCTTACGACTTTTTTCAATCCAATTTACTAAAGCGATCCATGAATATCGGCAGCCATTGCGCCGTGGCTTTCATCGTACTTAGGCGCCAACTGGGCGATTTTGGGAAAAAGAGCTCAAGGTAATCCTCCTTAAGTCGCTGGGCTCGGGCCGGCGTAGTGGCGCCGAAGTGGGCGAATTGGTTTTCTAAAATTGAGAGGCGAAGCGATTGCACACCGCCCAAAATTCCCTGGTTATCGTTGGTGCCGTACTCAAGCGTCATCGGGACCACCTTTTTATTGAGCTGCCGCATTCGCTTCATGGTGTAAATCGCGATGTCGCCAAAACTTGCATAAAAATCGTCGCCACTGCCTTCATCAATTTTATAACCGGCAAAGACTTTAAGCATCGCGGCCCGGATGGTCGCGTCTTTTACTTCACTTGGAAAAAGGTGCAAATGAGCTTTGCTGCCGTAACCCGTATGCACGTCTAGATGCATCACTGATCCGTAGGGCTCAGCCTTTTCGTCCATAAATTTCTCAAAGAGATCTTTGTGCGGTTCAAAGTCTTTTCCGCCGTAGTAGATACCGAGGGGAAAGTCGTATTGACCTTGCAGGGCCGCGTTGCGAATCGAAGCGACCTTTTCTTTAGCCAGCAACTGAACGGCGCTCAGCAAAAAACTGGCGCCGCCAGCATAGTCATAACGCACCGGAGAAACCGGATTTAACAAGCCGTTGAGATTAGCGTAAGCCGGGTTGCGCAAGTTAAATAACTCGCGATTGGTGTCGAAGTTACGGTTCAAGTCGACGTTGTTTTCAGAAACCCGGCGCAAGTACTTAAAGCCGTAAGGATTAATCGCATGGACAAGAATCACTCCGGTGGTGTCACGATCGAATCCGGGGAGAAGCTCTTCGAGCAGGTACTTTTGAATCGCGCTGCCCATGAAGCCTTCGACGCCGTGTACCCCCGAGGTCACCACGACCAAACTCTTAGGCTCTTTGCGAGCCGGAAGAAAGAGCCAATCCGTATAGAGGGAATCGTCGACTTTGCTGGGTATTTTCCACTTTCCGACTTGTGCTTTGGCGCGCTCAGCCGCGGGAAGCTTATCGATGAAGGCTTGCGCCGTTCGATTGAATTGTTCTCGGCAGGTTTCGTAGCTAGCACAAAAATAGGAGAGCCTAACGCTGTCGGATACCGCCGCCGGTAAGCTGGCAAAGCAGTCTCGTCCCGTAACCGCCGCCAGTTTCGCCGCACCACCGATACTGACGAACGTTAGTAAATATAACCACTTCTTCACTTAAAACCTCCCCGTAAAAACTAAGTGCCTGGTGTGATCACAAGAAGCTGGCGCGGCGCGTTGCGTTCGTCAAATCCTATCCCGCCAAAAGTTAGGAAAAACATCATCCTCCACTTGGTAAAGCCGTAAGAATTACCGATAGGTAGGAGAGTAACTATGGTCGAACCCCATTCAAAATTATTGCCCGCCGTCCGTCTGTATTTCTCAATTTTCTACGGGCTGCTTTACGCTTACGTGGGAGGCCTTTTTTCTGCCCAGTGGGGAAATGGGTCGCTACTGATTGCGCTGCTCATTTTCTTATTCCCCTCGGCGCTGCGATTCCGTTTTGTGCGATCCGGAAAGTGGAATCCCAAATTCACTCTGCTGGTCACCTTTACCGAGGCCATTTTGATGGCTGGTTTAACCTACGTGTTGATGGTTCACGTTAAGGAAGGGCCGCGCTTTTTGCTTCAGCCCTTCTCCTACGGGTTCTTTATTTCTCTGTTGGTGTTTTCGGCTGCCGAAGCCGGTAGAGCTGAACTGCTTACGACTCTGTCTAACGTTCTGATCTTGCGCGTGATGGCACTGGCGCTTTGCCTGCGTTCCGGGGTCGTTTTTAACTTAGAGTTTAGCTACCTTGATCGGTTTGTTTACCTGGGCCACGAAGCCGCCTACTTCGCGGGCTTTTTCGCCACCAGTGCCGCCGCCTATTTTTGGGCGCCGAAGAAAATTGTTTCGCGGTTTTCCGCCGTCGCTCTGAAAGACGAATTATCGGCAGGTATTGCTTCCGCCGCCAAGAAGGCACCCGAAATTCGTACGGCTTTTTTGTTGTACATAAACATTTGTGATTTTGCGGCGGTGTCGGCAAAAGCCAGCCCGGGGCAAGTGCGCCGGCTGCTTCGCGAGTACCACAATCGAACCGAAGAGCTGATTGCGCGGCACGGTGGCCAAATACAGAGCAAAGAGGGCAGCGGGATGCTGGCCCACTTTGGCGTTAAGAGTAGCGACAGTAAGGCCGCGGCCAAAGGGATGAGCTGTTTAGAGGAGCTGATCGCTTGCTTAGACCACTGGAATCAAGACCGGGCGGCGCAAAATGAGTTTTTCGTGGAGTGCGGCTTTTCGGGAGTAGTAGCCAATTTTTTTCTGGAGAAAAAATCACAGATGGAACGGCTAGACTTAGATCTGGTTGGCGAGTCGGTGAATTTAATTAAGCAGCTAGAAAATCACAACCTCAAGATCAACGCCCGGGCCTCTACCACCCGACAAACCCTGGAGATGGCGGCGGCTCAGGGGTTTGTGCTTTCGTCATACGTTCGATCTCTGCCCAAAGAAAAGATCGATAGCCTGCCCTTTAAACTCGACGTCGTCGTGCTGGCCGAACGGCCGCAAGCCGATGCCAAACGCAAGTCGGCTTAAATCAGCTCTCCCCTATTTTCTGCCAACCTCGATCTTTGAGTTCAAAACCCACGGTCTGATCCAAACTAAATTTCTCGCCCACCGCATCGAAACTCCAGCGGTGAACGCTAATGCCTTTGCCATCTAAATGCAGTTCGTTGAAGCAATTGGTTTCGCCCCGGTGGCGAGTGGAGGTCGACGTTCCACATTGCACGACGATGAAACGGCGGTGCTCACTCTCATCGACGAAGGCGGTGGTAGCGGCGCTGGAGCGGTGAAGGTGTCCCGCCAGAAGAACGTCGGGTAATAGGTGGCGGGCCGCCGGCACGTAGACCCGGTTCTTTTTGACTCGTTTCTCGTCCGGCTCAAAAAGGTCTAGCGGGTGGTGACTGACGAGTACGCGAATTTTTTCTGGCGTTTTACTGGCATTGTCGGTTTCTGGTTTTAAACGTTCGCGCAAGTTTTGCAGAGACTGCGGCGAAACTCTCCCCTGCCCAATGGTCAGGCCGTGGGCCGTATTGATGCCGGCCACCACGCACCCCTCGTCTTCGTAAAACGGTTCGGTGTCTCCAATGTAGCTCTGGAATTTTTCGTAGGGGGAGAGAAACCGAGACGCCAGATTGTACAACGGCACGTCGTGGTTACCGGGAACCACCACCTGCGGAAATTTTAGCCCCGTCAAAAAGTTTGCCGCCGCGCGAAATTGCGCCGATCGGGCACGTTGGGTGAGGTCGCCGGAAACCGCGATGACATCGGGACGTAGATCTCGAATTTGTTTCTCAAGTGCAGAAACTGTTCTATAGTCCACCCGGCCGAAGTGCAGATCCGAAATGTGAATGAGTTTTTTCATTTTGCCCGGTGCTTCATCCCCCTAATTATAGCAGCGCCTGTGCTTCGAAGTAGTCGGCCTTGTAGTAGAATGTCACTATGCTCAGTTCAGAATTTTTAATCGGTAAAGATGATTCGCAAATGGTGCCCGTAGAAAAAGGGTCGCGCGTGCGGGTGCATGAAGAGGTAGCTGATTCACTAAGCGGCCTTACCGAAGCCGCCGAAGAGGCCGGCTTTGCTCTGCTGGTGGTGAGCGGCTTTCGTGGATTTGACCATCAATTGCGAATTTGGAATGAAAAGGCGTTGGGTAAAAGGATGGTGAACGACGAACACGGCAAACCGCTGCCGCCACCGCGTAGCCCCGAAGACCACGAACGGCGGTTTTTTAGCATGCTGCGGTGGTCGTCTTTTCCTGGCCTGTCGCGCCACCATTGGGGCAGCGATATGGACGTTGTCGATAAAAAGGCGATGCCCGCGGGCTACCAGGTTCAGCTCGTACCCGAAGAGGTGGAGGGGGCTGGTCTTTTTGCCCCTTTTCACGATTGGTTAGATAACTACCTGTCTACCTTTCACTTTTTTAGGCCATACGCGGAGGACCGGGGTGGGGTAAGCCCCGAGCGGTGGCATTTGAGCTACGCTCCGCTTGCTCAGCGCTGCCAAAAAGACTTTTTGGAGGCCACTTTCAAGAAGTTACTGGCCATGCCGGAGATCGAATACCGTAACCTGGCGCTGCGCCACAGCCGCATTATATGGGATAGGTACTTCCAAAACGTTGATTTTCCGTAACGTTTCTTTTTGCCCTTCGTCCTTTTACGGAAGGTGGGTTAAAACCCTTCTGCGGGAAAGGAGGGGTTTTTTGAGGCTCGCGAAACCTGGTTTTACATTGATCTGGCTCTTGCCATTGATCTCGGCACTCCTGCCGGCGGCTCGGGTCTATGCCCACCCGCTTACGGACCTCGTGAATCAGGCCTACCAGTCTTCTCCGGCAATAAAGATCGCGCAAGAGAGCCTACAGATAGCCGACAAGGAGCTGTCCAACAGTAAGAGTGCTTTCTTGCCGACCTTAAATCTGAATTCGAGCCATGGGCTTGCCAAAAACCACTACGGCGCCATTACCGATCCCTGGACCAGCAACGTTGGCCTGGCGCTAAACCATAATCTTTACGACAACCACCGTTCGATTAACCAATACCGAATTCAAACTCTAAAGCGGGAAAGCGCGGAGGCCTCGCTGCGGCAAGCAAAGAATCAGATCGCGCTCGAGATTGCCCGCACCTATTTTACCTGGTCGTTGGCGGTAGAGAACGCGGCGGTAAAGGCAACTGGGCTTGGGCTGTTTGAAAAGCAGTACCGATTCGTGGAGTCGCAGTATCAGCAGGGCATAAAGCCCAAAAAAGACTTTCTGAAGTTTCGGGCGCAGTGGGAGCGGGCCGTGTTGGGCGACACCTCGGCTAAGGCGGGCATTGCGCAGGCCCGTTTTGCTCTGCTCGCGAAAATGGGGATGGACCCGCTGGATCAAAAAGCGCTGACCCCTTTTGTGCCGGTGGTCGACGTAAAAAGCATCCCGGTTGAAAAGCCGCAGATCGAGAAAAATTGGACGTACCGAACGGCGGATTTAGAGTTGCGTATTCGTCCCATCGAAATGAATTTGGCGAGCCGCGAGTTTTGGCCGCAAATCAACTTAATCGCGGGTGGAAACTATTCGAACACCAACTACTTAAATTCAGGCGCGCGCTTCGGCGATACTGAAACCTACGGCGTCAGCTTACAGCTGCAACTTAATTACAACATTTTAGACTGGGGCGTACGCGGACGAAATATCGACATCGCCAGCCATCGAAAAAATATTGAGGCCGAACGATTGCGCGAAACCGCTTTGAAGTTAACGGAAGAGGCGGCCTCACTCATGGTGGAGTTGACGCGGTTAAAGCAGGCGTATGAAGTGGCCGAATCGGTCTATAAAAACGAAGAAGAATCTTACCAGGCTACCCAGCGTGATTACCGCGAAGGCAAGGTAAACTCGTACGATTTCATCAACTATGTGCGCGACTACCTTGAAGGGAAAACGCTCTACCTCAATAGCCGTTACGATCTTTGGAACGCGATACTGCGATACCACTACTTGACCGGAGAACTCGATGAACATGTGGCCAAACTCTAAAATTTGGGGCGTCATACTCATCAGCGCGCTAGGCGTGGCGGCGGCACACGGGGCCTATACCAATCGCAGTCCCGATGACCCCGGGCTCACCACTGCGCAGAAACGGGACATCGAAAGTAAAGTGACCACCGCGGGTACGATTATTCCTAACCGTAGAACCCTATTTACTCCGCCCTACAACGGTTACGTAAAAAAGCTGCACGTGAAATTGGGGGATCAGGTGAAGGAGGGCAGTCCGGTCGTCACGGTGGCCCAAACTTTGCGCGGAAGTTTTGATGAGGCCAACCCCTTGCGGGCGCCCTTTACCGGCACCGTGACGCAAGTGTTGCGGAGTGAAGGGGAGTGGGTGGAGGCCAATTTGCAATCGGCGATGGTGCGCATGGACGACACCACTCGTCTGTTTTTAACCTGCGATGTGGCGGAGACTGACGTTTTGCGAATTAAGGTGGGGTCCCGTGCCAAAGTTAAGGTCAATGCCATTATCGACCATGCCTACGAAGCGGTCGTGCGGGAGATTTCGCTTGCCGCAAAAGATCGGCGCGAAGGCTGGAGCCGCAATGGTGACCGCGTGGAGTTCGAAGTGCGCATGGAAATTATTGATCGCGATGATCAGCTTCGTCCCGGACTTTCTGCGCTTATCGATATCATCACCGAGTCGCGAAAAAACGTTTTGTCTATTCCCCACGAGTTTCTGATGAAAGAGGGCGACAAATATTTGGTTACGTTAAGTAGCGGCCAGAAAAGAGACGTGAAGGTTGGCCTAAAGGGTGACCTCTGGGTTGAAATCCTTTCGGGGCTCACCGATCAGGAAAAAGTGCGGATGGTGGATTTCTATTCTATGAAAGAAGGCCTCTAAACGTGCTTAGCGTCCGTAACGTTTGCTACTCCTACGCCGCGGAAGGGAAAAAGCTCGAAATCCTATCCGGTCTGAACTTCGATGTGGCCGATGGCGAGTGGGTGAGCATTCAGGGGCGTTCGGGTGCGGGCAAGTCCACCCTATTTTATTTACTCGGCGGCTTGCTCAAAGCCCAGACCGGAGAAATTGTCTACGACGGTACCGATCTGAAAAAATTAGGCAGTGCCGAGCTTTCGGTATTTAGAAACGAAAAAATCGGGTTTGTTTTTCAGCAGTTTCACCTTTTACCGCGCGCGACCGTTCTAGAGAATATTTTGCTACCTTCGAAGTTTGTCGGTATCACGACGGCGGATAAGACATCTGAGTTTTTAGAACGGGCCAAAGATCTTGCGGCGAGAGTGGGGCTACAGGGGCGTTTAGACCATCGGCCCCATCAGCTGTCAGGCGGAGAACAGCAACGTGTCGCTTTGGCGCGGGCCTTACTTTTAAAGCCGCGTTTTATTTTGGCCGACGAACCTACCGGAAATTTAGACGGGCACAATGCCGACGAGGTGTTACGCCTTTTGGGTGAGTTTCAGAAGACCGGAACCACTATTTTGCTTATCACTCACGACCCTTTAGTCGCCGCCCGCTGCCCGCGGCAGATTTATCTCGAACAGGGACGCGTGCTTTCCGACTCGGCGGCGCCCAAAGTTTTAGCCGCCCCGGTAGTACAAGAACAACGCTTCCCTTTGCCATCGGGCTGGGTAGGCGGTGCCTATCGCGCGGCGATGCACAATATCCGCCGCAATCGAACCCGTGCCGTGCTTACCATGGTGGGAGTAACGGTGGGGATTGCCGCGCTTTTTTCGATGATGACGTTCGGCAAATTCGCCAAAGATCAGATCATGGCTGGGTTTGAAGAGATGGGCGCCAACTCTATGGTGTTGCAGGGGTACCAGAACTGGGAACGGCGCGCCGAAGACGAAGTGGATCTCATGTTCACCCATTTTGACATGGAGCGTGACCTAAAACCATTGCGACGAATTTTTCCAAATATTATCGCGTTGTCACCGATGATGAGTGGCTGGGGAACCACCGCGAACTACGGCGGGAGAGACATTGCAAATAATCTGCAAACTTGGGGCGTAGATGCTGATCTCACGCGGATCACAAATCGGGCGATTATCGAAGGGCGCCCAATTCTGGCGTTGGATGTTGAAGACAAAAGCCCAGTTTGTCTTATCGGCACGGAGGTACGCGGCAAGCTGTTTCGGGACGAGAATCCGCTCGGGAAAATTTTGTTCCTCGCCAAAAAAGATGGAAAAGCTTTTTCGTGTCGGGTGATTGGCGTGCTGGCGCACCAGAGTAGCAATATGGACTGGCGAAAACCCGATTTCGATGTGGTGATGCCTTACACCTATTTCAGGATGGTCGGCGAGCCGTGGGAGAGCACAATCAACTCTTTTGTCTTCAAAGTGCGCAACGGCACCGACGTTGAAGGCACGGGCAAAGCGGTCAGAAATTATTTTCGTACCAAGTACGGCAAGAGCGGGCAGTTTATGGTCGATGCCAACATGATTCTCATCGCCCAGATCAAAAAGTCATTGATGCTATTCACGCTTCTGCTTTCGGCAATTGCGTTGATCACACTCGGCGTCGGAGGAATGGGCATTCACAATATGATGCTGGTCTCGCTAGCCGAACGATTTAAAGAAATTGGATTGTTCAAGGCCCTGGGCGCAACCGATCGCAGCTTGCGCTGGCAATTTCTGATGGAATCCATTTTTCTGTCGGCCATCGCCGGAATTTTGGGCTTGGTGGTGGGGTTTAGTGTTTACGAGGGCATTATCTACTTAGCCGCCAATGCGGTATCGAAGCTTTCGTTCGAGTGGGTAATCGATCCGTTCGCGGTGATGCTTTCGCTGGGATCTATTCTCGCCGTCGGAATTTTGAGCGGCATGATTCCGGCATTGAAGGCCGAGCGCCTGTCGGTAATCGACGCTTTGCGATCGGAATAGCCGGGACTCCGAGCGCCATGGCAATCTATGACGGAGAGCGCCGTTTGAAGGGCTTTGACCTTACCCAGAGTGTTAGTTAACGATCGCACTATGCTTTCTCGCTTATCTATTCAGGGTTTGGCCATCATCGATCGGTTGGAGATTGAATGGGGCCCAGGCTTCAATGTGATTACCGGTGAAACTGGCGCTGGGAAGTCCATTCTGATCAAAGGGTTAAGCCTTTTATTGGGAGCCAAAGCGAGCCCCGATACCGTGCGCCAAGGGTGCAACGAAGCCGTGTTGTCGGGGGGGTTTTGGGTGCCCGAAGTCCACCCGGCGGTAGGGGTGTTAGAGTCGCTCGGCATTCCGCGCGAGCGTGAGGGCGGGCACGTCTCAATTCTTTTTCGTCGCGAGATCTCTTCAAAAGGGCGTTCGCAGTTTTGGATTAACGACACCAGCGTGAGCTCGCATGGCTTAAGGCAAGTGGCGGTGACGTTGGTCGATATTTTTGGGCAGCACGAGAACCAAAGGCTTTTGCAAACTAGTACGCATTTGAGTTACCTCGATCGCTTTTTGCCCGACAAAAAATTGCGCGCCGAAGTGGGGGAAGCCTTTGTGCGGTGCGGGCAGCTATTAAGTGAGATTCGCGACATCACCGAGTCTTGGGGCGAGCGCGCGAAAGAAAAAGACTATTTAGAATTTCGCTTAAAGGCGTTGCAGGAGCTCGACCCGTCACGCGAAGATTTTGAGAAGACCCGCGCGCAGGCAACCAGCGCTGACTCTCGAGAAAAAGTTTTATCTCTCCTTGAGCAGCTAACCCAAGTTTTAGATGGCAACGACAGCGATTCGATTTCGCGCCGATTGGCGGAAGCGACCAAGGTTCTCACCCAGCTCGCGCTGACGTGGAGCGAAGTGAGCGCCGATTTTTCTGATGTTACCGGCCGTCTGGCGCGCGAGGTGGAAGAGCTTAGCTACCAAGTGGGCCGCTGGTCGGCGGAGTGGGAAGACTTGGCCGAGGGCAGCGAAGAGAGCCAAGGGCGTCTGTTCAAGTACCAAGAGCAGTTTCGTAAGCTGGGAATTCGCGATATCGACGCTCTGCTAGCCGCGTACGAAGAGTTGCAGGAGAAGCTGAGTAATCTAGGCACGGGGGAAGAGCGCTTAGCCGAAAAACTTCATGAGTTGGTAAAGGAGTCGGCCAACCTGATCAAGCTCGGGGAAAGGCTATCTACCGTTCGCAAGGTTGCCGCCCAGGCCGTTGAGACTAAGGTTGCGCTTGAACTTTCGGAATTGGCGATGCCACAGGCGCGGTTGGCGGTAGTTTTTCACCCGGTTGAAAAAGAGATCGCCGAAATTTCTTGTACGTTGGAAGAGCCATCTGAAAAATTGTGGCGAGTTTGTCAGAGGCGTCTGGCTAAAGTAGAAGAGTCTGGTTTGGAGCGTGGTGAGTTTTTGCTCTCCTCTAATCCCGGGGAACCGCTATTGCCCCTGGCCCGGGTGGCCTCGGGCGGAGAGGTGTCGCGCATTATGCTGTCGCTCAAAAAAGCGCTGGTGGCCGATGCCGATACTTGCGTACTGGTGTTTGATGAGATCGATACCGGTATTTCTGGCCGGGTGGCCGACGTGGTGGGGCGCAAGCTGCGAGAGTTGGCCGAAACGTTTCAAGTCATTTGCATTTCGCATCTGCCGCAGGTGGCGGTGTATGCCGATTCGCATTTTTTGGTTAGAAAAGGGGTGTCGGGAGGCCGCACCGAGAGCGAGATTATTGCACTCTCCGAAGAAGAGAGCGCCAAAGAGATTGCCCGCTTGGTATCGGGGGCCGAAGTGTCGTCCACCAGTCTGGCCCACGCCAAGGCGCTAAAACAGACCGCTAGAAGCCAAGGGGGGGCGGCTGCCAAAGGCGCAAAAACAAAGGGGAAAGCGAAACGGCCCGACCCCGCGGGTGACCAGCACCAACGGCGGCGCGGTAAGGGTGAATCTCTATCTAGATGATATGATTGATAAAATGTGGTACGATTTAGGGGTTATGGAAAGCATGATGAACGGTGATGACAAAGACGAATGGAACGACGCAGAGGCCGAGCAGGGCACGCAGACCCTAATTCGTCCGGACCAAGAGACGAAGACCCCCTCGCTCTATAAAGTGGTGGTGCACAACGATGATTTCACCCCGCGCGACTTTGTAGTGCATGTGCTTAAACGATTTTTTCAAAAGAGCGAAGAGCAGGCGACCGAGTTGATGCTGCAGGTTCATCATAAGGGGTTCGGCATTGCTGGGGTTTACACCCATGAAATTGCGGAAACCAAAGCGTTTCAGGTAAATGAGCTCGCTAAAGAGAACACCTACCCGCTTAGAACTACGGTGGAAAAAGAATGAGGCTAGCTCCTGAATTAGAAACCTTATTGAATGAGTCGGTAAAGTACGCCCGCGACGCACGGCACGAGTTTGTCAGTTTAGAACACGTGGTGCTGGCGCTAACCGAAGACGACATGGCGGTCGAAATTATTGAGGGGTGCGGTGGCGATCCGCGGCGACTGCGAAAAAAGTTACAAAAATTTTTGAAAGAGAATAGCCCTAAGATCGACACCAAGGTGCTGGCCGAAGCGGGTAAAGACTGGAAACCGGCACTCACGTTAGCGTTTCATCGAGTCGTGCAGCGAGCGCTTATCCAAGTGCAAGGTGCGGAACGTGAGATGGTGACCACCGGAAATCTATTAATTTCAGTTTTGCGCGAAGAAGAGTCGCCGGCGGTGGCGTTTTTAGGTGACGAAGGGGTCACCGCTTTTTCGGCTATTCGCTATTTCTCGCACGGCATTACCGACGAAGCCAAAGGCAACGATGACGAAATCGAAGGGATGGACGGAGGAGAAGGGGGCGACTCATCGGCCGCCGCCCCAAACCCCGCAAAAAAACAGATCGAGGGCGACCGAGTGTCTAAGCCCGAAAAGGGCAGCCCACTGGAACAGTTTACCCACAATCTTAATGAACGGGCCAAGGCCGGACACATTGATCCGTTAATTGGGCGCGAAGATGTGATCGATCGCGTGCTTCAGGTAATGGGCCGACGCACTAAAAATAACGCCATTTTAGTGGGCGATCCCGGTGTCGGAAAAACCGCCATTGCCGACGGTTTGGCGCAACGGATTGTAAATGGTCAGGTTCCCAATCGCTTGAAAGACGCCGTAATCTACTCGCTCGATCTCGGGTCGCTACTGGCGGGAACTCGCTACCGCGGTGATTTTGAAAGCCGTTTCAAAGGTGTGCTGAAAGAGTTGGAAGATAAAAAAGACGCTATTCTGTTCATCGATGAGATGCACACGCTCGTTGGCGCGGGTGCCACCAGTGGCGGATCGATGGACGCCTCCAATCTTTTAAAGCCCTATTTGAGCCGACGGGTTTTTAGCGTTTTGGGTTCTACCACTTACAAAGAGTTTCGGGGCTATCTCGACAAAGATCCGGCGCTGCTGCGCCGGTTTCAGAAAGTGGACGTGAAAGAGCCGTCGCGCGAGGACGCCGTATTAATTTTAGAGGGTCTTAAGAGCAAGTACGAAGAGTTTCATAACGTGCGCTACGCTAAGCCCGTGGTCGAGAATATTATCGATCTCTCGCAGCGTTTCATTCTCGGGCGGCCGCTTCCGGACAAGGCGATCGATTTGATGGATGAAGTGGGATCGCGGTTACGGCTTCGTGATACCCAGGGGCCCACGGTGGACGTGACCTCGTTCGACGTGGAAACCGTAATTTCTACCCTGGCGCAAGTTCCCGCCGCCAGCGTTTCTACCGACGATAAGACCAAGCTCAAAGAGCTTCTGCCAAGTCTGAAGAAGGTTATTTTTGGCCAGAATAGGGCGATTGAAGAGTTGGTATCGGCCATTAAGTTGGCGCGTACCGGTCTTCGCGATCCGCAAAAGCCCATCGGCTGTTTTCTGTTTTTAGGCCCCACCGGCGTCGGAAAAACCGAAGTCTGTCGACAGCTGGCCGAGATTCTTGGCACCAAGCTGCTTCGCTTTGACATGAGTGAGTACATGGAAAAGCACACGGTTTCTCGTCTGGTCGGAGCGCCCCCTGGCTACGTTGGTTACGACGAAGGCGGTCTGTTAACCGAAAGTGTGTTTAAGCACCCCTACGCGGTGCTCTTGCTCGATGAAATGGAGAAGGCTCATCCCGACGTGAGCAACATACTGCTTCAAGTCATGGACAGTGGTCGGTTGACCGATACCAATGGGAAAGTCGCCGATTTTAGAAATGTGATTCTGATCATGACCTCGAATGCGGGAGCCCGTGAGCTGGCCAAACAGAGCATTGGCATCCAGCCCGAAGGCACCGAGCGTAAGGCTAAGAATGCGCTCAAACAGATGTTCGCCCCCGAGTTTTTAAATCGCCTAGACGCAATTATCAGCTTCGACCCCCTGGCCAAAGAGATATTGATGCAGGTTATCACTAAGTTTTTGGGCGAGCTCTCGACCCAGCTCAAAGTGAAAAAGGTGACCCTCGAGGTCACTCAAAAGGCGGTGGAGTGGCTCTTCGAGAAGGGGTACGACGCTGCTTACGGGGCCCGGCCGTTTGCCCGGATTATCGATGAGAAAATTAAGAAGCCGTTGGTGGATGAACTGCTCTTCGGCAAGCTTGAACACGGCGGAGTGGTGACCGCCGATATTAAAGACGGAAAGTTAGAATTCACTTTTAAGTGAGTGGGTGGCAGCGTTCACGACGCGGTCGGTCTGAGGTATTTAGGATTTCTTGTTAAAATCCTAACTTGATGCCCGTTGATATTCGTATTTCACGCCACGATCCTCATAACGTAGAGATAAAGACGCATTTCTCGGTGCCGGAATCGTTTACCGGCCAAACGGATCTGTTTCTATTTCTGCCTAAAAATTTTCATGCCGCTTCCATTCGTAAAGACAAACTGATGGAAGATTTTCTTTCGCGCTCGCGCCTTGCGGTTAGTGTGCCGGTAAATATTGAGCTTTCTGAACTACGGTCCGAGCTTGAAGCCCTTCTGGCGAAAATTGGCGATGAGTCTTCAGTTGAACTGGCCCGTCGATTTGCCGCCCACGCCTCCGAAATTTTGCGGGTGTTGGGAAAGAGACAAAAGCAGCAGCTGTATCGCAGTGCCATCGAAGACGTTCCTCGTCATTTTGAAAGCATTTACCGCTGGGTTCACGAGGTTAGAACTTCCATTGCGGTAAACGCGGTGGACAATTCATTGATCAAGTTACTAGACGAGTACTTGAGCTACTTATTCGTGAAGTACCTCACCGACCTTAAGGAATTCGCTACGAAAATAACTGGTGCCCAGGGAGAGAGCCTTCAGCAAACCTGGCGCGCATTAGAGCTGCAGGAAAAAGAGTACTGGCAAAACCGCGGATTTGGTTTTGTTTCCAGCGTCGGAGGCTACGCAAATGAGCAGCATCTGGTGCGCCTCTCCCACCTGAAGAAGTTCTTCCAGAGCAAGATGTTTGTCGAAATTGAGAAGGGCACCACCGTGGATAAACTGGCCGAGCCTTTCGCCGCGGCCAGTGCGGGCTGTGCCGCCCTGTGGATGGCCTTTTTTCAGGGCAACCTTACCGCCCACGCCAATTTGGGATTGGGCGGCAGTGCGGTGCTCACCTCCGGCGTTTTTGCTTACATCATGAAAGATCGGATTAAAGACTGGGCAAAAAAGTATTTTATGCAGCAGGCTAGCAATTTTTTTCCGGATAACCGCCAAAAACTACTGGTCGAGAAACAGGAGATCGGCAAGACCAAGGAGTGGCTGCGGGTTTTGCCTCGCCAAAATTTAGATGAGGCCATATTGAAATGGCGGCGCCGATCTTCTTTTTCAGATCTGGAAAACGAATTGCCCGAAGACGTTTTGCATTACCGGGTTGAGCGACAAGTAAAGGCGATGGCGTTGCCGGGGCTGGGACACCAGTGGGCCTTTCAAGATGTGTTGCGAATTAATCTCAACCGTTACTTAAAAGGGCTGGATGATCCGTTTAAAGAGGTGAGTACCTTTGATCCAGTGGGGCAGCTGACGCGCAACCGTTGTCACCGTACCTATCCCATCACCATGGTCTTAGTTTCTCGATCGGCGTGGGGACGCGGGGAAACTAGTCCAGCCGAGCGCCATCTGATTGCCCGCGTGTGGTTAGATAAGACCGGCATCGATCGAGTAGAACGCCTAGAGCACGTAACATAGTTTATGCGACAGTTGTGCCGCCTGAATTCAGAGTTTGTGTTTTTTATTGGGAGCGGGACGGTATCGAAGGGCCACCAAACAAGGTGTCCAGTCCTTGCTCAATGGTTATCTCTGGAGTGAATCCAAAATCCTTTTTAGCGGCGAGGCTTGAGTAGTAATGATTTTTGGCCAGCGAGTGCGCGAGAAACGGAGTGAGGCGCGGCTCACCGGTTAACTGCAAAGTGCGGTGAACGGCCTCTAGAATTGAGCCAATTCGATTTGCCGATTTGAAACTGATCTGTTTCGTTAGCGGCGCCAGACCGGCCCGTTTTAACACCTCGTCAATAAAGTCCCACAGTACCACCGGCCGCTCTTGATTGAGAAAGTAGGCCTTTCCCGCGCAGCGCCGGCCTCTGGCCAATTCCCGGGCCGCCGCGCAATGGGCTTCGGCGGCATTTTCCACGTGAATGATATCGACCAGGTTTTTTCCGTTTCCCACCCGCCGTAATTTTTGGCGATTGGCCTGCTCTAGTACCCGCGGAATGAGGTAGCGATCGCCGACCCCCCAGATCAGGTGTGGCCGAAGCGCCACAGAGGTTAGCGAGCCAACGCCGTTTGCGGCAAGTACGAGCTCTTCGGCGAGCCGTTTTGAATAGGAATAGTGGCTCATGGCCCGTCGGGGGTAGGGATAGCTTTCATCCAAGCCACGGTGATCGGTGCCATCAAAAATGACGGAAGGCGAGCTGGTGTAGATAAGCCGGGCTACGTTATTTTCTGAACAGGCCGCGACAATGTTTTTGGTTCCGGTAACATTCGTGTCGTAGAACTCTTGCCACCGCCCCCACGCCCCAACTTTGGCCGCGACGTGAAAAACCTCGTCTGCCGATCGTAAGGCGATTCGTAAACCTTGGCGATCGCTTAAGGGGCATTGCACATAAGTTACGTTCTGGAACTCCGCCGCTTTGGGAATTTGACGGCACAGTACGGTGACCTGCTTGCCCTCATTCACTAAACGCCTCACCAGGTAACTACCCAAAAAACCGGTGCCGCCCGTTACCACCGACTTCATTGCAGCCTCTTTGCCATTCGGCGCGCGAGCTCGGGTCGGTCAATTTTTATGTTGTGCCGAACGTCGAGTGGAAAAGCCGATTCGATTACGACGGCGAAAATCGGTTTGGTGAGAGGAGTTTGTTTGGCGAGTCTTAGCAGATCTTCAGCAAGCGTCGGAACGCCTCCCTTCGTCTGAACCACTAACACTGGCTGTTGCTGCCCCTTGCGGCCAACTCCGACCAGCGCGCATTTGGTGACGCCGGGTTCATGCTCAAAAATTGCCTCGATCGGATCGGGATAGAGAACTCCTTCCTTGGCAAAGATACGGTGATCTTTTCGGCCGCAGAACCACAGCGCCCCCTCGGCATCGAGGTACCCTACGTCCCCCATGCGGTGCCAAACCTTTTCACCATCTGAGATTTTGGCGCGCTTAGTGGCCGCGCCATCCCCAAAATACGTTTTTGTGACCCAATCGGCGCAGACCGCGATCTCGCCTTTGTGATACGGCGCTTGGCGTAATTCAGGTGTCCAGACTATCGGCTCGTCGCTAAACGGCAAAATGGCCACGTCGACTCCGGGGAGCGGCTTTCCTACGCAAGTGCCCCCACCCATAATGGTTAGCGGGTAAGTTTCGAATAACTCTTTGTGCGCTATGGTGGTGAGTGGCAGCGCCTCGGTGGCGCCGTATGGAGTGTGCACTTGCCGGGCTAACTGAGCGCAGTTGCGAACCAACTTCTCGGGCACCTGAGCTCCGGCCATTAAAATTCGGTTGAGCGACGGCAATTCAATTTTAGATTTAAGGCAGTACTCACTTAAATTTTTCCAAATGGCGGGTGAGCCGGCGGTGTGGGTGACGCCGAAGGTGCGAATCACGGTGGCCAGCGCCTTGCCATTTGTCTTGGCCGGGCGCGCCGGGTCCATTTTTGGAATAACGGCGGTGATGCCCCACGCCGCCGAAAACAAGGCGAAGAGGGGAAACACCACCAAATCAACTTCGTGATCTTCGATTCCGTAAGCACTCCGCAATAGTTGTTGTTGATGATCGAATGCCCGGTGAGTGTAGACCACTCCCTTGGGCACTCCCGTACTTCCGCTCGTAAAAAGAATGGCGGCGGTATCATTGCCCTGGGTTGGGTGGCGATCTTTAACCGTAACGAAGGGGATTTTCCCGGCGACCACGCGCGGAATGCGAATGCGAATTTTGGCGGTGGCGAAGGGTCTAGGAAAAAGCCTGGCCAGGAGTAACGCCGGCAACACGCCCACCACGGCGTGAGGGGCAACCTGGGCAATACAGCGCAAAATATTTTTACGCGTCATGCCCGGATCAATGAATACCGGTATGGCCCCCAGTCGGAAGCAGCCGTAAACGGCCGGCACAAACTCAAAGCCAGGCCTTACGAATAGCGCCACCCGCATTCCGGACCGAATGCCTTTGCCGTGGAATAGTGCGGCCATGCGATCGCACTCGGCCTCGAGCTGCGCAAAGCAGAGGCTTTCTCCCGCAGCCAGTACGACGGCCCTACGATTTGGATTTTTCGCCGCTTCGGCTGTCAAATGGCGGCAAATATTTTCAGGCATCGGCCGTTCGTTCTAAAAAGGATTGGGAGAGTGAAAGCACCTTTTCCGCTTCATCTTCTACGATGTAGTGGCCGGCCTCAGAAAAAAGATGGCTCTCACTTTGCGGAAATCGGCGCTTCCACTCATCGAGAAAATGCGTGGTGAAGACAAAATCTTTCGCTCCCCAGATTAAGGTTATGGGACGATTTCTAAATTCCGTCAGCCCTTGCTCAATTCGTTGCAAGGTGTTCCAGCTCGGGTGACGAGGGGAAAGGGGGATGTCCCTCACGAACTCATAGGTGGCAATGCGATTTTGAAAAGTATCGTACGGCTTTAAATACGCCCGTCGCACCGCGGGGGGCAAACCCTTGGTGGTGGCGAGCTGAGTGGCTCCCCAGGCGAACGCGTTCAACCCTTGAATAGCGAGTTTTCCCAACCCGGGGGTTCGGCATAACGAAAGTCTTATTGGCATTTTCTTCGATGGGAAGGCAGCCGTATTAAACACAACAAAACGCTTTACGTTGGCCGGGTTGTCGACGGCGTAGCCCATGCCAATGGCTCCGCCCCAGTCGTGGAGAAAGAGGGTAATGTCTATTGCCTGCAAGTGACCCAGCAGCGCCTTTACGTTGTCGATGTGGTTCTTCAAACGGTACTCGTACGTCTGCGGCTTGTCGGAAAGGCCACAGCCCAAATGATCGGGCGCAATCACCCGGTATTTCTGGCTAAGTGCCTTTAACAAATTTCGCCAGTAGTACGACCAGGTAGGATTGCCGTGCAAGAAGACCAAGACCGGCCCTTGCCCTTCGTCGACATAATGCATCCGATGACCGTTGGGCAGGGTGAAGTGGCGCGACACAAAAGGGTATTCAAAAAAGCTCATGCCACCGCCCCTTCATTCCATTCCATTCCCAGCATGCCACACACCAAGCCGCTGCCGATTCCCAATAAAGCTAAGCGCGATTGCGGCGCAATCTGGCGGCGACGAGCCGCATCGGTGAGGGTGACGCCAATCGAAGCGGCCCCCATGTTGCCAAATTCGGCGAAGGTCGAAAACTCGGTGGCATGCGCCAATTCCAGTCGGGCTTTCATTAGTTCGGCATGAGCCTTACCGACCTGGTGGGGCACGAATCCGGTAAGCAGATGAGGTGACCAGCCTAAAATCGCGCGCGTCTCGCTCCACGTTTCAACGGCTAATGTCACCCCGGCGTGCAACATGGCTTCGCTATCGGTCTCCATCGTCTCTCCCCGGCTCTGACACAGGGGAGAAAATGCAGTGGCGCTGCGAAAAGCTCCGCCCAAGATCTTGGCGCCGGTGTCGCGTCGGCAGTTGGCGAATGAGCTGAGCAGAGCCGCCGAACCGCCCGAACCCAGAGTCAATGTCGCCAAATGTTTTTTCACGGTTTCACGAGTCGCGGCCGTATCGCCATTTAAGAAGTGGATGGTGTTGTCTACCACCGATCGCGCCTCTTCCCCGCTTACCACCAAAATGTGGTGCGCCTGCCCACTTTCGATCATCGCGGCGCCCACCGCCAAGGCGTTGACCCAGCTGAGACAAGCATTAGAAAGATCAAAAAGTAGGCAAGAGGGGGATAGCTTCAAGTTGTGATGAACCACGGCCGCCGTGGCGGGTTCTAAGAAATTTCTACACACTGAGGCGTGGATTAGTACGTTAATCTCTCCTCGTAACTGCGGAACGCGGGAGAACAGATCTTCGGCCGCGGCGGTGGCGATATCGCTGGGTAGAGTGCGCGCCGCAAAGAAACGGCGGTGCCGAATGCCCGTCATCAATTCAAGGCGTCCGGGCAGTAGAGAAAATTTTTCGTAGCAGGGGGAGAGGCGCGCCTCAATCTCGAGGCTAGAGACACTTTCGGCGGGAAGGTGCATGCCCAGCGCGGCTAGCCTAACGTTTTCAAATGCGGTCTTCAAAGAGAATTTCTCCGGTGCCACCAAGCCTGCCCGTAAAACGTGTTTTTGGTGCGACGCCGCCACTCTAGCCAATATTACAAAAATGTGAAATATATAATAACTCAAATTTAAACGGTGCCCGCAGTTGACCGCTCGGGCCTAGGCATTCAGTAAAAATAACACGGGACGTAAAATGGCAAAGTTGAAGACGGCAGTAAAAATGAAACCAATGAATGTATCGCGTGATCCCAATATCACCCAATACGAAGAGTTCTTAAAAGCGGTGGGGTTCAAACGCTCGGATGGGTCGATCTTTGGTTTGCTGGCCCTCAGTGCGGAAGCCCTTTCGTCGGAAGAGATTGGCAAAATCTTGGGGCTTTCCCAAGGCGCCGTAAGCCAAGGGTTGAACAATTTGGTCCACTGGGGGGCGGTTGAGTCGCGCTACTCATCGTTAAAAAGGGCGCACTTACATAACGCTGTGGGCGATAGTTTGGCCATTGTGTCGACCATTTTTCAGAAACGGGAGAAGGGGGCCATCGAAGCGTTTCGCCGTGCCAATGAAACCGCGCGTGACCGCTTTCTGGCGGAGGGGGCCAAACCTGACAGCGATCGCATTCAGCGCCTCACCTCTTACGTCACCACCTGCGAGTTTGCGCAAGTGGTGATGGATTTTGCGATTTTGATGAGCCGCCTAGGGGCTTCGCAATCGCAGTACTCAAAAGTGATTCGCACCTTACCCAAAGTTTTGAGCACCGTAGTCAGCGGTTCAAAAGTTTTATCCGGGTTTGGTAGTCAGCTTATGGCGCAGGTCAAGGAAAGGACCGCATGGCGTTAAGGGAACGAATTGTAATTACGGGGGTGGGGCTTACCGCCCCGAACGCCGACAACTTGCCGGACTTTCGGCAGGCCTTATTGACTCAAAAGTCTGGGGTGCAGTGGTTTGAAACGCGCCACCTGGGTAAAGTTTTAGCCGGCGTCTGTCACTTCGATGAGTTCTTATACCAAAAAAAGAAAGAGCGAAGGCGGGGCACCCGGGCTGGCTCGATCGCCATTTATTGCGGTAACGAAGCATTAAAAGATGCGCGGCTAGATATTCCAAACGACCCTTCGGTAAGCGGACACACTTCGCGCATTGGGGTCTACCTAGGTATCACCGAGCACGGTAACGTAGAGACCGAAAACGAAGTTTGGAATTTGCAGCAGTTTGAGAATGATCCGCAGTACTGGTCGCATCATCACAACCCCCGCACCGTGGCCAATAACCCGGCCGGCGAACTCTGTTTAAACCGCGGCCTCACCGGCCCCCATTTGTGTTTAGGGGCGGCGTGCGCCGCCGGCAATTGTGGATTGATTCACGGCGCCCAAATGCTGATGCTCGATGAGATCGATGTGGCGTTGTGCGGCGGCGTTTCGGAATCGATCCATACCTTCGGAATTTTTGCGAGTTTCGCGAGCCAGGGGGCGTTGGGGAAGAACATAAATCCGACCCAGGCCAGTCGGCCGTTCGATAAAGAACGAAACGGAATTGTCGCCTCCGAGGGCGGCTGTGTTTTTGTGGTTGAAAAACTATCGCGGGCCCTTGAGCGCGGCGCCAAAATTTATGGCGAACTGGCGGGTTACGCTTCGAACACCGACGCCACCGATTTCGTTTTGCCCAACGCCAATCGGCAAGCCGAGTGCATGCGGGCGGCTTTACACAAAGCGGATCTGCAACCGGCCGATATCAACATCGTTAACGCCCACGCTACTGCGACTCCCCTGGGCGACACTCAAGAGGCCGACGCGATAAACCGGGTCTTCGGAGATTTCGAATCTGTGCACATCAATGCCACAAAAGGATTTATTGGCCACTGCATGGGCGCCGCCGGGGCGTTAGAGATAGCGGGCAACCTACCTTCGTTCGCCGACGGTTTAATTCACCCCACCATGAATTTCACGGGGTTCGATGAAAACTGCCGCGTGCGTAATCTCGTGCACGGGGAGCCCAAAGCGATTGAGAATATCAATTACATAATGAACCTATCGTCAGGAATGTTGGGAATCAACACGGCGGTAATCCTAAAAAAGTTTGAATTGGAGAAAACACCATGACCCGCGAAGAGATCAAAAATGAGATCAAAAACATTATTTCCCAAATCGCTCCCGATGAAAATTTGGCGGCGATCACCGAAGAAGGCGTATTGCGTGAGCAGATCAACTTAGATTCGATGGATTTCTTAGATATCATTATGGAACTCCGAAAGCGTCATAAAGTGAACGTACCCGAAGTTGATTACGGGCAGTTTAAGACCCTGGGTAGTTCGGCTGACTACCTCTTGCCGCACTTAGGTAGCGCGCAAAAAGCGGGAAACGCTTGAGGCCGAGAAATTCGTGAGTTCTTACGATGCCGTGGTCATTGGCGCGGGGATGAGTGGTTTGGGAGCGGGGATCCGTCTCGCGCACTTTGGTAA
>JAYSWN010000233.1:0-6513 GCA_043718025.1 Pseudomonadota bacterium
CGAGTCTTGCCCGTCGGCCGGTCGCGATTCCATTTGCCCTTAAGCCCCTTTTCCTGTTTGCTCCCGAATCCGAAGATCCCTGGCTATCGGTATTTTCTGGCCAAGCAAGCTTGAGCCAAAGGATTCGCCAACGTATCCAGTGGCTCTCCACCGAAAATTAAGGACGCCAAGGGATCTTCGGATTCGGGAGCAAACAGGAAAAGGGGCTTAAGGGCAAATGGAATCGCGACCGGCCGACGGGCAAGACTCGACTCAAATCGATGCAACAGCTCAACATAGGGATCGCGAGCCTGAGACAGGCGAATGGCCAAGTCGTCTAGCTTTCGTTCATCGTGATTGCCCATCAACAGGCGGTACGGGAGCCAGGCCAGAATAAAAAAGACCGCTCGGCGCACAATTCCCTTTGAGGTGACTAATGTTTCACCAAAGGTGGTGTTTAACCCCACCCGTTCTAAAGCCACGCAGAATCGTGAAAGCCAAGTCCGGCTGATGCGGTCACCAAAACGTATTTCGGTGAGTACCCGGCAAAACAGCGCGTGCCATTCGGTGCGGTTTAATTTTAAGACCTCTTCGGAAACCACGATCACCATGTCCGACGCCGAAAAGCCAAAGGCCGCAACCAAGGGAACCTTTCCGGGCATTTTTTCAATTTGCGGTGCCATGATTCCAAGCCGGGCCGAGAGCTCACGGTTTATTCGGTGCAGCGAATGGTTTTCGGCGGTGGTTAAGGGGGTGCTGCCCAGAGAGCGTAGTAGGGACTCTTTAGCACGAAAGCCCAAATAGAAAAGACCGCCGACCCACACTATCGTGCCCACCAGCCACCCTTGCCATTCCCAAAATAGGCCTAAGGGAACGCTCACGAGAAAAAAGAGGTATAGGGCAAAGGCCAAAAATCTAAAGAATCGCATCGGGCTATCATAACCCTTTTGGCGGGCGGTTTCCGCCTGTTCTTCGCGGCTTTCCGCTTGCCGTTTTTTGGAAAAGGGGCAAAGTCTTGGGCTTCGTTATGTGGCAACCTGAAAAAATCGCGTCTCGCTACCCTAAAGCGACACGTATTCTTGAAAATAACCCGAATACCAAAGTGATTCGGTATGAAGCTGCCATCGACAAAAACCACGTGGCGGAGTTTGCGCGCATTGTGGGTTACCAGGGCAAAGGCATTCCCCCCACTTTTTATACTTTTTACAGATTGGGTGAATTTAGCTGGTTGAGCCGGCTAAACGTGGCGCTAGAAAGCATCGTGCACACCGAGCAGGAGTACACCTATCATTTGGATCTTGAACCGGGGGCTACCCTCATTGTGGAGACCGAAGTCACTCAATTTCGCGAACGGCGTGGCCTTAAGATGATTGGCATGACCACCAAACTAACCAATCAGGGCAGGCTAGTGGCTTCGTCTCACACCTCGTTTTTGTCGCGGGACCTGGGAAGTGTGGCGGCGGCGAAATGAGCGAAAAACTTGACCTCAATCGATTAGCGCCCCTGCAGATGCCGGTTTTCGAGGCCAAGCAGTTGCGCGAGTACGCCGCCATTTCTGCCGACGATAATTTGATTCATTACGATGACGAAACCGCGAAGCTTGCCGGTTTTAATGGGGTGATCGTTCACGGCATGCTGTCGATGGCGGCAATGGGCAATTATTTAGAGACACGGTTTCCCAGGCCCCAATACCAAATTGGCAATTTTAAGGTGCGTTTTCGTAAAATCGTTTACCCCGGTGATGTCCTTGAATGTAGCGCCACCGAGAAAAGCCCGAACCCCGATTATCCCGGCGCCATCGTGTTAGCCCTCTCCCTTAAGAACGAAAAGGGCGAAGTGGTCTGCGACGGCACCGCAACGGTAACTTCCCCAAACCCATAATGCATTGCGCTAAAAATCTGGTTTTGCTAGGGTGCGTTAGTTAAAGGTTTGATGTCGGCGCAGCATGCGCGGTAGGGAGGATTTCGTGGAAGGTTTAATTAAGAGAGGCCATTTAACGCTGATTCCTGGCGGCGGCGGCATTGAAGAGCCGATTGAAGCTGAAGTATTTCGTCCCCTTCCGGGCTCCATTTCACGCTCGAAGCTGGCCTGGCTTATTGTTGCAAAACTCATTTTGCTAGCTTCGGTGCTGTACGTCGCTTACGGCCGCTGAACCCAGCGTACCTGCTTACCCTCAACCACAAACCGCTCTTTGGCCAAACGCCTTAGCACCGCTACGTATGTTTGGTGCTCCACCGGCAGCAGCCGCTCGATAAGAGTGGCTTCAGTATCGTTTGTATTTATCACGATCTCGGCTTGGGCCAGGATTGGGCCGCCATCTAGCCTGGCGTCGACGAGATGCACGGTACAGCCTGTTTTCTTAGCTTGGGCGGCAAGCGCCTGTCGTTGGGCGAAAAGCCCGGGAAAGAGTGGCAGCAGAGAAGGGTGTATGTTCAGCACTCGATCGGGAAAATGGCTTAAGAATGCGCTACCAAGCACCAGCAAGTAGCCGGCCAGAATAACGTAATCAGGAGAGTATTTTAGCGCCAACTCGGCCAGCCTATGGTCGTAGTTTGAGCGATCCCAGGTGCCGTCATTTTTAAGGAAAGTCGACTTTTCCAGGATCTCAACGGGCAGGTTGTTTTGTCGTGCCGTGGCTACCGCTACCGCATTTGTATTGTTGCTTAACAAGGCCACGACTTGCGCGTTAGGTATCTGGCCGGATCGACAGGCTTCGGCAATGGCTTTGAAATTAGAGCCGCGCCCCGAGGCTAGGCAAACCAGCTTCATCGCCATTCGACAGAGGCGCTTTCTTCAGAAGAGTTTTGCACGGTGCCGATTTCCCATGCTTTGAGGCCGCTGGCTTTCCATTGGCCAAGCAGACCGGCTTTTTCTTTGGTGGGGCAAATAACGATCATGCCCACGCCGCCGTTGACGGTGGAAAGCAACTCTCTGGTTTCTAGTCCCGCCTGGTCTTGAATCCAGGCAAAAGCCTCGGGTAGATTCCACTCTTTGGCCCCGATGATTGCTTTGGTTCGCGGTGGTAGCACGCGGGGTAGATTTTCGAACAGACCGCCGCCAGTGATGTGGGCCAGGGCTGAAAATTTGTCGATGAGGGGCAAGAGGTGAGGGCCATACAGCGTAGTGGGCTGCAGGCACCAGTCTCGCCAGGTTTGCCCTCCCCACGGTACTTTGGAATCGGGAGCCACCTTGGCGCGTTCAAGCACTTTGCGCACTAAAGAAAAGCCATTCGAGTGCAGCCCCGACGAGGCGATAGCCAGTATGGCATCGTCGGCCCGCACTTTTTGCGGGCCAAGTAGTTGGGCCTTTTCCACCACGCCAATGGCAAAGCCCGCCAAATCAAAATCGTGCTCGTGGTAGATTCCGGGCATTTCCGCGGTTTCGCCGCCCACTAGCGAACAACCGATCCTTTCGCAGGCACTCTGAATGCCTTTTAAAAGCGTCAACAGCTCTTGGTCCCGAAGCTTTCCGGTGGCGTAGTAATCTAAAAAGAGTTCGGACTTAGCGCCGGTGCAAAGCACGTCGTTAACGTTCATCCCGACCAGATCTTGGCCGAGCCCGTCGATCTTTCCCCACTCAATCGCCAGTTTGATTTTGGTGCCCACCCCGTCGCAGGAGGTGACAAGAACCGGCTCACGGTAGGTCTTGGTCCATTCACTAAGGTCGAAGCAGGCGGCGTAAGGCCCAATGCCGGAGAGAAGCCCTTTAGATTTTGGCCGCCCTTTTTGGAAGTCTTTGAACTGCCCCAAAATTGAAGCCGCTTTTTCGGGGTCTACCCCCGCTTGCTGGTAGGTAATTTTGGAATCGGACATGAGCACTCCATCTAAGATTGTTTGCGCTGGCTCTCTTTGGGCGTAACGCAGGTTCCAGTGGCCGTGCATACCAGAACTGGGGGGGTGAGCACTCTGGCGGCGGTGGGGCTTACCCCCGGCTCAGGCGTGATGACCTTACGGGCTTCAAAACGCATGGCCCGCGACGTGTTGCCCACTTTGGTAATTGACCCTTCAATTTCTAAGTAATCCCCGCCGTAAACCGGCGCCAAAAACTCAATGTTGTCGTAGGCTCGAAATAGCCCTTCGTCGCCGTCTAGGCGAATCAAGAGCTCGGTGGCCACGTCGCCAAAAAACTCGAGCATTTTACTGCCCGAAACTAAATTTCCTCCGTAATGGGCGTCGGCCTGTGACATTCGGACTCTGAGGGTGGCTTTTTGGGACGTTGGGGGGTTTTGTGGCGACATAGCTTTGAGTTTTCTATATGACAGTCACTGTACTAAGGCGCTGTATTTAGGGGCTTCAGCTTGGTTAAAGAAGCCCCAGTTTTTAGCATGGGTGGGCGAGAGGGGCAACCCTAGGCCCGTCAAAAACCCATCTGTTCTTAAAGGTTTATAGGGGGCGTTTTTTATTTTTATATTGACGAAACCCCTAAGAATTTTTAAACACTGTCTCCTTTGAGGTATTTTCGTGCAGAATTCGATTATGGCAAAGCTAGCTTCGGCTCAAGAAAAGAAGCGCCCAGAATTTCGCGTTGGAGATCGGGTGAGCATTTCGGTTCGTCTTAAAGAAGGCGATAAAGAGCGTATCCAGATTTTCCGTGGCGTGGTGCTCCAGAAGCATCCGCTTTCGGGTAAAGGTCCTCACGCGACATTCACTGTCCGTAAGGTTTCGGAAGGCGTGGGTGTCGAAAGAATTTTTCCGATCCACTCGCCCTTCATTGAAAAGATTGAAGTAGAGTCCTCGGCCATTGTTCGCCAATCACGCTTGTTCTACTTGCGTAAGCTCACCGGTAAAAAAGCTCGGCTAAAAGAGGCCGGCAAGTTTGGTGAATTGATTGTGGCCAAAAAACGGGTCATGACGGCTGATTCTGAGGCTCCTGCTGGAGCCGCTGAAGTATCGGCCTCTGCAGCGCCAGTCGCGGCAGCACCAGCGCCTAAAAAAGAAAAAAAGTAAGCAGTTAAATAGTGAATAACGGTGTGGGCCAAATCGTCGCGGAGTCGTGCCGTATTGAGGCGGCTTTGTGGGCCCAAGGCTACCTTCATGTTTGTGGCGTGGACGAAGTCGGCATGGGCTGCTTGGCCGGGCCGGTGGTTGCCGCCGCCGTCATTTTGAATCCACTTAATATTCCTCACGGCATTCGAGATTCGAAAGAGCTATCGGCAAAAAAGCGGGAAGCTTTGGATACCGAAATCCGGACGCATGCGTTGGCTTTCGCGATTGCGCACTCCACCGTCGATGAGATTGATAGCATCAATATTTTGCAGGCCTCGCGTCTGGCAATGAAGCGCGCCATAAGTCAGCTCTCAAAGCCGGCGCACTACCTTTTAATCGATGGCCGTTTTCGCTTAGATATCGAGCTTCCGCAGCAGGCTTTGGTGGGTGGGGATGGGCTATCGGTATCGATCGGTGCCGCCTCAATCATCGCCAAGGTGTTTCGCGATAAATGGATGGGCGAAATCGACGGCGAGTTTCCTGGCTACGGTTTTGCTAGTCACAAGGGCTATGGAAGTGTGGCCCATCGTAAAGCACTCGGAGAAAAAGGCATTACGCCCTGGCACCGCAAGAGCTTCTCTTGGACGCCAGTATGAAGATTTAGCCCGGTTGTATTACCAAGCCTTGGGCTTTCAATTTGTTTCCCGCAATTTTAGGTGGCATCGGCTGGAGGCGGATTTGCTGTTTCGCTTTAAGGGGCAGAACCGCTTTCTTTTGGTGGAGGTTCGCGGCCGGCGGCAAAAGGTTTTTTCGGCCGGTGAAGTTTTGAATGGAAAAAAACGACAGAGCCTTACCCGCATGGCCGAGGCCGTGATGCGGCGGCTGAAAGCGCCGCTGCAGGTGGATTATTTAGAAATTGTAGGGGAATGGAGCCCTGCCGCCTTGGCCGCCCTGGCAAGCTGTTTTTGCCGAAAGAGCCTGCTGTCGGGGAGTCAGTTCCAGATTCGTCGTTTTCGGGTGCTTTAGTTGCTGCGAGCGCGGGCAGTTTTTTTATTAGTTTTTATCTTGGGCTTCGTCGCTATCGGCTTGGTGACCTCGTTATCGAAGCTGATGATGGCGTCGGCACGGTTTTGAAAAACGGCGAAGGGGCGCTTGGCCGATTGAAAGGCTTTGACGATCTTCTCAAATTCCACCGAAAGGTGGCAGAGGCGCGGTTTGTCTTTGAAGCCGTTAAATTCTTTAAGTACGTCGATGAACTGGTGAATACCGCTTGAGCCAACGAATCTCAGTCGCTCAAAATCAAAGACCACCCGAACGCAGTCGTTTTTCTTCATGAGCCCCTGACAGGTTTGGCTGAGTTGGTGGGTGGTTTCGAAGTCTAGAGTACCTTCCAATTCAAAGACCAAAACGTTTTGTACCTGTTTGGCGCGTAAGATCATGAATGCGTTCTCCGGTATGGGAAAAGATTTAGGAAAAAAGAAACCTGGCAAAAGGTCCTCTGATTAAGGATAAAAAGAGGATGCCAGGATCATTATATCTGATCGCAGGACCCATCGGTAACCTTGAGGACATAACGCTTCGCGCTCAAAGGTACCTGCGTGAGCTAAAC
>JAYSWN010000234.1:0-16996 GCA_043718025.1 Pseudomonadota bacterium
AATCGACTCAAAGTACGCCCGCACTAGGTCACGCTTATCGCCTTGAATCTCAATCATCCCCTCTTTGCCATCCATTCTATAGGTGCCACCGGAACCGCATTTGTTTTTAAGGGCCCGGGTCCAGTCCTTAAGCCGAATTTCGAGTTTAGGTAGGCCATCGATCACGGTTACGGTTTTTCCGCCGCGCCCCGATTTTTCTATGCGCAGGAGGGCAAAAAACTTAGGCGGCTCCTTGCCCGTATCTTTGGGGCAGGTGCAGGCGGCCAGCAGCTCTCTGCACTTGGGGCAGGGGCGATTGAGTTTAGGGTCAGTGGAATAGACCAAGCGAGAATCACTCATATTGGGCCAGTGTAAGGTTAGGGCGACGGAGAGTTAAGCGTAAAAACGCTGTGGCTCTAAAACGTAAAGGCAATCGCCGTTATGCGCGAAAACGCATCGAGGATGTAAAGGTATTGCCCTTTTCGAACGGCCTTTTTCGGCAAGAGAAAGTTTTGTTCGGTGGGTACGCTGGGCAGCGCAACTGAAGAGAAGGAAGTCTGCCCGTAGACGCCTTTGGCGTTGATGCCGGTTTTTATGGAGGTAAGAGTGTAGTTCATTACCCGATGATTTCTGGAATCGGCGACCCAAAGTTGGAAGGCATCGGCCGATAATCCGTGTGGAGCATTGAGGCTAGCCGCCGATACCGTGCCGCCGGCATTGGCGCTTACGGTCTGAAAGTCAGACTGGCCAATCACCGAATTGGCCGTGGGGTTACTGCTGCCTGGAATGTTATCGAATACCAATATGCGGTGGTTGTTTTGATCGCTTATAAACAGTTTTTTGTTCGCGTACGCCAAGCCGACCGGATTGTTCAAGGTCTTGCCCGATGCCGCCCCCCCTTGATTGGCGGTGGCGGACGAAAACCCTGGTTGACCGATTACGACATCGGCGGCCGTGCCGGTAATTCCGGGAATTGAATTCCAGATCAAGACGCGGTGATTGCCGCTATCAGCGACAATCAGTTTTCCTTCGGCCATCAGGACTCCGCTCGGGGCACTGAGCGTTGCCCCGCTGATGCCGCCGTTGTTTGCGGTAATGGCAACGGTTGTCGGCTGCCCCAAAATCACATCGGCATTGGTGCCGGCGGCACTCGGGACGGTATTCCATAGCATCACGCGATGCCAACCGGCATCCGCCACGGCCAGGCGAGTGCCGTCCGAATCGGTGGCGCCTACTTGCTTCATAGTGTTGGCATTCGGCGTGGGATCGGATTGGTTGGGATGAGCCACCCCAAGCGCTTGGTCGGCAGGGGTGTTGGAGGTGGGAGGGGTCGTCCAAATCAAAGTGCGATTGCCAAAAAGGTCAGGCACGATAAGCCGGTCATTCAGATAAAAATCATTTGCGGAAAACAAATTATTTTCCGAACCGACAAAAGCGCGCTTCCGAGTTGTGGCATCGGGTTGACCCAAGATCGAATTCGATGCGGTACAGTTTGCGGTGGGAATGGTGTTCCAGATGCTGATGCTAAAGCCAAACAACCAGTCGGCCACAAAAAATTTGCTGCCATCGTAGAGTACATTTACCGGACCAATCGTGGCTTTGGCATTGTAGAGGCCGTCACAGCCAGGGGAGGCGTTGGAAGTAAAGTTGGTCTGCCCCAGTACGACATCGGCGGCCGCGTTATCGGCCACGGGAATTGAATTGAAAATAAGCACTCGGCTATTTCCCCAGTCGGCCAATGCTAGCTTTGAGTTGGCTACCGTCACTCCGTACGTCCAAGAGGTTAAAGAATTGGTGGTTCCATTGGTACAGTCGGTGAGGTTGGGTTTGCCAATCACAAAATCGGCAGAGGCGCCGCTGGCATTGGGTACGGTATTAAAAACCAAGACGCGGTTGGTATCGGCAACGTAAAACTTGCCGCCGTCGAAAGTAAAACGCCCCTGTAGGGTCTGGTTGAAACGATTTGCCGCGCAAGCATTCGCGGTGGAGATAAAATCATCTTGCCCGATCACGTAGTTGGCGGCGGCATTGTTGGTAGTGGGAATGGTATTCCAAACCAGGATGCGTTTATTGGCGTAGTCGCCAATGAAGAGTTTGCCGCCATTGATGCCTACCGTATTGGGATTGGAGAGCGACGAGGCACTCAGCCCCCCGTAGTTGTCGGCGTTAGAAGTGAAGTCGGGCTGCCCGATGACCACATCGGCGGCCTGGTAACTCGTGGTGGGAAAGGTGTGCCAGATCAGGGCGCGGTGGTTCTCAGAGTCGTTTACCACCAGCCGGGTACCGTCGGTAGCGGCTCCGCCGGCGGAGTAAATAGATTTTGCGTTTACCGAAAACTCAGACGCATTGTTTCCGGCTTTCACCGAGGTCTTTCCTAGCACCAAGTCGGGTACGTCGCTTTGCGACGTGGGCACCGAATTCCAGATGAGTACTCGACCCCCATAAAAATCGGTGACGATCAGTTTGTTTCCGGTGCGAATCATGTCACCGGGTGAAAGAAAGGTTCTTTCATTCTGAAACGATGAATTTAAATCAGTCTGCCCGATGACGAAGGGCAACGGCGTAGGAGGAGGAAGCAAGCCAATGCCGCAACCCCAGTTAAGGGTCAGAGCTACGGTTGCGACCAGAGTGAAAAAAAAGAATTTCGCGTTGGAGATTTTCATCAGAAAGAGAACCCTAAGCCAATTCGAACAAAATGAGTCAATGCCACTTTGTTAAAGACGGGCTGGTAGGTGAGCAGAATGCGGTCAAAGTAAGTAACCAATTTCAACTCGTAAGCTAGTTGGGCGGTGACACCAAGGTTAAGGCCTTGATCGGTCGTTATCCAGTATTGCACCACCGGCCCCGCCTCGAATCTCAATTTTTCGTTGAGGCGAATTGATCCCAAAAGCCAAAACTCGGGAGCCAAAAAAAGCGAGGAAGGTAAAATCCTTTTCAGCAAGGCCACCCCTAGGTTGGCGCGCACTTCAAACAGGGCCCCCTCAAGGCGCAAGAGGCGTGGCCCCCAGCCCAAGGCGATAGAGGTCAAGGCGCCAACTTCACCTTGTCGGACGGCAATTAAACTGACGTTGAGATGGCGAATTCCGCCAATGGCGCGCACGCGGCTTTTAATTTGCGGTGCGGTGGGCGACGAGGTCCATCCGCCAACCGCGGCCGGAACCCGGGGAGGCTTCGCTGCAGGCGCTTTTACTTTGGCTTTAGCCAACGCCCCAAAGGCGCTTGGGTAGGGGAAAAAAAGCCCCAGAATAAGTAGTAGTAGTGTGAAACGGATCCGCATTCGGTAAAGCGTATCGTACCAAAGAAATGGTCGCCCGTTGGCCCAACTTAAGTCGTAGCGATGGCGCGGTGCGCCCAGGGGCGAAATTGCTCGCTTGGTCCGACTTCACCTACGCCTTGCAGCAATAAAAAAAAGGGCTACAAACGGATCTCCGAAACTTTGGGGTCTCGATGAAGTAGCTCTTTTGGGGTTTCCCATTACCAGCTGGTTTCAGTGTAATCTTTGAGAAATTTTCCCCACACGTGCTTGCCGGTCAACAAGCCGCTGAAGAAGGGATCGCACACCCGAGCGGCGCCATCGACAATGTCTAGCGGCGGTTGAAAATCATGCTCCTCTTGCTTCGCCTGGCTCAGCTGCGCCGGGTCTTCATCGGTAACCCAGCCCGTATCCACGGCATTCATGTAAATGCCGTCTTTCGCGTAATCGGGAGCCGAAGTGAGCGTCATCATGTTGAGTGACGCTTTAGCCATATTCGTGTGCGGATGCCGATCCGTCTTGGTGTAGCGCGTGAACTTACCTTCCATCGCGGATACATTTACGATGTGTTTTTCATTGGTGCGGTGACGGTTCATTAGCGGCTTTAATCTCGCGCAGAGAATAAACGGGGCCACCGCATTGATGAGCTGCACTTCAATCATTTCTGACGTTGGTACGTCGGCCAATTTCATGCGCCAACTATTCATGCGTCGCAAATCTACCTGTTGCAGATCAGCGTCGGTTTTTCCTTCGGGGAAAAGTTCGGGGGCTTCGACTTCGTCCTCCGTTTTGTAAGGCAGCTGAGAGAGTAAAGACGGCGCTTGCAGACCAATGGCTGCGCCCTTTAACGCAAGCTCAGTAACCCAAGCGTCTTTTTCAAGTTCGGTGTTCACTTCACGCGCCCCCGAAAGTTGGCTCGGGCTTTTCCAACTTTCGTAAGCAGTAAGCAACGGTTGGACCGCGGCCGGTAGTTGCCCGTGGGGCGTAGCTTCGAAAGCGAGCAGATGGCGATAAAACCCCGGTGGGCGCCTAACCGTCTGCGCCGCATTGTTGATGAGGATGTCGAGCCGGTCACAGGTGTCGTTTAAGTGTTGAGTAAAGAGTTCGACGCTGGGGGCGTGGCGCAGGTCTAGACCATGAATCTGCAAACGGTGCCCCCACACTGCATAGTCAGCTTCGCGAGCATAACGGGCGGCGGCGTCTTGCGGAAAGCGCGTGGTGACAATCACCCGGGCTCCCGCTCTCAACATCAAAATGGCCGACTGGTAACCAATCTTCAATCGGGCGCCGGTGATTACCGCCACCCGGCCTTCGAGCGACGCCAACTGCGTTCGTTTACTAAAATTTAAATCGCCGCAAGGAGTGCACATCGAATCATAAAAGAAATGTACGTAGCTGTACTCGCGTTTACAAACGTAGCAGGCGCGCGGATTATTTAATTTTGGTCGCTCTTTTGCGACCTCGCCAGGAAGTAGTGCGGTGACGGGCGGGGTGTACACTTCATTCAGACGAGCTTCGCGAATGGCGGTGCTCGCGGTGGCCTGGCGATCTTTCATCCGCTCTTTGTACTTGCGCGCCCGACGGTGTCGTTTGGTGATCTTCATCACCTCTAGCTTTTCCGGGCGCGAAACCCGACCCGCGGCCATCATCAGTAACTTACGTTTTTCCGGGGACACCGAGGCTAGTGAACGACGGTCCAGCAGAATCGCTTCAAGCAGATCGATGGTGGTCTGCACGGCGGCTTGGTCTAACGGCTTAAATTCGTGAGAGCTGGCGGTCTTTTTAACGGGGTTTGACTCGATGTTTTCCATGATAAATCAGCGGTATCAATAGCCGAACGCTGGTTTTTTATCTACTGGCATTGCGAACGGCATTGATAACCTGGTCGAGCGAAGAAAGGTAGTTAGAGCGGTGGTTTTTACCCATCTTTTTGGGCCCAAGATCCATCGCCCCCCGCTGCCGAAGCTCCGACATCAGTTCTCGCATCGACACCGCTTCCCCAATATTATCGTGATCGTAGACGTGTCCCCGTGGGTTGAGCACGCGGGCCTCTTTGCGCACACAACGTTCGGCCAGTAAAATGTCGTTGGTGATGACGATATCGTCTTTGGTGACGTGCTCGGCGATCCAGTTATCCACCGCATCGAAGTCTTTACCCGTAACCACGGGCAAGATCCAGTCGGCTCGGGGCAGCATTAGGGGCACATTTGAAACGGCGAAAACCTTCAATCCGTAGCGTTTGGCCACCTTAAAAGTGTCCTCTTTCACGGGGCAGGCGTCAGCATCCAAATAAACATCTAGCATTGGGTCACTCCTTATCAGAAAGGGTTAGGGTCGTCGAAGGACCTTAAGTATAGGACGCAACACCTTTATTTTTGGGGCAAAGTCCATCATCGTTAACGCTTACAATAATCGGCACGGCCTTAAAACGATGAAAAATGGTCTCTGGACAACCAATGCAAAGGGTAAAACCGCTCTTTTGACCGGCATCCTGTTTCTGTTTATCGCGGTAGTCATTTTTTTCAAATTTTCGATCAATCGCTATCCGAATTTCATTTTTACCTATCCTTGGATCACCCACGATGGATTTGAGTGGATCAGCGATAGTCTCCATTACCTTGACCATCGTATTTTGGCGTCTCATCGCAATCCCGCCCTGCCGTTAACTTTCATGCTGCTCAGAACTGTGAATGCGGTAGATTATTTCCCCTGGCTTTTAGCTATCCTCACCTTAGTCCTCTTTGCGTCACTCTATTGGTTGGCGGTAAGGTTTGTGTCAGCCCTTGCGGCTTTAGCGATGATCTTTTGGTTCTTTTTCGTTTTTAGAATTCACGCGTTCATCGACTATGTTTTGGCTGACCAGTGGTGTGTGACTTTCGTTACTTTGGGACTCGGTTGTCTGGTGCGGGTTAGCGAGCGGCCGCGTTTTTTGTACGGCGCCGCCATTTTTTTTGGATTAGCTTTGAACTACCAATTTGCCCCTGGCTTTATGTCACCGGCCTTGATCTGGTTCGTTGGGGGCCACTTAGGGATCAAGTGGTGCAGAGCAAATCGATGGCGTCTATTTAAGGCCGGGACTCTTTTTCTTGCGATCGCTTTACCCCAATTTATTTATAAGTGGATGGCATTTGGCTCTCCCCTGTATTCAAAAGTTTTCCACTTTCCATTAGTGCGTTTTCATTTGTATTCGCTCTTTAACTACCTGGTGGTTTACTTGGCCTTTTTGGGTTGGCCGCTTGCCGTTCTCGTGTTTACCGGATTTTGGAAATCGAGAGACAAACGTTCTGGAGAATGGCAGCTGATTCACTTAAGCGGCACGTGTCTTTTTTTCTTTTGGGTGTTTTGTTACTTGTGGATGGACCCCAGGTTTTTGCTCTATCTCTTGCCTTGCTGGGCGGTCTACGCCGCCTTTGCGATTGAGCACTTCGGTATTCTTTCCAAGATTAGCCTTCGGGGTAAAACGCCATTCGAAAAGATTTTGACCGGTGCCTTGGTCTATTTTTGTCTGGCGATGTCAGCGAACAAGCTTGGCGCCTTCGATTCCACCGCATTGCCCATCACCCCGCAGATGGTCTTACGCTTTAGTTCAACGACAATGTCGAAATATAATATCCGGTTAATTACGACTGATTCAATTCACACCGAGTATGACAATGAGTACTACAGTGCGGCGACCGCTTTCCCCTTCTTTTCACATTATCGGAGGGTCAGGTGGGCCGAATTGGATATTAGATTTGGCGAGGACGCCCAAACGGTGGGAAAAATAGTTCGTGAACTCATCACGGGCGCTGAAGCGGTTGGGGTGCTCGGTGATTTTTTTGCGAACTTTGAGTCTCGGATGAGATTGTTCAATACTGTCGAAAGAAATGTTGTCAAATGTGAACCCGCGAAAGTGCGCTATTGCGTTACGGCGACAAAAGAGTGGCTTAGTCCATCAAATTGGAAACCCGTTTTCGTCGGCAAAGTTTTGACCCTTTTGGAACGAAGCCCATGAGCGAAGCAAAAAAAAGTTGCAGTTTTCAATTTCGGTTAACCCCTCTCATTGCCCTTGCGCTGACATGGTCATTTTTGGTGCGAGATCTGGGGCTTTTTAGCCACTGGCCGCTACTTCTAAAAAACGCAATCCTCGCTTTGTGTATTGCGGCGTCGGCCGGTTTGTATGCGGAGATCGGTTGGAGAATTCGCTGGACCAATCGGCAGCTCGGGATTTTTTTTGGATTGACCGCTCTGCTCACCGCGATAAATGCACCGGCACTGATGCAAGCCCTGGCGTGTGACGAGCTGTACCACCTGAGCATGGCGTCGCAGACGGTGCATTTTATCGAAAAAATGGCTCGTTCGATTCAATCCCCTTTTTTGTCCGCGTTTTTTCGCAATCGACCCATGCCGGAGCTTGTGGCGCTCGTTAATTTTAATCTTTTGATGGTACTGGCGGCCGGGTTTTTGTTTTGTAAGTGGGCTCTGAATAAGGTGAAAAGCCCAAATCTACAGGCGAAGTTCATTTTTGGGGGGACGTTTTTTTTCGTGTTCTGCGTGGGCCAACTCTTTTCGACTTTTCCTGCACGCCTTGAGATCAGTCCACCGCTGAGAACTTTGCCGCTATTTATATTTCAAGCGCTCTTTGGTTTTGACGATTTCGTGTTTCGAATGACTAGCCTGTTGGCCACCGCCTTCGTGGGAACCTGCGGGGTTCATTACGCTACGCAAGCTAGGAAAAAAAAAGGGGGGGCTGAAGAGGCTTGGTCTTTAATCGTTAGCGTGGCGGTGGTTCTTTTTGTGCCGACCGTTCTACACAACTCCTCCATAGTGCAGCCTTCGGTATGGGCTTACTGTTCATGGGTGGGGGTTTTTCTGTTGCTGTCGCGGTACTTTCAGCATCGTGATCCTCGCAGCGTCATTGCCGCGGGGGTGTTGCTTTCAATCGGCTGTTTAATGCGGCAAAACGCCGTTGTGTTATGGCCGGTGCTTGGGGTTTGTCTGTTCATCGCCCGGGCAGACTCTAAAACCTGGGCTTTGACGCTGCTGCCCGTTCTCTGGTTTCTGCCTTACGTTCGGCTACTTTTCGATGGGTTTCATCATCACCCGGTGACAGACTCTTTTCCCATTAAAAATGTGGTGGATTCGGTGGTGCACGGGGGAGGGGTGGCAGCCCTCGTACGTGGCACTACTCCACCTTGGATTCTCTTCGCTGTCTTAAGCGCCGCTGTCGCGCTGCGAAAAAAAATCTGGCGCTCGGAGTTAGCGGTGCTCACACTCTTGGGTCTAGTCCCTGCGTACGGACTGTATTTTTCCATCAAGCCCCATTTATGGCCGGCGGGGCGATACCAAGGCGAGTGGCTTGGCGCGGCGATCGCAATTTTAGGTCTGGTGTTGGCGGCGCATCTGGAGAAAAAATGGCTTAAGCCATTTGCGGCTCTTTCCCTATTACTTTCGCTGTATTCGGTAACCACCGTTCGTCAGTTGCATCAAGATGCTTATTACGGCGGGTGGCCTGAGCGGCGCATTTCGACGGAGTCAGTTTTTCCCTATCGCGAGGCATTTCGCCATCTTCAGCAGCAGGAAGCATCGGGGCTTTTTACTTTCACCGGAGGGGTTCCCACCTACGGTGAGTGGCACCTGTACTTAAGGGGGTTTTCTTTCGCGAGGGTAGAAGAGCACCGCAATTTGCAAAAGCAGTGGGAGAAGTGGTTTCAACAACCGGTTACGTGGCCGGTAATAAAACAAGCGATGTCTGCGGTCGGAATACGTTATAGCGTCGTTCAGTACGGCAACCGCCGCGAGCAGCAGCATCGCCTGGCTTGGCAGAACCGGGCCGAAAGCCTAATGCGAGAAGCCGCCGCACAGCCTAAGTCCGGACTAATATTGCGCGACCGATTTTATGGCGACCTCGAAGGCAGTATCGATATTTTTGAGTTGGTTGAAGCAAAGTGACGCTGATTTAACGGCTATTGCCGCGAGTGCGGCGTGGGTATTTGTAGACGACAAAGCTAACGATTTTTGCGATGTAGTTCGAGGCCAAGGTCAAGTAGCTTCATCACTTTGTCTTCGGGGGTTTGGTTAAAAAAAATGGCGGCGGTATCGGCGCCGTCGATTTGCCTCTGCATAAAGGCCTGCTTGAACATGGAAAAATCAAAGCGAAGCTCGGGGGTAAGTTTACCGTGAGGGTCTATATAGTTGGCGGCGTACGTTTTGGCAGGGTCGAGATATCCCGGTATATTCGGGTCGCGAAGCTCCGGCATTTCGCGATAGAGAATGCCGTGAATTTCTACAATTCGGGCGCGGATGCGGGACAGGCTGGGATCGGCGTCGACGCGGGCACGGCGTTCGGCTTTTTCGAAAGCTTCGCCGTGAAAAGAAATGTCGGGCCCTACGCCCGAGTAATCATCACGTTGGGTTTTGCTGTTTCCTTCTGCCGTCTCGATCCGTAAGCCTCGCCGCATTAAGGCCTCTATCCCGTAGGCCAAGTGCTCGGCGCTACCGCGGCGGGTACCGGAACGGTTGTCTACGCGGGCCACCACGCCATTTATGATTTGGGCTTCGCCGGCCGCCAGCACTTGAATTTCGGCCGCGGGGGCACCCAAACTTTCGGCCGCTTTTTGAATCAGTGAGGTGTGGGTGACTAAGTTTTTTGAAAGGTCGGCCGCCCATGCCCCTGGGGCACGTAGTCCCCACATGACGCACTCGCGTCCGCCGTGGCTTAGTACTAGATAAATATGGTGCCCATCTTTGAGATCCGATTCCCCAAATTTTTGTCCTGGCTGAAGCAATTTTCCGAAACTCGGGATGGCGTTAGGGTATTCGGATTCGCGTTTGCTTTGAACAATTGGCGCGGGAATTCTGGGCGAAGTGAGTTGACTAGGTTCGATGTTACTAAAAAGTGTTAATCCCCGGCAGGCTGAAAAATCGTTGAGGCCAAACGCCGCCGTGGTGAAAAGCAGAAAAAATAGATTTTGGCTTAACATATAATTTACGCCTATTTATCCTACGCTAACGCCCGTAGCAGGGGGAAGCGGTGATCAAGGCAAAGCGGGGTTATTTCTGCAATTCACCGGTGAACTGGACTCTTTTTGCGGTTTACGCTAAGCCTGGGCGGCCACGGGGATATTCCGAGTTTGAGGGCGAACTAATTTTGCTTTCTTAGCCCCATCGGGGGGCGTTTCTCTGAGATAATTACGGTCAATGAGTAAATCGGTAACGAACGGGTTTCGCGCCTTTTTTGTATTTAACTTTCTGTTTCTGGGGGCTCTGTACGCAGACCCGACCGGACCAGAACTGGTCGAAGCCCGTCTGCCTCATTTTTATAAAGCGCTGGTGGCCAGAGTCGGGGCCCCAGTCGCCGCGGAGTACCTTAGGGATTGGACCGCGGTGGACGTTGAGTTCTTTTTAGCCAAGGCGCGCGGGTTGGTTAACGCCACGGCGGCCGTGCAACGCCAGGTTCCCTCCGCCGATCAGCTTTTCGCAAAACACTCTTCTGACGTTTTTGGCATGATGGGCGAGGTGTTTGGCAATGTTCGTTCGCGGGCGCGCGCCGTTGCTCCCGCGGTCTTTATTGATGAAGTGGCCTACGTCGAGTTGAACCCCGATGGAAAAAAACCGGATGGGCTTGCTTACGAAGTGCGCGGCAAACGCCTCGTTATCCACTTCATCATGGAATCCAAAGCCGGGCTTAATGGGTACGACGCAAGTCAAATGGGCGGGGTGCTGGACCGCTGGCGAACTCTCGGCATCACCTTGCGAATCGACGGTGCGGAGCAAAAATTTTCTGCGGCCGACATTGATTTGCTGGTGAAAAGCAAAACAGGCCATGAGGTTAAGCCTTTAGTCTCTACCGCCAATGTTGACTGCGAACCGTCGGTTTTTTTAGTGGCGACGCGCGCGCACCCTAGTTTCAAAGGATCCGTGGAACTGCTGCCGATAGATTCTTCTACCCTGCGTGAAGTGATCTACTCTTACGCGGAAAATTTGCGAGAAGAGCGCCCCGTTTTTGGTTCCCGTGAAAATTTTCGAGTTCCCGAATTGCCCTCCCCACAGGAAGTTGAGGCGTATCGCCAGCAACTTGGCGACTGGGTGGGCGAGCATGGCACGTTTCCCAAAGCTGGGGGAACGTCCCATTTGGAGCAATATCTGGCCCGACAGGTAAGCAATCGCGGTGGTCAGGCCAAGACCTTCGTAAATGATCTAGACGATGCTAGCCGCCATTTTTTGGCAAGTTTAGCGCTTAAGGAGAGGTTGGCGGGTAACCGCAATGGCCGATCGCTACCCGCAATGAGCCCGCTCGAACGAATTCTTATTGCTTCTCAACCCGATGATCCCGGCGTGGTTTCAAGCCTTCGGGCCTACTTTCGCGGCTACGTTCGCACCAAAGAAACCACGACCATTGAATCTCATCCGTTGATCACCGCCTTAAAGCGGAATCCGGCGTGGGTAACCTATTTCTCGAAAGTTTCTCCCGATGAATTGCTGCACGCGACGGTAAACGATCTCAACAGCTGCCTAGACTGGCTTTCTGTAATAGGAAAAGGCGTTTCGACCGTTCAGGGCCCCTGATTTTACTCGCGGTTAAATTCTCCCCCAAATCGTGGTAGACCTTGGGCCGTTCAATCTGCAAATCAGGAGAGACTTAAATGACTTATGAATTTATTCCCCAGTTTAGCAAAATGCTAACTAACCTCTCGGCTATGCTAGACAAGGCTCAGGCCTTTGCCGATAGCAAAAAATTTGACGCCAAAAACCTACTCACCGACCGCCTGGCGCCCGACCAATTTGATTTTACCCGCCAAGTGCAGGTAACCTGTGATTCGGCTAAGGCCTACGCCGCAAAACTTACGGGAAAAGAAGCTCCTAAACACGAAGACACCGAAACTACGATTGCCGAGCTACAGACCCGCATTCAAAAGACGGTCGCGTATTTGAATACGATCAAGGCTGAAGACTTTAAGGGGTGGGAAAACCGTCAGGTCACCAACCCAAGGCGTGAAGGCAAGTATATTACGGGCACTGACTTTGCGATGCACCAGAGCATTCCGAATTTCTATTTTCACGTGACCACGGCGTACTCGATCTTACGCACCAACGGTTTAGAGATTGGAAAAAAGGACTTCTTGGGAGCCCTGAATTATCGAGATTTATAATCCCGGACGACGCGAAGAAAGTTAGATGACTTAGGATATTCGTGGAGGAGGCGAAGAGGCAGTCTGTCGATAGCCCCTTCGCCTCCTCCACAACTAAATATTCGCGATTACGCCGAAGCCGGCTTCTCCGCACGGGGAGGCTTAGGCGTATTTATAAAAACCTTTTTTCCACCGCCACTGGGCTTAAAGCCGCCACGTTTCGGAGCCCCGGCGCTCGGACGAAAGCCGCCGCCACTGCGTTCACCACCGCCAAACTGAGAACTTCCGGTACGAAATTCCCCGCCGGCACGAAACTTTTTGAACGGCGGACGACCACCTTCTGGGCCACCCTCACCGCCGGCATTGTCACGCCGAAAACCACCCTGTCCGCCCGGGCGAAAACCGCGATCGCCGCCGCCTTCGTTAGAGTCGCGGCGAAAACCGCCGGCACCTCCGGGACGAAATCCACGGTCGTCACCGTTGTTACGACGAAACCCACCGCCACCGCTGGGCGGTCCACCGTGCTTAAAACCACCGCGCCGAAAACCTTCGCCCCCTTGGCGAGGCCCTTCGGGCTGGAAATCAGGTGGCGGCATATTCGGCCGTTCGTCGCCTTCGTCCCTAAAACCACCGTTGGGTCGGTCGCCATCGCGACCAAATCGTTCGGGACGGGCGCTAGAAAACTGGCCAAACCGGCGAGACGCTTCCGGACGGCGTCCCCCGTGACCGCGGGCATCGCGCTCGGGCTGAGCGTTAAGATCGTCGCGGTCAAAATCATCAAACCATTCAGGATTGCCTTGCGCTATGAAGCGGGCGGCAATCTCTTCTTTGGTCATGGTTTCTAAGGCGGCCTTCCACTCATCTCCGATAATCAGCGCCGCCTTTTCGTGGCGTGCGCTCTTATTGAATTTGGGCAATAGGGCGGCCACTTTTTTGGCGCAGATCTCTTTTTGATCCGGAAAACGGCCTTGTACCATTTTGGTTTTGGTCTTGGCTTCGATGCGGCTGATCAAGTGCCGTTGGCCGTAGCCAATCAAACTCATCGCCAATCCCGCTTTGCCACTACGGCCAGTGCGGCCGATGCGATGCACGTAAGAGTCGAATTCAAAAGGAATCGAGTAGTTGATCACGTGCGAGATGTCTTTCACGTCGAGTCCGCGCGCCGCTACGTCGGAGCAGATCAGAATGTTGACCGCCTTTTTCTTAAACAGGTTAAGCGTGTACTCACGTTCGCGCTGGTTCTTGTCGCCGTGCAAGCAGTCTACCTTGTAGCCACGCATCTTCATGTAGTCGGTAAGATCGGTGACCAAAGCTTTGGTCTGGCAAAAAATAAGGCCGTAAAAATCGTCGGCCATATCGATGATGCGGCAAATGCCCTTGGCTTTGTTGCGCTCTTCCACCGTAAAGTAGACTTGGCTAACCGTGCCCGAAAGCATTTCCGTGCGGTTGATCTGAACAGTTTTTGCATCGCGTAGGTAGGTGTCGGCGACGCGGCGCAAATCGGTATCCATGGTCGCCGAAAACATCCAGCGACGGCAGGTTTCGGTGGAAATCTGCTGGAGAATAAATTCTAGGGCGTCTTTAAAGCCCATCGAGATCATTTCATCGGCTTCGTCAAAAATCATGTGCGTGACGGAATCTAATTTCACCGTGCCGCGTTTGATGTGATCGATAAGCCGGCCGGGCGTTGCCACGATGATGTAGGCACCGCGTTTTAACCCGTGCAGTTGCTCCATGTAGCCGGCGCCGCCGTAAATGGCGAGGGCGGTCACTTTCTTGTGCTTTCCCATCAAGTTAATGTGCTCGGCCACTTGAATGGCGAGTTCGCGGGTGGGGCAAAGCACCACCCCTTGAGTCACGCGTTTGGTGACGTCGATGCGCTCCAAAAGGGGAAGGCCATAAGCGGCAGTTTTTCCGGTTCCCGTGGCGGCCATTCCTAGCAAGTCGGTGGCGGGGCCCAAGAGTATAGGCAGCACGGCGGCCTGAACTGGAGTTGGTTTCGTGTAGCCCATTTCGGCAATTGCCTTCGCAATGGGATCGCTTAAGTTAAGTTCGCTAAAATTTTCCATAATGTGCGGCGTTAATACCACACTTAACCCAGCGATAACAGGTGACAAAAACGGGCCGAAATGGAGTAGACCCGTCGCTTTACCCAACCTAACTCGTTGTTAAGCCGCTGGTTTTAAAAGAAACGTCGAATTTTAACCGCAAAAACCGAGTTGAAAAAGGGGACGCGCTCAGCGGGAAACTGGCATGACAAGAACCTGAAACTGCGGATAACACTAAGAATTGGGTAATTAATTCGCAATAACGGGGGAATTCATGGGGAAATTACTATTTGCGGTGGCCGTCTGGTTTTTACTAGCGCCCACCGCCCACGCGGAAACACGTTTCAAACTATTGTTGTTCAGCACGCCTTGGTGCGGTGACTGCATTCGCGAAGTGCCTGAAATTGGACGGCAGCTAAAACAAAAACTCGGAGAGGCCTACGGCGATTTAGCGGTCACCCTCTATGCCGAGACCGGTAAAAAGGCGGCCGAGCCTCCCACCGAAGAGGTGGCCGCCGAAATGGGGAAGGCTTTTGGCGTTGAATTTGCGACCGCCGCGGATCCGTGGCGTTGGCAAACCTTTCGAAAGTATTTTCCCACTGCAGCGTTAGGTATCCCGGCCTCCGTAGTGTTGGATCGGGAAGGGAACGTGCTCAAAGCGTGTAAGCCTGAGTCGTGCACGCCCGAAGAATTAACCAATTTCATTGCCGAGAAGATCCACGAGCTGCTGCCGCCCCACTCGCTCTACCTGGTCGGCGAGGCCGCGACTATCGACACCAACGGAAATTGGCTGGCCTCTTCGGTGTACTTAATTCACCGAAAAGTAATTCCCTTCGAAAAACGCGTTGAGATTGTTTCTCAGGAGTTGGGAGCCGATAAGAAAGTCATTCGCCGCACGACCCTAATGAAGGTGACCGGCAATGATTACGTAGTTACCGATCCGCAAGGCAGTTACTCAGGCGTGGGCTCGTGGATCGGCACGCCTTGGCGTTGGCAGAAATGGAAATATACGGTTAAGTTTCCCAGCGGAGGAAGCCTCGAGGGCAATGATGAATTGTTGGAAAGTAGCTTGAAAATGCGCAAGCGGTATTTTGATAAGGGCGGTAAGCTCAGCCATTCTATTTCGGCAGACTTTTCGCTGGTAAGTCAGAAGGCCTACGAGATTCTAAGCGCTAAGCTTGCGCCCTAAATACGATTGATAAGGAGTCACTTCATGTCAGACCATAAAGCCCGGGTAAGTTGGAAACGCGAAACTAAAGACTTTGCTTACGACACCTACGATCGCACTCACCAAGTGCGGTTTGAGGGTGGCATCACTTGTAAATCGTCATCGGCGAAAGAGTATCTGGGAAAAGCGGAACTGGTAAACCCCGAAGAGATGCTGGCCGCTGCGTTGGGCAGCTGCCACATGCTTACCTTTTTAGCGGTGGCGGCAAAGAGCCGGCTTACGGTCGATAGCTACGAAGATAACGTAGTCGCCGTGTTGGACAAAAATGCCGCCGGAAAACTTGCGGTGACCAAAACTATTCTCCGTCCCAAAGTGGTTTTTGCAAAAGAGACGCCGGTCACTCACGAAAAGCTGGGGGAGTTGCACGATAAAGCGCATCGCAACTGCTTTATCGCCAATTCAGTCTCCTGCGAAGTGGTGATTGAGCCCGTCGCTTAGAATTGTAATATCTGAAACGATTCGCCGCCTCGGCGATCACGCGAAACGGCAATTAAGATAACTTGGCGGCCCTCGGGCGCGGGTGACGGCGGCGTCCATTGCGAGGGGTCGACGTAACCGGTTCGGTTTTTATCGAAGGCGCCGTCGGTCGTAAACCAGCTGGTGACGATCTCTTCCGAAAAGTTTGCCGAGGTTCCGCTTAAATCTAGAAAGGCGAATGACTCGCGCGGATCCCCGGTGAACTGCGGGGTTAATGCGGCCACCGCAGTTGGCAGCGCACCCGGCGCGGCGCCATTCACCTGCACCCCGGTTAAAATGGGGCTCGTATTTTTAATTGTACGCGTGGAGACGATTATTTTTTTAAAGGCAGTGAGAAAAGACGTACCCGCGTTATCTTTCAGTTGGTAAAATACCAAGTAAGCAATTCCATTGTGTTGGTCACGCGTGCTGCGCCCGAGAAAAACGGTTAGCGGTACGGTCACGTTTATGACCGGAGCGGTTCCTACGTAATTTGGCGCCGAGAGTCCGCTAACGGCGGCGTTTTCGATTAAGCTCACTCGATCGGGCCGACCAGCGCACGTGGGTTCGGCGCCCAGATCAAGACCGGGATCGACGCAGGCCTCAACCGAGTAGGTGAGAGCTCGGCCGGCTCCATTCAAATCATTGAGCAGGGGGGTGAGTACCACGGCGGCGCCGGGAGCCACTTCCGGCGGCTCGGATTTGATGGCAATGACCCTGAGATCACCAAGCAGTTCGTACTTGCCCAAGTCCATCCGATTGCAGCCGCCCAGAACAGTGGCCAGTAGTGCATAGAGAATAATTCGCATTAGAACTCTCCCTTAAAGCCGAGGGTTGGAAATACCGGTAGCCCCGTTATTTTTGAGGTGCGGCGAAAATCGTAAGAGTAGCTTAGCTGCTCGGCATTAGCGTTGTTGGTAAG
>JAYSWN010000025.1:0-5943 GCA_043718025.1 Pseudomonadota bacterium
TGCGCACGCAGTGCGGCTGAAGCAACCCTTTCACTATGAGTGAAGAGGGACGTCGACAAAACCAAGCAGGCCAAAGGTTGCCGCGCCTGCTACGCAGGCTAGCAATGACAGGAACGCCGCCCTACATAAGGTTTTGAGACACCCTCTTAGGAGACAACCCAGCCGAATCGAAGCCTCGCGCAAAAAAGAACCTCCGACGATGAGTTTAAGACAAGTAAGGGGAACCGAATGAAAGTGGCCGTGGCAAAGTAAACTGCGCCTCCACGGCACAAAACAACTCGGCAGCACCAGGATGAAAAGTTAAAGTCTTCCCTTTAGTGAAACGCCAAGGCAAAACCCCACGCTCCCCACACATTGCCCTTCCTAAATACTATTTGACGCCTTTTTCTTTGGAATTGGTTCCCGAACGATGCCCCAACTGGTTACGCCGTACTTTGGCGCCCTATTTTTGGCAAAACGCCATTTTTTGTCACTCTCCCCCGCCAAAAAAGCCGCGATTAGACTCAACCCAAGGCGATGACTTAGGGCATACGCATTGCACAAAAGTTGTTCGGTTTTAGGGGGAGGACTGCCTACTCGCCCAATCAACATACTAAGGAGTCACAGTGAAGATCATCGCAAAGAACGGTTCCGACTTTCGCCCGAAAGAAGGGGACTACAGCACAACCACCCTTGTGGAATTAACGCCCGGAAGCGGCCTGGCCCGCATCCCGTCGAACGTATTGTTTCTAATCGACTCTTCGAGTTCCATGGGTGGACAGAAGTGGTCAATGGTGAAATCGGCCGTTGCCGAAATTATTGAAACCCTTCGCGACGAAGATCGCGTTGGCGTGGTGCTGTTTGGTTCAAAAGCCAAAGAAGTGTTTCCCTTGGCTTCGCTGGCCGAAAACCGCCAAGTGATGAAAGAGTCGATTGAAAAGTTAGATAATCCATCGGGCGTGACCAACCTCGAAGCTGGTTTAAAACAGGCATACGAAGTTTTTGAATCTCGCTCGAAGGGCGATCGCGAAAAACGCGTAAACCAAGTGATTTTGCTCACTGATGGATTTCCTACCGACGACCAAGGTTATCGCATTGAAAAACATGATAAATACGAAACCATCGTTCAGCGCCACGAGCACATTGCTTTGACCGGTGTGGGAATCGGATCTGCCGATGACTACGACGCAAACTTCATCAGCCGTTTAACTGAGCTCGGTCGTGGTTCTTATTACCACGCCAATGACTTAGCGAAATTCAAAGAAGGCCTTAAAGCCGAAGTAGAAAAACTTCAATCTTCGGTAGTGGGGGAGCTGATCTTGAAATTCAGCAACGTAAGCTCGCGAGTCATGCGCATTGCCAAGATCGCGCCTGAGATTGCAGTTTATGACATTCCCGGCAGCGCCAAAGCCTTCGAACTGAAAACCGGTTCGATGCAAAAAGACATGACCGCCTTCTTGGTCCAAACCAACTCAAGCTTTAATGGCGATGTGGGATCCGATATTCCCCTCTTCACCTTGGAAGCAAATTACGACGGTAAAATGACGGAGAAAGTTGATGTCAAAATCAAATCGACCGAACGAGACACCGACCTCACCTCGGTTGACCCCGACGTATTGCGAGGAACCCAAGTTCTCCAGGTCCATCTCAACGGGCAGCAGATTCAAGAAAGCTTGGCCAGCGGAGATAAAGCTAAGGCCACTCGCCTTATCGACAACACGACCCGAATCGCGAGTAACCTTGGCCAAGACAAGGTCACTCGGGCTCTAACCCGATTGGCGGTCGACCTTCGCGCCGGCAAGTCTGTTTCTGACGACTTGGCGACGATCAAAGACGAGGCGAAGAAGACCCGTCTTTTAATCCGGTAACTTTTAAGGAAATGGTCATATGAGTTGCTCCACATGCGGAGAAAAGATTCTCCCCGGGTCGCTGTTTTGCGACGCATGTGGAGCAACGACCGCTCAAGTTCAAGTGGCGCGTAAGCTACGCCAATCATCTTTTGCTACGGTAAAAGATGCCAAAGAGGGTTTGCTTTCTGCTGGCGAACGGCTGAAGGGAAAGTACACCTACATCATCGAAGAAGCCGTAGCCCGCAGTGGGTTCGGCGCCACCTTTCGCGCGATCCGTCAGCAAGACGAAAAACAGGTGCTCATAAAACAGATGCTGGATCAGGCGTCTTATGATCAATTCAAAACAGAATTAATGAAGAGCTTCAAACGCGAAGCTAAATTTCTACGCAAGGTAAAGCATCCCTCCATTCCACGTGGATTTGAGTATTTTGAAAAAAATAAGTCCTTTTATATGGTGATGGAATTTATCAACGGCAAGGACCTCAACAAGGCCATTGATGATTATAAAAAAGCCCACGGCGCGGTCGAGGACGGGCTTCTCGTTTATCTCGGAATGGAAATTGCGGACGCCATGGAAGTGGTGCATCTACAAGGTTACATTTACCGTGACCTCAAGCCGCACAATGTAATGCTCGATGGCATCAGCTCGAAAGTGAAGCTCATCGATTTCGGTACGCTCTATCACGCCAGCGATAAAAACCCGCTCTTATTCGAATCGGAAGGTTACACACCTCCTGAGTTTTTGGCGAAAGACACCAAATTCACTCCGGCCGGAGACATCTATAGCCTGGGAGCCCTCCTATATGAAGCGGCCACGGGTGAAATGCCCAAAAAGGGTGGCGGAGAGGTCTTTAAAGACAAAAAACGCGATGAGCGACTCTGCCAAATCATAAGCAAGTGCTTATCGACCGACCCAAACCACCGCTACCAGCGCGCCCGCCAAGTTCGCGACGAGTTAAGCAAGCTGACCCGCGAAGGGTTTTGGCCGTTCAAGAATAAGAATGCGATTAAACCCATTGAGCTGTCGGTACTACCGAAAACTCTTTTCCCTTCGAGCTGCACCTTTTGCGAATTTTGTGGCTTTGCCGACGCCAATTCTCAGGCCGGTTACTGTAAGGATTGCCGCGTGCCCATGAAAGTGGGCAAATTGGAACTGAAGAACGACAAGGGAGAAAAGCAGAAAGAGTTTTTTCTTTACGCCGATGAGACGCTGGTGGGCAGTTCTACGCAAGCGCACTTCGCCGTGGGCGAAAGCAAAGATGGCATGCATGGGCAACACTTTCGCATCTTTAGAAAAAAGACTGGCCTTTGGCTCGAGGTGATCGATAAGAGCGACCCTTCCACCATTTTGAACAAAAGAAAAGTGATAGGGCCTATAGAGCTTTTAGATGAAGACGTGATTAAAGTCGGGAAGCTGAACCTGCGTTTTATGGTGCGCGACGCCTGTTAATTGGGCCACCTCAACTTTTGGCGGGGAGTCGTCCAAGATAAATTCGGCTAATTGTCGGAAACAACGCCGTTAGCTGCAGAAATTCGAAACAGTCGGCCGTTTTCGCTCGTCAGGGACCCATCGGAATAGACCACGCCGAACTTAGCAGCGATTAAGGAATCAATCTGCATGTATTCGGATCGTTCACCTTCGATATCTGTAACGTAACGAACTTTCCCATCCACTATTACTTGATGCGCGCTACGTGGGTTGCTTTGAGACTCTTGTGAACCATTCGCATAGACGTTCACCAAGACGGCTTCCGCATCGCCGGCCCATTTAAGAAGCAACACAGAACCTAGGCCATTCGGGCCTTCGTGTTTAGCAAACTTATCAACGTAGTATCCAGAGCCCAACAAAGAGCCCTCTACTGCCTCAAAGGGGAACGGCATACTGTTGTCGGACAAAATAGAGACGACCCTTTGAACCCCATTTACGGCAATGGAGATGGTGACGGGGGGATTTGGAGGGACGACGGTTACGCTGGTGGAATTTCGCACGCCATTGCGATCGTTGGTTACGTAATACTCCAAATTTCCCTCTGAGTTCTTGGATTGCACCAATGAAAAATCGAAGCGGCGTCCATCATCCAGCCCATGTCCTAGACCGGGGGCAATGGCACGGCCCAAGATGGCAAACTTTCCTTCGATGGGGTTACCGCTACTGACTCCGCCAATGCCGCGAACCGGGGTGGAACAGTTCTCCGCGCTTAGAAGTACGAAGGCGAGACAAAGCCACAGGCGAGAACGCCATGGAGAGGAAGCTGCTATACGATACATTATCGACACCCCGAAAAGTCACCCTGGGAAGGCACTTAGATCGTACCACGCGGCGCCCCAGAGGAAGAGGCCGCAAAAGACATGCCAATGGGGCTGGAATCTAAGTTCTTAACTTACTGAGTTTTAAAACGATATCTTGTCGAACGTGCGGTTCCAAAATTGAGCAACTCGCCCTGAGAGGACGCCTCCACCATGGTTCGTTGAGTAGATCGGCGGGAGAGGCCAAGTAGATTCGCTGCCTCCGAAGTCGAAAAAAGGCGGTTCTGGAATGCCTCCCTTAATTGGGAGAGGTGAAACGAGTATTGCGAACGGTCGGCTGTTTCCAGATTTTTTACCCGAAGAATAACGGGCCCCATTCCCACCAATCGATACATTCCGCCTACCTCATGCACTCCCACTTTCAATTTTGCTTTCAAACTGAATAGTCGCCATCTCCCCAAAGTACGGTGAACTCTGCCCGGAGAGGTGATGGGGTTGTAATACTCATTTGGGAAGATAAGAGAGTGAAGAGTTGCCAGCCTTTGCGGTTTGTAAAAATCAGACGCCAGCGCGATAAGAAGCCGATGAAGCAACTGGCCCGGTTTTAACAATGCCTTACCGTCGCTCCAGGCACCGGTAGAAGTATCAAAGCAGGGCGATCTTTTTTCGATTGAGCCAGACAAGGACCAATCAAATGATTGGGGTGCCCGAAACTCGCCCCCAAACTCCTTGAGTAGTGATTCTCGATATGCCAAATGGGGAGTGCCCAAAAAGACTTTATCAAATAAGAGCGGATCTTGTTTGGCCTTTGCCTCGATACGATCACATTCTCTAAGGGTTTCCCAATTCTGGAGTTTTATAGACTCTTCACGCAAACTCTCAATTTTTCGCAGAGAATTTTTAGTGGCACCTTCTTGTGTCACCTGACTCAGAATTCGCAATTTATTTGCGTAGAACAGATGAATATCGTTAGACCCAGAAAAAAGTTTTTCCACTTTTTGAATTCGATGACTCATTTCATCAAAATGCTTTTCTGCCAAGGACAGCTGCGCCCCCAGCTCTAAAATAGAGCCGTAAAGTAGTTTCATCGTTGGGGTGTTAGTGGCGACAATCATCTCGCCGAAAAGCTTATCGGCTTTCGCCCCTTCCCGTTCTGAGACCAGTGCCGCAAGTAAATTTGCCTTGGCGACCAGTCGCTCGTACTCATTCGGTTGAGGGTTTGCCAGATATTCCATCAGTTCGCCGATCGACGCTCGATAGTCCCACTGCGCGATGTGCGCAAATGCCCGGTATAGAGCAACCGGCGCACACTGTTTAGACGACAACGGCCGGAGCAGCCCCAACCCCTCGGCGACAGCTCCAATCCGAATGAGGCAGACGGCGTACTCAGCTTTTTCTTCGATGGTGGATTCGGAAGGATTTTTTTTTGTGGGCCGCACCACTGAACTTAAGAGGCGAACACCTTGACGCGGAAGGTTTACCCGGCGGAATAGCTGAGCAACCGAGGCCCTAAGTGGCTGCGGAATTTTATTGAGTGCCACCAAGCCGAGTTCCCGTTTGGCAGCCGATTTTCCGCCGCCCCGAATAAGGGCATCTACTTTATTTACCCACTCGACCCAATCGGCACTTCGCTTTGGCTGCCCCATTTTACTTTCACCTGATCCGTTAGAAACCGAGTAGAAAAAAAGCATCGTACATCTACGAAAAACACCTCTCCGCATTATACCAGTTCAACGGGCCTTTTTTTTCCTGGGGTATGCCAACTGGCGACCAATTTCAACACGCCCTTGGGAGTTCCCCTCGGAACCCCGGCGCACTTATTCCCCTTAGTAAAAACTGAGTGGTAAAAAGCAGAGACCCGGTCTGC
>JAYSWN010000026.1:0-5942 GCA_043718025.1 Pseudomonadota bacterium
GCCCGAAGGCGGGGAAGCAAAAAATTATTCAATAATTTGTTCCTAACTGCGGCCTCTCCACGAAGATCTACCAATTCAGCCTCCGAAACTCGCTTTAACATCGCGTTGCCTTTTTCTAGTTTGATTTCGTAAACCACATGTACGGCAAAGGGTTGCGAAACGATCTCGGCGGCCTCCCCTAAATACTCATCCTTGGAAAAGCTTTGTAGCCGTAGCAACAGAGAAATACGGTTTTGGTCTTCGAAATCAACCACCACCGGGGCAGGAGACGCTAGCATTAGGCTCCAATTCGGCGCATGCGTGCCCAAGCGCAACAGAGGGGGAACGTAGTTGAGCACCGAACGAGCAAAATACTCCAATTCCGCGTCACTTAAGCTATGACCGGCTGCTTGGCGGTTGGCGGTATTGGCGATTTCACTTTCGTGGACCCTGACGCCCACCTGTATCGCCTTGCTTAGAAATTCTGGCGGGCGCGTGGAGGCGGCGAGCTCTTCTTCGTTACCCCTAACTTGCTTAGCAAAGATCCAGGTCGGATCACTAGCCAACCACTGTTGCTTCGGAGCCACGCCGGTCTGTTGCTGCACCGAAATAATAAATTCTTTGGCCAGCCCCTCAAACTGCGCGGCGACCTGGGTCACCTCCGCGGGAAGCTCTACTGGCTGTTTGGCGGCCTCAACCAGCTCTGCCGCAGCAATTCGGCGCCCTTCGGCCTGACCTTTAGGCATCTTCTCCAGGGTTGTATTTAAGCCCACCCTTTCCTTCACGTTGCGAATGACCTGCAGCCGTGGCGGTAGGCGGGGCATGAATGGCTGTGCAGATACGGTAATCACTGGGTCGCTCGGCGGGATATTAGGGGTCACCGTAGCGCTCGGGGCATGACTTACGATCTGGTCTTTGGCCATACCGCGGAGAGAAACCCTTTTCTGAACGTTCACGGTATTGCTCACCGGACCCGTTACACTTACCGCAACCCCCCGCTCTCCCCCCGTACTTCGCGAAGTGCCGCTCATGTGACCATTCATTCCCACTTCAATCTCGGCGCTTCGTTCGCTGGGGAGAAATCTCAAATACGTGGTGCCCGTCACGGTGGAGGTGCTGCTGGTTGGATTGCCCAAAATTGAATATTCGCCGGATTTGGTCTGATTCACGGGCTTGAGCGCGTACTTTTCTAAAATATTGATGTTGAATTGCCCCACACTATTTGGCTGCCAGTATCGCGGCTTAATCTGTTGAACCATCGTCGGGACTAAACGGCTGCTCTCAAACCAATGAAGGGTGGCTCCGAGATCGATGCGATCACGCGCCAACTGTTTTTCCTCGTAACGCTCCACCAGCCCGACGAGCTGGTTCAATTTTTCAATAAATACGAATTCACCGTTGGCCAGGGAGTGAAAGTAAGCGGCGTCGCGAAACTCACGCAGGGCTGCACGCAGCGCCTCAATTTGCGGATACTCCATTCCCTTCTGCTGAAAAAAAAGCCCCCTATAAATCATGTCAACTTTGACTGAATCAGGGGTCACCGCTTTAGACAAAGCGCTCAACTCTGGCCAAGAAAACTTTTCTCGCCAGTACTTTTCGGACTCCGAGCGGGAAAACATGTCGTCTACTAATTGGAGGTGAAAAGCCAGCGCCGTCCGAGCGACGTTCAGCCGAAGCGGGTTTGCCTCGCGGTAACTATGCCGGTAGGCACCAATAAATTGTCGCCAATCGTCGGCAAACGAACCCGGCCCAAAAAAAACCAAGGCCCCAACGGCGAGGACAAATCCTTGTTTTTTCATTTGTCTTCCTTTTTTGCATCTCTCCAAAGGAGCAAAACTCCCATCATTTCATCTTGAGTTTGCTCGCCAAAAAGAGCCGGCTGCTTGGGGTCAGGATTGGTGGGGTTAAAATCCGTGTTATCCCACGAACCAATGATTCGAAGCGACTCTCCCCCTTTTAGCCGCAAGGGCTCATCGAACACAAAATCATACTGCCAATTAAAATCCCAACGCGGTAGAGACAAGACCGGCTCTGCCACCTCTTCCCCTGGCTTAGAGCTGGAAAAGTTAATTTTTTCGATCGAAAAACTTTTTCCGCGGGCATGAAGATGCGGACGCACCCCCATAATTTCAATATCGTTCTTAAACGAAATGTCGTCGCGAACCATCTCTATATGGTCAACTCCGGAAGGAATTAAGAATCTGCCCCGGCTCCGGTAAAACCAGCGGCTATACACTTCGCGTTCTGGTGCCTTGGTGGACACCTTGAAACCAATCTGGGTAACATCGGTCTCCTTTTTCCCCGTCGGGGTGTAGTGAGCATCCACCAAAATACCCATGCCTTTTTTAATGCGAATGCCATGGCCCGGGGGCAAAATTCGCGGCTGAATACCGGGAACGTACGCCCCCAGAATCGTGTTCGAAATTTCTAACCCGTAAATTTTTATGAGATCAACCGCGGTGATGGGCTTTGTTCCGTAGGGAAATTCATGAATAGCCATGTGGTGAACCACGCGGCGCGCGCCGGGCTTTACTTCCAGAGCCGTCAAAAAGAGATCTTGATCTGCCTCAATCGCCCGACGCGTGTAGATGTAGGGAACGATCCCCTCTTCCGGCACCGTAAAAGATCGGGTCTCAAACAAGAGATCCGGCTTTCCGATGACCCACTGTTTTGCGTTGGGCCACACCGGATCCGGCTTTTTGTCTTTTAAGTTTCCTTCGGGCATGTCGTCTTCAATCCAGCCCAACAGCTGATCGATCTCGAGGTTAGAAAGGGCCGCGTTGTCCTTTATCTTATGCTTTGATTCGGCAGGCCACGGCGGCATCAAGCGGTCTTCCACCACCTGGGCAATCATGCTCGAGTTATTAAATACATCTTCGTACGTCACCAACTCCATCGGCGCCACCTCACCCGCGTGATGGCAGCGCTGACACTTGGCTTGAATTATGGGCTGAATGTCTTTGTAAAAGGTGAGGCCCTTGGGGCGAATCCGGCGTTTGGTATTGATCACGCAACCCTGGCCCGACGTTTCTTGAACAGTTACCTTTTTATCCCTCAGCCATTGCTCAATGGCTTCTTTAAGAAAAAAGGCTTTGTTACTGCCGTTGCGATCTCCCTCTTTTATCGCCCCCTTGTAGAGTAGAGTTCCGGTGGACGAGAGCATCGCTACGGTGGCCGTGCGTTTGATTTCCCACTTTTTTGCGAGCTCCTGGTTCACGTCGAGCAAAGCACGGATAGGAATTTTGAGCGCTTGAGTGTGGCGCGCCATATCCCGGATTGAGGTGCCCGAGTAGGAATAGATCATGTAGAAGTTAATGCCCTTGGGAGAGTATTCCGCATGCAATTGGGCAAGTGACTTGGCAACCAGATCTACCGCTGGACACCCCTCGCGCGCAAAAATGAACACCGAGGCCTTTCCTTCACGGTTCACGATCTGGTTTAAATTGTAATTGCGCGCATAAATACTCCGAAGTTCTACTTCATCGGCACGCAGGGCTGGAATTGCCACCGTAGAAAAAATACAGAGTAGCGCTAAAAAACGCCCAAGATTAAATTGCATTCAGCTGTTCTCCCGTAGCGGATCGCTCTGAAACCAAGTTCAAGTATCGTTATATTGAATCCCACCCAATTAGATTTCTTGCGCATGGTGCGTCAATTTAATTTTTGCTAACCCTTAGCCGGAAGAATTCAGTAAAAATAAGGATGACTTCTTGCGAGTAAATTCAGGAGGTTGGAGTTAACGCTTGCCTCGAGCCGTTTAGTTCCCATAATAATCATTACCTATCGACTGAGCTTCAAAGGAGATTCAAATGGCTGGCGATGCGATTGTTCATCTGAACGACACAAATTTTTCGAATGCGGTAGAAACCGACAACTCGCCCATCTTGGTCGACTTCTGGGCAGAGTGGTGCATGCCGTGCCGCGCGCTGGCCCCGGTACTCGATGAGTTATCGACCGAGTACAAAGGCAAAGTACGTTTTGCGAAGGTAAACGTGGATGAGTGCCAAGATATTCCGGCGAAGTACGGAATTCGTGGAATACCCACATTGATTTTGTTCAATGACGGAAAGAAAGTTACCGAACTGGTGGGCAATCAGCCGAAAGAAAAGATTCGTTCGATGCTAAATGACGTGGGTCCCAAATAACCTTAGCCTTGAGGCGGGGCTTGGTTCTTTATCGGGCTTGCCGTCGAGGTGGCTAAATCAACCCGCTTGAAAAAGTCGGTGTAAAATTCTTGATTGCCGATTTCATCGCCGTCTTCTTGCGTCCACTCATTTTCACGTTCGCGCAGCACGCTTAAACGCATTTCGGTCTGTTTCGTTTTCGTCGCCTGCACGAACACCATGACGCGCAGGTAGTCTCCCACCCGAAACGAAGCTCCCGTAATATTTTCTATTCGATTTAGGGCTTTATTTTTTTTTGCGACCTTCTGCAACGTCGCCACTAAAACACCTTTACTCTGCTGCGACAGATTTACCACGAAGCCATCGCGTTGCAGCACCCCTTGGGCAGCGGCTAAAACGTTCCAGTAGGCATCTGCCCCATATTTCTTGCGCGAACCCTTCATTACCTCGGAGGTAGACCGACCGGCACATTCAGTAAGCAGCAGCGGAAGGCAAAGAAGCACGAAGCCAAATTTTTTAGACATGAAATAACGACCATTTCTCGGAAAGGTACGGGGCCCAAAGTGAAGGGGCCGTGGTGGCACGAATAGAACCCACCAACCCCGGTAGCCAGTTGGGTTTTACCGGCCGTTTAGAAAGCCTCATTCCCGCCTCATCTGGAGTGCGGTTCCCTTTTTTCTGATTGCAGCGAATGCATGCCGCCACAATATTTTCCCACGTCTTCTTCCCGCCGCGCATCACCGGCATCACGTGGTCAAGCGTCAGCTCACGCAGGCCAAACGGCCGAAAACAGTATTGGCATTTGTGATCGTCGCGCAGGTAAATATTGGTGCGTGAAAATCGTATGATTGGGCCGGGCCGTTTCAAGTTCACCCAGCGCCGCATGCGGATCACCGCGGGCACCTTGAACCTCTGGCTCACGGTGTGAATTACCGACGCATATTCTTCTAGGATCTCGACCTTACCTTGAAAGATAAGAACGAACGCCCGTTGCCAAGAAACCACACGCAACGGCTCAAATCCCGCATTGAGTAGCAAAACGCTCTGCATTCAGGCCTCAAAGTATATTTTAGCGAATCTCCGCGCCGAATAACACCTGCCCGTTTACTTATCGATTTGTTTGGCTTTTTGGAGGCCGTTGTAAACTTCCGATACAGCCACCCCCACTTCTTTAGCCACCATTTTCGCCCAATCCCGCTCGCTCGCCAAACGTTGAGCGATCTTTTTTTCTAGCCCCTCGTTGCCCTCAAGCACCGTTTCGGCCCTTGGGTCAACGGCAATCACAAATTCTCCACGCGCCGGAAACTCTGGCAGCGCGTCAGAGGCGTCAAAGCATAAGATACTTTCGTGGGCTTTGGTTAACTCACGTCCGATCACAAACTTGGCGTTGGGAAAAAATTTACGCACCGACTCACAAGCGCTGTGCGCGCGTTCGGGAGATTCGAAAAAGCAGAAAACCAGCCCCGCCTTTTCCACCCGGCGCCAGAGTTGCTCGCGCTCGCCTTCCTTTTTGGGAATAAATCCGAGAAATGAAAAACGGTCGGTGGGCAGTCCGCTCACGGAAAGTAAGCTCACCACGGCGCTTGGGCCCGGAATTGGTATTACCGGAATTTTGAGCGCATGCGCCTGGGCGCACAACACGCTGCCCGGGTCCGAAATTCCCGGGGTGCCTCGGTCTGAGAGAAAACCTACCGATACCCCCGATTCCAATTTTTCAATTGCGCGCGCGGTGGCGGCTTTAAGGTTATGCGCGGCGTAAGAAAAGCACTCTTTTTCGGAAGCATCGATTGCAAACGCGTTAAATAGCTTTTTGATCTCCCGCGTGTCTTCCACGAAAAA
>JAYSWN010000027.1:0-41553 GCA_043718025.1 Pseudomonadota bacterium
GAGATCGATTTGGTGCGCAAAGAGTTCACGAAACAGCTCGTCGCCTTTTCCCTCGAGTACGGTTACCGAACAATCTTCCGACCGAATGGCCGCTTTCGCTAGGGACAGAATGATGTGTTTAGGCACGCTATCAAGAGCGCCGAGGGTAAAGGCCACCCTGGTAGAGAAGGTTTTATCCTCAAGTACCTGAATCAACTCATCGCCGAGCTTGAATATATCTTCCGCGTATCCTAACGCAACCTTGCCTGCCTCGGTGAGGACCAAAGAACGATTCCTTCGCTCGAATAATGGTTGTTCCAGAATGTCTTCGAGCTGTTTCAGTTGGGTGCTTAGCGTCGGTTGTCCCAGCCGAAGTTTTACGGCGGCCTTGGCGATGCCCCCCTCTTTCGCGATTGTCCAAAAATAATAAAGGTGGTGGTAGTTAAGCCATTTCATCGGTGATCTCCATAAGTCACTTTATATCGTTTGTTTTAATGGAAGTTTTTAGTCAAGAATATCTATTTTTATAATTTCCGCAAAATCCGTAAAGTTAAGGCACAGCATTAGGAACGAAGTCTAGCTAAGTCTAGAGGAAGGGTGACCAATGTTTAAAGAACTGACAATGGACGAGCTTTTGAGCCAACTGCCAAACGGGCTAATGGTATCAATCTATCTTTCGAGAGCCAGCGACAGCTTGGACGATCGAATTGAAATGGCGAAACTCAAAACGCAATTGAAAGAAGTGCGAAAGCTGCTCGAGGCGCATGGCGGTGCAAAGCATAAGAAAGAAATTATCGCCTCGTTCGAAAAATGCCTTTCGCACTCGGAGTGGATTCCGCGGAGCGGTTCGGTGGGACTGTTTTATTCAAGCGACTTGCAAGGATTCATCAAATTACCCTTTCAAACCAAGGAGAGAAGCATTGTGGCCGATAGCTTCCATTTGAAACCAATTTTTAAATGGCTTCATACCCAAAACAAATTCTATCTCCTCGATTTAGATTCCATGGAGACGACTCTCTACCGAGGAAGCGATTTTCTGCTTGAGCCGATTGCCCATGATTTAAGTGGTGCAAGTAGTATTAATCCAGGAAATAGCTCAAGTGGGATGTCATCCAGCGATTTCGCGCAGAAAAGAAGACGACAATTCCTGGCGACGGTTGAGGCAAAGGTCTTACGGCACCTGCAGGGAGAGACCGCTCCGCTTCTACTCAGTGGACATGAGAGAAGTTGCAGCCTGTTTGCCGAAGCAAGCGGGTATCCGTTTATCGTCTCAGAGCGCGTCAGCGCAGAGTCTAGCGAAAATAGAGTGCAAGTGCTTCACCAAAGCGCCTTGAAGCTGGTGGCCCAGCTAACTTCAAGAAAGGAGGAGCTGGCGATAAATGATTACCGTGCGTCGCTCACTCGAAAAAGAGCCACCTCCGATCTCAACGAAGTGGCTCTGGCGCTAAGGACGGGAAGAGTGAAACGTTTATTCGTAGCTGAAGACACGCATCTCACCGGCCAAATTAACAAAGACGGAACGATCTTGATTCTCAATGCTAAACCGGCGGCGGGAGACGACGTGTTGGATGATTTGGCCGAACTGGCCGCCGCCCATAATAGTCAAGTTGTTGTACTGCCCAGACATAAAATGCCGGAGGCGGCTCCCGCGGCGGCTACGCTGCGTTGGTAGTAGTGATCAAGGTTCAAACCATGTTAAAAAAAAATGTAAAAGCAGGGGGATGCAATGAAGAAAGTAATGCAATTGAATTTATGGCGATCGACTGAATCGCCTACCCCGACCAGACAGGGGGGCAGGATTTTCTTGATGGCCGGGGGTTTTGAAGATTCATGGCCGTTGAACGCCACGAAAAACCGCGGAACTCTTCTCTGCCCAAAATGTGATTGCCGCATGGTGCAATGCCTTTTTAATGGCATCACCGTTGAGCAATGTGAAAACTGCCGCGGAATTTTTTTTGACGAGGGCGAGGTGGATGAACTGATGGGTAAATCTCGTCTAGCTTCGCGAAATTGAAATGGGCAACAATGAGTTTCGGCAGATTAAATTTAGTTTACAAAGCGCGGGTTTTTGTAGAGTCACAGTTCTTCCAGCGTTCCGTTATCGGGGCCATCCTCGTTTCCGCAGCCCTTATTGGCCTTGAAACTTCTGCCCCGGTGCTAGCCAAATGGGGAGGCTGGCTTAAGCTCGCCGACAAGATTCTGTTGGCGTTTTTTTGCGTTGAACTTGGCCTAAAGATTATTTCCCGCGGGAGTAGGCCATGGCAGTTCTTTCTCAATGCCTGGAACGTATTTGATTTTGTAGTGGTGGCAGTCTGCCTGTTGCCGACCAATTCGCAGTATCTGGTTGTCTTGCGTCTATTGAGAGTGCTTCGCGTTCTCCGGTTGATTACGGCGGTACCAAAACTCCAGCTTCTGGTCGGGGCACTCTTCAAGAGCATCCCCTCGCTATTTTATGTTCTGTTGCTCCTGTCCGTGCATTTCTATATCTACGCGGTTTTGGGGACATTCTTGTTCGGTAGTAATGACCGGTGGCATTTCGGTTCTTTGGGGGCTTCGTTGCTTACCCTATTTCAGATCATTACGCTTGAGGGTTGGGTTGAGATAATGCTGATTCAGGTAAAGGGTTGTTCCGAAGTCGGTGCGGACTCTCTGCGTTCGGTGTGCACTAGTTCAATCGCAAGTCCCTTAGGGGCCCCGTTGTATTTTATTTCGTTTATCATTTTCGGCACGATGATCATTCTCAACCTGTTTATTGGTGTGGTGGTCAATAGCATGTCTGAAATGGCGAAAGAGATCGAAGGGACCAGCAACCAAAATCGTGGGCCTTTTGGTGAAGTTCAGAATGATATTGTCGCCATCCAAAATAGCTTAAATGACGTGCTAGAGCGAATCTCGAAATTGGCACGAGACCGTTGAATCCTCAAAAACCGCTCCTGCCGCCCCACCTGAGTTAAGTCGGCCAGATTACGGAATTTTTCGGATTCTACCGATATGTCAATTGAGGGGGACTTTCGGTAATGGGATACGAAAAAGGAAAAACTAGTTCGTCTAAGTTGATTTTCAATCTCCTTAAAGGCGAAGCCCAAGACATCACCACCGTTATACTCTACGGAGTGGGCGCGGGAATGCTTTCCTTGGCGGTACCGATCGGGGTTCAAACCCTAGTAAACAACGTTACCTTCGGTACGCTATCGCAGCCGGTCATTTTTCTAGTGGTGGCGGTACTCGTTGGGCTATCGGTCGCTGCGGTTTTACGTACCATTCAGGTCATCGTTTTGGAGCGCTTTCAGAAGCGATTCTTTGTTAAGGTAGCCTTGGAGCTTGCCCACCGTTTACCTCGTTTGGATGCCGCCGCAGCGCATCGCGGTCGATTTCCGGAGTTGGTGAACCGCTTTTTCGACGTGCTCACCGTACAAAAGAGTGCCGCTCACTTATTGTTAGAAGGTTTCGCAATAGCTTTGCAGATTATTTTGGCCTTGTTGCTACTCTCATTTTACCACCCGATACTACTCGCTTTTGCTTTCTGTCTTTTGCTCGCAATAGGCACCATCATTTTTGGTTTGGGCAGGGGGGCGGTCGACACTTCCATACAAGAGTCGGTTCAAAAGTATCGCGTAGCCGCCTACCTTGAAGAGATTGCGGGCCTTCCGTCCATTTTCCGTACCGTTGCAACCCGGGAGCTCGCACTTAAACATACCGATGGTCTATTAGGTGACTACCTCGATGCCCGTGAATCGCATTTTCGAATATTATTGCGCCAAATTGTTGGCTCATTTGCTCTGCAGGCACTCGCAAGCTCTCTCTTGCTTGGATTGGGTGCGTATTTGGTTACCATTCAACAGCTTTCCATTGGTCAATTAGTGGCGGCCGAAATTGTGGTGACGGCGGCGCTCATTTCGCTCTCGAAGTTTCAGAAGCACTTAGAGTCTTTCTATGATCTGGTCGCGGCCTTAGATAAGATTGATTCCCTCCTCTCTTTTACGATTGAATCGGCAAGGGGGGAAAGACTGCCGAACCCGGGCGGGGCGGCCGAACTAGAAATTAGAAATCTGAATTTTAAGTTCGCGCGGGCGAATTGGGCATTTTCAGACCTGAACTTTAAACTGGACCGAGGGATACGGGCTTCGATCCTTGGCGGAAATGGTTCAGGCAAGAGTACTTTCATTAATCTTCTTTATGGACTGGTACGCCCCGAAAGTGGGGTGGTGTTGTTTAACCAAAATGATCTGAGAAATATCCGCCTCGAAGATCTTCGTGAGCAGGTGAGTTTAGCGAGAGGAATAGAATTCTTTAACGGCACCGTAATCGAAAATCTTCGCGCTGGCCGCAACGATATCACCATCGAGAGAATTCGTTCGGTACTTAGCTCGCTCGACTTACTAGACGACGTTTTGGCTCTTTCATTGGGGTTGGATACGACTCTCGACATGAAGGGTGACCCGCTTACTATTTCACAATCATTGCGTCTCGTACTGGCCCGCTCAATCGTGGGAAGGCCACACCTTTTATTGGTTGATGAAGTTCTGGACGGTTTAGATGGGCCGGCGCGAGCCGCTGCGATTCGAACCCTGCTCGACCCCGCAGAAAAGATGTCGCTTCTGGTGACGACGCACAATGCTGAAATTACCAGCCATTTCGACTACACCATTCCGTTAAGCGATTTGGTGCGCGGGAGGGCAGCATGAGTCTACCCGACAAAAATCACCTTGATTCAAAAGCGCAAGTTTCGCGTTTGCCATCGCTACTTCGCGTCGCCAGTTCAGCTCAGCTTGGCCTGATGTTTAGGATTTACATGGCAATCCTCTGCCTACTTACGCTGGGTTTGATCTTTTTACCGTGGCAACAGACCGCAAGCGGTTTTGGCAGGGTGATTGCCTATTCCCCAAATGACCGGCAGCAAGAGATTAGCGCGCCGGTGGATGGCCGAATTCATCATTGGCATGTGGTTGAAGGCTCGCGCGTAAAAAAGGGCGACGCTATAGTTGATCTCAGCGACAATGACCCCGAAATATTAGAACGCCTGAGGGAAGAGCGCGACGCTTTGAGCAGAAGATCAAAGGCGGCCCAGTCAGCCATTCGGTCGGCAAAAAACAACCTTGATCGCCAGAGCACGCTACTTGAAAAGGGTTTAAGTTCACAGCGCACGCTGGAACAAGCAAACCTTGAGTACACCCGTTATCTTATGGACGAAGCCAATGCGTCAGCTGAATTGGCGCGTATTGATGTCCGCCTGGCGCGCCAATTGACTCAATCGGTTCAGGCTCCCGTAGCTGGTACCATTTTGCGCGTCGTATCCGGACAAGGGGCTCAGATTGTGAAACAAGGCCAGATACTGGCCGTCCTTGTCCCTGAAACGGCTTCGCGCGTCGTTGAGGTGTGGTTACAGGGAAACGATATTCCACTGGTCAGCGAGGGCGATCACGTTCGTCTGCAATTTGAGGGGTGGCCCGCGATTCAGTTTTCTGGATGGCCTTCGGTTGCCGTAGGCACTTTTGGCGGTGTGGTTTCGCTATTAGACGCGGTAGATAATGGCGAAGGAAAGTTTAGAATACTCATCTCACCCGATGCCTCCCAGCCGTGGCCAGAGACACGCTTTTTGCGCCAGGGGGTTCGCGCCCAGGGATGGGTGTTGTTAAATCAAGTCACACTTGGCTTTGAGTTGTGGCGGCGCTTCAATGGATTTCCTCCGATCGTTTCTAGGGCTAAGGAGCCAAAGAAATGAACGCTTTGCTTCTCATCCTTTTTGCTTCGCTGACGATCGGGGTCCAAGCAAAAGAGCTGACGATCCAAGAGGTAATTAGCTCAGTTCGAGACCGCCATCCTATTATTCTCTCGATCGAGAAAGACAAGGAGATCGCGCACGGTGAATTGCAAGCTAGCGAAGGGGCATTTGATCTGCAGTGGAAGTCAAAAATAACCAGCACCACTGGCTTCTACTCTACTGATCGCATCGATTCGGTGATTGAAAAACCGACGACGCTCTGGGGCGCTAGCTTGTTTACGGGCTACCGTTTCGGTTCTGGAAAATTTGCTCTTTACGACGGTAAACTTGAAACACTGTCGGCCGGTGAATGGCGAACCGGAATTGAATTGCCCCTGTGGAGAAACGGCCCAACTGATCGACGTAGGGCAAACATTGATCGTGCCGAACAAGGGGTTAAAGTGGCGCAGACCCAAATTGATCAGGTCGTTCTTGAGAGTATTCGTAATGCCACCCAACGCTATTGGGACTGGGTAGTTGCGGGTGAGCGCGCGCGCGTTTATCGATCTTTACTAAAAATTGCCGAAGACCGTGATGCCGGTTTTGCCGAGCGAGTGAAGCAGGGAGACTTACCGATCTTTGAGCGTCGGGATAATGAGCGAGCCATTTTGCAGCGTAAGGCTCAGGTGGTTGCGGCGGAACGTGCCCTTCAACTCGCGGCCATTGAGCTCTCACTCTTTTTGCGCAACGAGGCGGGCAATCCCCAAATCCCAACGCCCGAAAACATGCCGTCAGATTTCACCCATCCCGAGCCGCCGGAAAATATTTCCGTCGAAGCCGCCACTCTGAATGCTTTGGCCCGTCGTCCGGAACCGTCCCGGTTCGAAGCCCAAAAAAAGCAGAACGATATCGAGTCGGCCCTATTTGATAATCAACTGGCGCCGCGGCTTGATTTGCAGTTAGCCGCGTCACAAGACTTTGGCGCCGGGGATCCGTCGCGTCGACCCACCGAGTTCGAAGCCGGAGTGGTATTAGAGATTCCGCTCGAAAGAAATGTGGCGCGGGGACGCATGAATGCGGCCGTAGCCGGACGCAATAAGGTGATGCTTCAAGAACGATTTTTTAGGGATCGCTTAGTCGCCGACATTCAAGACATTCAATCGAGTCTCACTGCGGCATTTGGGCGTCTCGATCTAAATCATAAGGAATGGAAGCTATCGGTTGAGTTAGAAAAGGGTGAAAGAGTGCGCTTCCAACAGGGAGACAGCAATGTTCTTTTCGTCAACCTTCGCGAACAAGCCACCGCCGATGCGGCGGTAAGAGAACTAGATGCCTTGCTCGATTGCCATAAGGGCCTGGCCGCCTGGAAGGCCGTGCTGGGCCAAATGGATTAATTCCGAAGGGTGACGGGGGGCCGAGTATCGCTCACGGTTCCCCCCCGCTTCCCTCTACGGAGGAAGACCTACCTGAAAATCTTAGTCTCAAACTAAGCGAGAATAAAATCGATATTTCGTCGCAATCACTTTGCTTAAAACAAACCTCCATTTAAACGAAGTAGTTCAAATCTATTATCTAATTTTATCGAACTGAATTTCTCCGCATAATTGTACTTATAAACAATTCGCAAAGGAGAAGTGATGGCGAGTCTAACGGTAAAAGAGAAACAGTCGGTTGCGGCCCTTTCCTTAATGGCGGCGATGGCCGATGGGGAGATCAAAGACGGTGAACGGGCGTTGGTGAATCACACCCTAGTCGCGCTGGATGACGCTGAAAGAGGCGAAGTGCTGAGCCGTGTGGTTACCCGCCAGACGTCTGTCACTTCAGAGTTGGCGCAACTTACGACTGAATCAAAGTGGAAAGAGGCTCTGGCCATGGCGAAAAAAATCTGTGAGGTTGATCAGGGGGTAAATGAACGAGAAGCGATCTTTCTGAGGCAATTAGAAATGCACGTCAGCGCATTTAAAGGTCAAACCACCGAGAGTAAAAAGACGGACGAAACGCTACCAGTATGGACGGCTGAGTTCGCGTCTCGAGCCGCCGCCATCCGAATGCTTCAACACCCATTTTCTTCGATCTGGATTGCTACGCTTAGAATTCAAATGGCGCGAAGTATTCGAGCCCGTTCGCGGCAAAGTAAGCAGTTTAGCGAGTACTCGGAAATACGCACGCTAAGCCGGCTTTTACTCCTCCCTGATTCAAAATTGGTGAATCAAATGCGAAGCAGCGGCATTGATTTCGACCAGGCGAGTCCCGAATTTGCCTTTGCGTCAACCGCGGCACTCTGTCATCTGCTGGAACGCTACTACATTGGGAATGAGACGCTTACCGCGGCCCGGATAAGGGTGCTTTTTCGAAACCGATTCTTGCTCGCCATCAAAGAGTTCGGCACTCACTCCGACAAAATTGAAGAGTGGTTGCGTGAGGGAGAGCCTCTTAGCATTGCGGTTAGGCCCCTTGAACCGCTTTCTTCGCTTTGATCCAAGGGTAGCTCACCGCTTTATGAACTGGCAAACCGAGAGCTTCGGCAAGCGATCGTCTGGGCCATGGTTACCCCATTTTCAAGGCCTCTGGCGCGGTGCCGCCCTTCACGCTATTCTGATCACGAATCCGATCATGCGACGCTTCACCTCTTGCGGCTAAAGGGTAGGCACTCTGGCGGCTCTTTGCCCTAAAAATTGGCGGTACGCTCCCCACCCGTCCTTGCGAGCCACGAAGTGGCGCGGCAATCCTTGGCCGATGATTGATAAAAGACAGAGTTTTACTCATCGACCGCTTGAACCCTCAATGGAATGACCTTTATTCCACCGTGTGAGGATTGCTTCGGCCTGCGGCCTCGCAAAGACGAGAGAGATAACGCGCCCACTAAAAGAGGATAGAACCCAGGCAAAGCGTCTGGTTGATGAAATGGTAGCGCTCGCCGACAAATACCTTACCGATTCAAGCGATCCTAAGTAGGCAGCAAGAATTTAGCGAGAAGATCGGGGGGCCGACGCGCTACTACCGCCGTCATTAAATGCGCGCAAGCGGTATTGATAACTAACCGTGGCATCCACCGGCAGGGTGAATTGGCCGGCTCCGCAATCCAACGAGGTGGCCGGGTACCAAATTCCGTTCGGCTCCGACCATTCCAGTAGACAGCCCACGGCATCATCGAGATTTTGCGGATTCCAGGCGAAAACGGCGGAGGCGGCAAGGGTGGTGACCCTGAAGTCTTGCGGCGCCTGAGGTGGCAACTGCGGAGGTGTGATTGCAAATTCTGTAGACGCAGCGGAAGCACCACCGGTGTTATAACTCACTATCCGGAAATGCTCATCGGCAGTACGTAAAGCACTTACGGTTACAAATGCTTGGCGAAGCGTTGCGCTTACGTCGGAGACCAAGAGCCAGCCGCCATTTCCAATCGCTCGCTCCAACTTAAAACCAGTTTGGTCGGTGCCCGAGAAGGCCCAATCCAGTTTCACCTGATCAGCGGAGACAACATTGGCGATAAAACTTTGTGGCGTGGCCGGCGGCAACGGCAACGTCACGGCCGAGATCGTTGACGTGAAAGCCGAGGCCCCAAAGTTATTTAATGAGTACACTCGGTAGAAATAGCGGGTATTGGGAGCGAGGCCGGTTTGTAAAAGCTCAACCGCTCCGACGCCCAAACTTCCCACCAAGGCCCACCCGGAAAGGCCATCGGCCGATCGTTCAATTTTGAAGCCCGTTTCATTGTGGCTGGTGTCGGTCCAAGAAACGCGAATTTGCGTGGCCGATTGAACCGCCAACGCTAAACCGGCTGGAGCGGTGGGCGGCAAGTCGTCGGTCGTCGCGTTTACCGTATTGGCGTAGGGCGATTCTCCGACGGAGCCGATAGCGGAGATTCTAAAGTAATAGGTGGTATTTACCGCGAGCGAGCCAACCGTGATGATTACCGCGTTGGTGCCGGGTTGAGTCGTGACATTGTTCCACGATCCCAACAAGCCAAGCGCCATTTGAAGGTGGAAGCTGGTTTCGTTGTCGCTATTGTCCGTCCAAGTAAGCCGAATCTGGGTCGAGTTTAAAACCTGCGCCGCGAGGTTGGTGGGGGCAAGGGGGATGGCATCGGGCGTGGTGGCGTTGGCAACCTCTGAATAGACCGAGCTGCCAATGGCGTTCACGGCTTTTACGCGGAAATAATAAGTACGAGCCTTTTGTGCACTGGTGTCGATGAGCCGAATCACATCGGTGGCCGGTGAATTCACTACGGAGAAAGGCCCGGTGGAGCTATCGGATCTCTCGACCACGAAGTTGGTTTCGTTGTCGCTATTGTCGCCCCAGTCAACCTGAATTTCCGTGGGACTTAGTGCTGAAACGACAAGATTGCTGGGTTCCAAAGGGATGGCATCGAGTGTCGTGGTGTTGACGATCCCAGAGTAACTAGAGCTTCCAATGTTATTTACTGCTTTGACCCGATAGTAGTAGGTGGTGAATTTAACCACACTGTTGTCTGAGTACACAGTTTCTCCGGCGGCAATCGAAGCGATCGGCGAAAAAGAATTAGAGTCACCGGTTGACCTCTCAAGCACAAATTCAATTTCGTTATCGCTGTTATCGACCCAACCGAGGTCGATTTGCGTTGCTGAAATCGTGGTGGCGGTAAGCCCCGACGGGGCATCCGGCGCGAGATCAGGCGTGGTGACCGACGTGTACACTGAATAGCTAGAACTTCCCACGGCATTGACTGCTTTTACGCGAAAGAAATATCTGGTTGCCTTGCGCGCGCTGGTGTCGATGAATTCAATCACACCGGCGGCCGGAGAATTCACAACGGAGAAGGATCCGGATAGGCTATCGAACCGTTCAAGCACAAAGTTGGTTTCGTTATCACTATTGTCGACCCAGACAATCTTAATCTGCGTGGCGCTTTGGGCAATGGCGCTAAGTCCGGTGGGTGTGATGGGAATGGCGTCTAGAGTTGTGGCGGTGACAGTTGATGAGTAGCTCGAGCCGCCGATGCTGTTCACCGCTTTTACGCGGTAGTAGTAGGGGGTAAACTTTTGTAGGCCGGTACTAGAATATTGCGTGACGCCCGCGGCGGCCGTAACGATCGCTGAAAACGGTCCTGAGACGCTAGCTGCTCGTTCGACGACAAACCCGGTTTCGTTATCGCTGTTATCGGCCCAGCTGAGATCAATTTGTGTCGAAGAGATGGTGCTGGCCGCCAGTCCAGACGGGGCGATCGGCGCAAGGTCGAGGGTGGTGCCGGTGGCGACCGCGGAGTAGCTTGAGCTTCCCACCGCGTTTTCCGACCTTATTCGGTAGTAGTAGGCACGAGCTTTTTGCAATCCGCTGTCGATGAATTGAATCACGCCCGCCGCCGGTGAATTGATGACGGTAAAGGGACCCGTTGGCGCATCCGATCGTTCGAGCTTAAACCCGGTTTCATTATCGCTATTGTCGAGCCAGTTAATTTGTAATTGCGATGCGCTTAGGGCCAGAGCGACAAGATTACTCGGGGCCGTGGGAATGGTGTCGAGAGTTGTGGCGGTAGCGGTGGCAGAGTAACTTGAGCTGCCGATGCCATTGACCGCTTTCACGCGGTAGTAATAGGGGGTAAACTTTTGCAGGCCGGAGTTTGAATATTGAGTGACCCCCGCGGCGGGCGAAACGATCGCTGAAAACGGCCCTAAGACGCTGGTTGATCTTTCGACGACAAACCCCATTTCGTTTGCGCTGTTATCATTCCAACTGAGATCAATTTGTGTTGAGGATACCGTGCTGGCCGATAGCGCGGAAGGGGCGATCGGTACCACGTCGAGGGTGGTGGCCGAGACTATGGTTGAGTAGCCCGAGTTTCCGATCGCAGCGCTCAGGGCGCGAATCCGGTAATAGTACGTTGTGGCCGGGGTCAGTAACAGGTGCGAATGCGAAGTGGAATTCGCGGGTTTGCTAATTAAGGTCCAGGGGCCGGTGCTTGAAGAACCAAATTCGAGGCCGTAGCTATCTTCCTGCGAATTATTGTCGGCCCAAGAAATCGTAATCGCATTGGCGCTTACCACCGCGGCGGCAAAAGATGTGGGCCAGAGCGCGGGGTACACCAGGGGGGTAGTGATGGTCATGGTGTTTGAGTAAGATGAATACCCGGCAGAGTTATACCCCCGTAACCGGTAGGTAATAAACTTATTGGTTGGGGCGGTGGCATCGGTATAGGTGACCACATTTCCCGCGGTCGAACCCAGACTTAACCAAGCGGCACTCGGCAATAAGCGCTCTAAATAGAAAGCTGATTCGTTATTGCTGTTGTCGGTCCAACTCAATACCACTGAATTATTTCCGATCGTGGGCGTTAGTAGGGTGGGGGCCACGGGTATCGTATTTGGTAACGTGGTGGGTAGGGAGACTTCCGTATAGGCGGAAGCTCCGTAAGAATTCACCGCGCGCACCCGCACGTAATAGGTGGTGCCCGGTGTCAGTCCAGTAATGGTGTAGACGTTTAGGTTTGCGGCAACCGTGGCTCGCAGCGTAAACGGGCCGACGGCGGACGTGGCTGATTCCACTTCAAAACCGGTTTCATTGTTGGCGTTGTCGCCCCATGACAGCCAAAGGGTGGTGGTGCTCGTTGCCGAAGTATTCGGTGGTCCGGTGGGCTGAGTGGGCGGGAAGGCCGGAAGCGGACCCGGTGGCGGCACAGTAATCGATCCGGCGCTATTCACGTTTACGTCGACGCGGTTTTCGTAAACGGTGCCGCCACTATTGGAAGCGGAGAGCCGTAAGGTTTTTCGGCCAGATGACACACTGGTGAGATCCCAATTCGCCAATAGCGTGCTCGCTACGGCGCCGGTGCCCTGAGCGATTTGCGTCCAGCTGGAAGGGGCTTCGCCGCTTCCGTACTCAAGTTGCCAACTCGTAGCGGCACTTCCTTCGACATAGCCATTGATGGGGACGATACCCGAAAGCGTGGCGGGGTACTGAAGAATCGCCAGACCAATCGGTGCGGGAACATTTAACGAATTTAAAATATTGATCCGTCCGTAGCCGACCTCGGAATCAAAGCCCGGGGTAATCGCATCGTCGGCACCCTTAATCAGTGCCTGACGAACCTGTTCGGGAGTGTACGAGGGATGATACGACAAGATCATCGCCGCCGCGCCCGCCACGTGCGGAGCCGCCATCGAGGTGCCTCTTAGTCGTCGGTAGTTCCCGCCTACGTTGGTATAAACGTCGGCAAAGGCATTAAAGAAGGAACGCAGAGAAAGAATATTGGAAGACGAGTACCAAAAAGGCTTGTGCTCTGCGGTTGACTCACCACCGGGGGCCGAAACGGCAACCCGCACGCCGTAGTTTGAAAACGGGCAACGGGTGTCGTCGAAGGCCGAGGCGGCTACGGCAATCGTGAATGGGGCGACGGGCAAGAGTTGAGCATAAACGTCGGCATTGTCATTTCCCGAGGCTACTACGACCACCACGCCGTGATCGTGGGCATACTGCACGGCGGAAGCGACGTAAGAAGGAGTGACGCCGATGGCGCCCAAGCTAAGATTAATTACCTTCGCGCCGCTATCGACGGCGTAAGTAATTCCGCTGGCAATGTCGGTCCACGAACCCGAGCCTACGCTGTTCAAAACCTTGACGGCTAAGATGGTGGCGTTGGGCGCTAAACCGGCAATGCCGACTCCGTTATTGGCAATCGCCGCAATGGTGCCCGCCACGTGGGTGCCGTGCCCATTGTCGTCGAGGCCATCCAGAGCTCCGGTAATAATATTTTTCCCTATCAAAACCTTTCCTGGGCCGTTGGGTACGGTGTACAAGCCCAGATCTTGATGGCTGTAGTCGACTCCAGTATCCACGACGGCTACGAGCACTCCTTGACCTAAGGTCAAGGCCCAGGCCTCGACGGCTTTTATTTTGGCGTGTCCCCACAGATCCATATAGGGCTGACCCCAAGTTCCGGCGGACGGGGGAAGGTATGGGTCATTAAAAGTGGTCGCAAAAGCCGTGCCGTCTGATTCAATAATCGCGTCCGCGAATTCTCCCGAAGCCTTTAGCTCATTGATCATCGCGACGGTGGCGGCGACGCGTTCCGCTTCGGTCGTGCCAGAAATATCGGGCACTTCCAATCGCCACATTTGGTGACGCGGCCGTTTTTTTGCCCTTTTACTATTTGAATTTACTCGGCGGCTTGAATGGCGTTTGGAAATGGAGGAGTTTCGTTTCCCCATGCGCTGAAGTTTTTGGGCGATGCGATTTTCAAAATTGTTGTCATCCGCAATATCGTCATTGTCCGAATCGAGCGGTCGTGAAATTACCACCCGACCCGAAATTACGTTGGCGGAAATGCCAAGCGCGTGCGAGGTAAGAAAAAGGAAAAAGAAGATATGCGCGATTGTGAAAAAACGTACCACTGTGGGAGCACCCTTTTTTTAACGCCGCAAAAAACTCTTAAATTCGATTAAAAGATTATTATCCTTAAGGTAGTGCGATTTGCCGGCCACTCGTGACGGGTAAGTGAAGGCTCTCTAACTAGTTGAAAAACAGCGGGACTTGCCCTGAACTGCCTAAAGTTTGGGCAGCCGAGGTCCTGAAAAGCACTGACTATCTTGTTTACAAAGAATTGCCTTGCGCAGCCTATGCCTATGATTAGGGGGGGTTACCGGCGGAATTCGTTAGACACCCCCCGCCCGGTTTTATGAGAATGTGAAATCCTGCATCTATACAAGAGGGTGGGCCTTTTTTACGGGATTTGGTGCTTGAAAGTTATACGATTTTTCACCTCTTTTTCGCCCTAACTCATTAAGAATAGACAGAGTTTTTGAAACCCAAGGCCACTAAATGGAGTCCGCTGCGGCAATGGGGTAAGATCAAAGGGAGCTTGCCTCTCTGTGCCTTGAAACGGAGTGATGAAATGAGTTTCTCACCGGTAAAATTTTTCAAAACGTATTCACTTTTTTGTTTCGCTACCGGGACCCTTTTGCTTTCCGGATGTAACCAGTTAGCAACGCCAAAAGTTAGCAACGGGGCCTACACTTTTGCCGTCGCAAGTTACAGCGCCGAATTTACTCCTGACGGCGAGTTCTCGATCGATTTTGCGACCCGAGCCCCGGAGGTAAGAGGCATCGGCCGCACCGTAACCGCAACCGAAGGTTTATCGGTGGAATTTGTTTTTTCCTCAGGTCAAATTTCTAGATGCAAAGGGGTAAAGGTAACGGGACTTAAATTAAGTTGCACGATCCCTACTGACGCGCCGACTTCTGGTGAGTTCACGGTAAATATCTTGGCTAACACGCGACCGCTGATTTTGCGTCAAGGCAACGAAGAATTAAAATGGAATTTAAAGCATCGTAAAAAGTCCACCGGACCGCGCCTGCTTCCCCCGCTAAAACCGGAATCTTTTTTTATTTCATCCGTGGTGAAAAAAGGCACCACCGCGGCTTCGGCTAAAGCGGGCGATACTTTGGAGATTACCGGAGTCGGCTTCTTACAATTTGGCCCCATTCAATTTTATCTGGGTAGCAAACCGGGCGATGTGGCGCATCCGTGCTCGCCCAAAGTACAAACCGATACGCGTGCCACATGCGACATTCCCTCCGGAACAGCACCTGGAAATTTCGTGTATTGGGGTGAGCTTTTAAAAACCCCACAAGTCCAAACCCGCACGCATGGTTCAATCGCCGTGACGCTTTAAGTTAACCATCACGTGGATTGGGGCCGTTTCCCCACCAAGTCGAAAGCGAATCGGGGAACCTTTGACGGGCTCGAAGCGCATTTTTCGAACTGGCGGTAGCCGACCATCAGAATGGCTCCGGCGTAACAAACAAGTCCAGCGAATAGAGTCTGTCCATACCCAAGATGCATCGAGAGGCCGACCGAAATTACCGAGCCCAGTACCGAGGCGCCGCCATTAATTGCCCACGCCCAAGGGACATTCTCAGAGCCGTTAGCACTGATTTGACTTAGCCCCCACGGTAAAAAGCTGCCCAGTGACAGCCCCACTAGGGCAACAAAACCACCATAAATCGAGACGCGCAGAAAAAAAGGAACTTCGAATAGGGGTTGGTAAATTAACTCAAGCGTGGCGCAAATTAACCCGGCCACAACGGGAGCTACGATTTGCCATCCCCTAATGCCAGTAATGCGTTTTGAGAACAGACTTCCTAACCCCGTGGAGAGCAGAAGAAAAAATAGTCCTACCGTAAGCCCGTAGGTGGGGTGGCCTAGGATCAGGCTGCCTTTTTGAATGAGCGGCAGCTCAATAAACATGAACCCAAGCCCGATCAGGACGAAATAAAATTTCCATTTAAACTGCAGAGGGTTGGAGCGAGCCAGTCGCAACGGTAAATAGAAAAAGAATAAAAGAATAACGATGCAAAAAATGAATGTGATCGCGATTGCTACTTGGGCAACATAGTTAAACTGCTGACCAATGGTCTTTCCACCCAGTACATCTAAGATTTGAGAAATCCCCGTCATTTGAAAAAAGTAGGGGCGATTGTCCGTAGTCGGAGTCACATCATAATAGTGCTCGCCGACAAGGTAGTCTCCGTTTAGTACACGGTTGAAGAGAGGGTCTCGAGGGGTCGCGGCACTATACACCGTAGTGAAACCAAACTCGTTGAGATACTGATTAATCTTAGCAAACGCTTGCGGGGAGAAAGGTGTTTTGCTGATGAGCGTGGTCGACATTCCCTTTTCGTAGCGAGTGCCAATTACCACCACGTGGGCGCTAGGGTTCTTGACCCCCATTTGTTCAAGGGCTGCGTGCGCCAGTGCGGACACTCGCAGTGTTTGGCTGCGCGGAGTGAACAGATAGCGTGACACAGAAATCACGCCACCATCATTTAATTTTTCTAGATAATCTCGGAAGGCTTCGACCGTATACAGGCTATTTTCGGTCATCGCGAAGGCGCCCGCTGAGGTGGCAGCCCAACTGTCGATGAGCGAGATCTGAATTAAGTCGTAGCGGTCTTTCGTTTGTCGGATGCAGCTTCGAGCGTCGAGACTTCGTACATTTACCTGCGGTAAACGGTATAGGTTGCCAGAGAAGGTGGCCAACTCCGTCTTCATCAACTCCAAAATCGTATTGTGAATCTCGCAGCCATCGATGGTTTTCGCCCCGAAGGTGAGCGCGGTGAGAATGTCCCTCCCGCCTCCGGTGCCCACGATAAAAACCTTTTCAGGAGCCAATACATGGTAGGGAAACGCGGTGATATCGTGCTTGAGATAGCTCAGGGTGCCCAGATTTCCATCGAACTGAGTGATGGGGGTCCCCGCGGAGGCGTCTTGTTCGAGCCAGTATTGGCGAGGTCGATCCACGGCTTTAAACTTCTTGCTCATACCCCAGCCGAATGGATTATCTGAGTTTTTAGTCCACCAGATCCAAGGATATACCGTGACTCTCGATAAGGCTGACCATTTCTCAAGCATCTTATCGGCGCGTTCCCGGTAGGACTTGGTATACTTGATTGAAACCAAGTTGAGACCGGGCAGGCAGAGAGTGAAAATGGCAAGGCTGGCTAAAACCAGCAGTACGCCGCGAGCCAGCCGATTTCGAAAAAAAGAGGCCAGAATAAAGCAGGGAATTAGGGCCGAGGCAACGGCAAGCTGGGGACCAGTGACGCGCTCGATGAAAATAGTGAAGGCAATACAACCGACGGCCGATCCCAAGAGATCAAAGAAGTAGAGTCGGCCGATTGTTTTGATGTTCTCTTTGAAGAGAGCAGACAAGTAAATTCCCGCGCAAAAAAAAGGAATGAAACAGAGAGTAAAAAGAAGGATTCGCCCTGAGGTTTCGAATTCATATTTAATCTCTAGATTGGTCATGACCACGATGGCCAAAAAAATCGACAGAGCTTGGGTTCCAAGTATGTAGGGAAGATCTTTTCTGGCGCCGCGGCGTAGGAATGTGTAAACACCGCCGCCGCCGAGCCCCAACATGGCGAGCGAGATGCTCATGTAGCCATAGTGATACCACATGGTGACGGAGAAAATTTTTGTCAGGGTGATCTCAAAAACAATTACCCACATCGCTTGAAAAAACACGCCCCAAAAAGGAGAAATCGGATTTGCCATTGATTTACCCAGGTAAAGCGTTATTCCGCGCGCCAAAATAGGCGGCCAAGGAGAGAATGGATTGGCGGCGCGCAAAGGCTTCGCCCAGGCACCGGTGAGACCCCGCTCCGAACGGAAAAAAAGTAAGCCGGCCCTTGGGTTCGCTGCGCTCGTCCTGCCAACGTTCAGGGATAAAATGTTCTGCGTCTACAAAAGAGGCAGGGTGTCTTTGGATGGCAGCGCAATCGATAAGTACGATAGCGCCTTTTGCTACTTTATGCTCGCCAAGCCGGAGGTCATTTTTTGCGTATCGACGGAGAGTTTTCACCGGCGGGTGCAGCCGCAACACCTCCTTGAAAAACTGATTCGTGAATTTCAGCGCGGCAAAGTTGGAGCCGGCGTGAAGGGCTTCTTGCGTAAGTTGGTCGGCTAACTTTGGGTTCTGATCGGCAATGTGCAGCGATGACATGAGCGCCTTGGCGGTCGTGTCGAAGCCGGCCAGAAGGGCGTTTAATTCGGGCCCCACGTTAAGCTGCTTCCCTCGACCAGGAAATCTAAGGACACTCAATTTTTCGAAACCGAGCCGGTCGACGCCAGGGTGAGCGATAAGTGTTTTCAGCCGCTGGTTCCATTTTTTTGTGGCGAGAAAGAATCGGAATTGATCGTGGGGAAGCACTACGCCAAAGAGTTCGGTCAGAGAAAGCAAGCCATGTCGGGCCAATTTAATCAGGCGCTCCATCACCTGATTGAGTTCGATCGCGGCGTTCTCGATATCGATTTGGAAGAGGTAATAGAAATTAAGCTTTAGAACGAGTTCCGCTAAGCGGTGGGGCGGGGGAATCTGATTCTTCCGGGCCCAAGGGGAGAGTGAATCATTGGCCATTCGGTATACGCTTTGATCGGCGGACTCAATTCCTAGGTATAGGGGGCGTGATATTAAGCGCTGCTCGGCGTGGGGTTTGCCGTCGCGCGTTAGCAACACATCTCCGAAGAGAAGTCGCCAACGATCCGTACCGTTGTTCTTAACGAGGTCATCGCTTTTTTCAACTAAGGCCTCATGCGCCAGTCTGGGGCAGCGCACGGTGTAAACGGTTTTGTTTATGAATTTCGATCTTTCAAAACTGGGGGGGAGCATGGGCTAGTGGGAAAGACTAATCCAGTTTGCCTTCGCTGTCAGTTCAGGAGTCGCCCTCTTTTGCGGAGCCAAAAACAAGCTCTCCGCTGAAAGTTAGCTTGCTGTCCATTGGTATCCAGAGCAGGCGAGGAATTGGCCATTCCCAACGGGCGAGATCATGCTGCCCACTTAGCGTGCAGCGGAGCGTGTTTGGATCTGGTTGGCAGGCCGCCAGTATCGACAGGGGATGCTTTGAGGCGCCCGACATAAAATAGCCCACCATATTCACCATATTTGTTCCCCCCTCCCCAAGACCAAACCAATCCATAGCGAAGCTAGTGTATGACCAGGGCACGTCACGCAGCTGCGCCAGCAGCAGGCTCCCCGCGCTTTCCTCAAAGGTGATTTTATTACGCTGTCCCGCCACTTTAAGCACAACCCCGTTCTTGAAGTCGTCAGGATTGAGGCCAACCGTTCCGTGCGCTACATTAACGCGCCCATGAAAAACTTTTAATGGGTGAGCCCACTTGAAATCAACGTTCCCCCTTAAGAGGTCCCATTTTTTATTTTCTGATTTCGCTGCCCCCGAGACCCCCCCGTAGATCATTTCCGAACGTGCGATGGGAGAGTGGCCGATAAGCGCAATTGCCAGCGCTAACCTAGATAAAGAACGGTTTAATGGAGTTCTCATTTTGATTTGGCCATTTTACTACAAAAACAAGTGATTCAATCCGCCCCATTGTCTCACAGCGCCAGCAAAAGCGTAGCGGGCGAACACATCGGCCCTTCCTAACGCGTCGGGCTGACTTGGGTAGAACAAGCTGGCAGCGCTACAAAAGATTTTGGCCGGTGGTTACCGCCTGGTAGGGTTCAAAAAAAATAGCTAAGCCTCTGATTTAATTGAAAACAACCTAAGTCAAATTCGAGCTGCATCAGCACTAGAATTCTTCCCGAGACATTTTGGGGTCTCTACATTAAATTTCGTCCCATGACTTCAACTCCTAAGGCCGCCCTTAATCGGCAAATCCTCATTTTGACGGTGTGGAGCTTTTTGTTTGTAGCGCCGCTTCTTTTTACCACCGGTACGAACATCGTTACCCGTACTTTTACGGAGGGGGCGCTGCGTCTCTGGAGCGGAGTCTCGCCCTATCAGGCGCCTGGGCCGGACACCGATGTTTTTCACTATCCTACTTTCTTTGCCTTTGCCTATCGGGCTTTTGCTTTTCTGCCATCGGTTTCGCAAAGTCTGGCTTGGACATTAATGAACTGCTTGGTTTTTTGGGCGGGAGTCTCGGCTTGGTTTGAAATTCGAAAAGGGATGGGCGTGAGCTATTGGTTGGCTTTGGCGGGGTGTGCGATGGAGTTAGATATTTCGCTGCGCTACCAGCAGAGTAATGCGCTGATCATTGGGGCCGTGTTGTTGGCGTTGGCCGCTTTCCGGGACAATCGAAACGTCCTCTCGGCGGGACTGTTCGCTCTCGGGGCAAACTTAAAAGTGCTTCCAGGCATAGTGGCACTTTTTCTGCTTTTTGCGGGGCGCAAGCGATTTTCAACGGCGTTCTTTTTAGCGCTTGGTGGCCTTTTCTTAATCCCCGTTTTATTTTTTGGGTTTTCGCGCTGCTGGGGGCTGCAGGTCGAGCATTTTTTGGTAGTGACTCGCGACCTGCCGCAAAGGCATCTGCTCGACATAAAATCGGCTTTTGATCGATTGGGCTATGGCCTTGTGGGTACTCAAATTCGGTTCCTCGTCCTTGTCTCAAGCCTGTTCCTACTGTTGGCGGGGGCATTTCAATTTAATAAGAAAGAATTTCCGTGGGAGGCCTGGCTTTTTTTGTTTTTTAGCTTTTTCCTACTGGTAACTCCGCGGGTAGAGTCACCAACCTTTGTGTTTATTGCCCCGAGCTACCTTCTTTTAATGCCGAGACTAGGTAAATTGTCGCGAGTGTTTCTGTTGTGCGCCATGTTCTTTTTGACCGTGGTCTACACCTCCGTGTGGACTGCGTTTTTTAAATTCGCTTTCACTGAGTTTTGGATGTCGAAGTCGTTTGCTACGGTAGTGATCTGGATTCTATCCAGCTCCCTCCTATTCAAATTCGTTTACCAAGAGTTTAAACGATCTCCGTTGCTGATGCGGGCAACGACCCTTAACGGTTTTTCCAGGTTAAGTAGTGAGTCTTGAACTAACCATTATTGTGCCCGCCCGCAGTAGTGCCCACTGCATTTTGGACGGTATATTGAGACTTGAGAATCACCTTAAGTCGAAGCTGCCCGCCTTAGAGTACGAAGTTTTGGTGGTCACCAATAAGGCCGAGGGCGATCATGCCGACGACACCTACGAGGTGGTTCAAAAGCATTTGGTCTCGTTTCCCCGATTAAAGTTGATTCGACTCATGGTCTCTCCGGGTAAGGGGGCGGCAATAAAAAAAGCGATGGAGTCGGCCCACGGTCGTTATGTTTTGTTTGTCGATTCTGACTTCCCCTTTTCATTGTCCTTTATTGAGAAGGCCTTATCGGAGCTAAAATTGGGCGCCGATTTTGTGACGGCGAACCGGCGCTTAAATGAAAGTGTTTTTCGCTGTCCGGTTCCGCTGTTGCGCCTCGTTTACCGTCGGCACCGACTGGGCTTAATCTTTAATCGAACGGTGCGCGCTTTCTTGGGTATCTCCTCAACCGACACCCAAGCGGGAATGAAGGCCTTTTCTCGTCGTCTCCTTGACTTGGCGTTGGCGCGACAGACCTGTCCTACTTTCTTTTTTGACCTCGAGTATTTTTTGATCGTTAAGGAGTATGGGCTGGTTCATAAGCAGATTCCGGTCGAGTTTTTTTTACAGAGCGAAAAGAGCACGGTCAGCCTTTTTCGCGACTTCTATTTATCAATTTATTGGCTCATTCGTATTCGTCTGCAAAAGTTTAGTGGTCATTACGGCCCTTCGAAGAATGAAAAAAGTTCAACCGTCTGGAAGAAAATTCTTACCGGAACCTGGACGCGCAACCCGGCGGGGCTGTTTTTCTTGGCCGCGCGTTGGGCCTTAACGCCGTACGCCCGAATGAGCCGGTTTGTGCCGCAAACTGGCTCGATAGTAGACTTCGGTTGCGGTCATGGTTTGTTCTCCATCCTGCTCGCGGAGCAGTCGCAAGCCCGCACGGTGCTTGCCATAGATCACGACGGCAAACGTATCGAGATGGCGCGCAAAGCGTCGACGGCCTTAACCAACCTCAAATTTGAGAGAGCAAGCTTTCTTGATCCTCTAGGGGAGCCCGCCGACTGCGTCGTTATCTTGGATTCTCTGCATTACGTGCCTTTTGATAACCAGGCCGATTTTGTGGATAAGATTTTTAGTAAACTTAAGCCAGGGGGATCCCTAGTCATCCGCGAAATTGACCTCGATCGAAAGAGTAAAACGTTTGTGAACTACCTTTACGAACGTACCGTTACGTTGGTGGGTTTCACCAAGACCGTTCACGGAAAGATTTTTCCGCGCACCGCAGAACAGTGGAGTCGTTTTTTCGAACAGCGGGGCTTTCGGGTCATGAGTGAGCCATGTTCTCACTTCCTTTTTGCCGATACGCTGTTCGTGTGCCAGAAGCCGGGGCCGGAGGCCACGGCGAAGTCTTTTATTTCTCGCGTGACGGCTGACGATTGGGGGCTATCGCCCGGGGTAAATGACGGAATCCTCAAACTGGTCCACGAGGGCATTGTGAAGAGAGTCTCGTTAATGGCCAATGGAAAACACCTTGGCTACAAGCTCGGGGAATTACTCAGCAGTGGGGCGGCACTAGGGCTACATTTTGATCTCACCTCCGGAGAGACTCTGGGCTTCACTTCCAAAAGTGAATTGCTGTCTTACCTATACAATCCCGCACGGCCACTTTTTGAAAAGCGGGCGAAAATTGCCGAGGAGCTAGATAAACAGATGGCGCGGTTGGAAGGGCAGGGGGTTACGGTAGAGCACTTCGATAGTCACCACCACGTTCATCTTCTTCCCATCGTTATTGGTGCGATTGTACCGAGCCTGATCAAGCGCAATGTTCGAACGGTGAGGGTTCCGTACCATCGATCATTATGGTTCACCAGCCGGTTTGCCCTCAATTTTTTAAGTCTTTACGCCCGGCGTACTTTGCGAAAAAATTCTTTTGTTGAGACGCCTTTCTACTATCCTTCAAAAACCGATCTTAAGTTTCGGGCCAGCTTTGCGCGAAAACTTTCGTACCTGGGTGAAGCGGAAGTGATCGTTCATCCGGCGCAGATCGATGATTTAAGCCTGCACCAAATCAATGACCCCTATCAGCAAGGACGGGTTCAGGAGTTTCAGACTCTGAGAACTCTATTTCCGGTTAACGAATAGGCTGAAAAAATTGCGTCCCTAGAAACTAACGCGTAATCCAAGCCCCAAATCTAGGGTAGGCGCCGGAATGTCGATTGGACCGACGGCCGTCCCTTTATAATTAACCGCCGGGGCGTTGAGGGCAAAACGAAACTCACCGCCCTTGGTTCCAAAATGGCCGGCGGCAAAAGCTTCGAACGTGAGGTAGGTGAGCACTCGCCACGAGAAATCCAATCGGCCAACAAAAGAGGCATCCGAGAGATTTCCCAGCACTGACACGGTGTAGTTGGTGCGTCGATCTTCGTCGGGTCCCTCGGCGGTGAGGTAAATTGCGGCGTAATGGCGGCCGGTATAAAAGGGGCGGTAGGCACCAAAAAAGATCAGCGCCGGATAGGCTTTGGGATCGCTGTAGCCTAGGCCGTTGTAAAAATACTCGACGCCAATGGTGGCTTGTCGATTCTCTTTCCACGCAAATTGATAGTTGATACCACCGCTGGTCTGTACAATCGGTCCTTGAAGCCCCACTTCCGATATGATCGTAGAGATGTCTAACCCCGGCGTCAGCGAACCATTTACGTTGTAAAATGGAGTGGGTGACGACGAAAGAATCGCGGTTTCCGCATAAATGTCGAACGGGCCCAAAGGCGCCGAGAGATCGGCTCCTACTACCGGGGTGCGGCTGCCGCGCGCCAGCCATTCGGCCCCCACTTCAGCGCCGAGGATCACGGTTTCGGCGCGTAGCGCTACTCCCATCTGGCCCAGGGTGGAAGCGGCGGCCGGATTATCAAACAGCCCCAAAACGTAGAATGCCGACTTCTCTTTTTCCCAGGGGATGGCGAATTTCACCATGCTATTACCCAGACGCAGATCCGATGAAAGAAGCGGGTCACGCGTTTGGGTGTGAAAGAAATCGGTAGGGTTCCAAAAGCGCGCCGCACCCCATCGCACGTGCTGTTTACCGGCGGTGACAAAGATCGTGCGGTTGATATCAAATTTGAGCCACGCCTGGTCTAAAACCACTTGCGGATTGCTGGCAACAGCGGGCGTGGTGAGACTGCTCGGCGCCGTGCTGATGGAAGAGTACTGAAAGCTTCCTAAAGATCCACCGGTTGCGCTGCGATTGGCGTCGTAAAAAAGGCGTCCATTGATAAAGCCGCGCAATCGATCATTTGGGCGGGAGTCCATAAAACTATCGAACATCAGTGGCGAAGAGATGGGTTGGTCGCCTAGATTGCGACCCTCCTGCGCCGAAACGATAAGGCGTTGGTAATAGAGCCCGCCGATTTGCAATGGGTTGTCTTTTACCTCTCCAGTTTCAAAAGCGTCGCGGCTAGCGGTATGCGGCTTCGCGCCAAACATATCGGCCTCGTTGGGGCGCGTCGTCGTTGGGTCGGCCGCTAAAGTGGATTGAACGCAGAGGGTAAGGGTTAAAATTAAAATAGGTCGTTTCATGAGAAGTCCGGTTAGCGGCTCTTGGACTCAAGCCAGGCTTTAGTAAAAATATTCTCAGGCAGTGGATTGAGATCGATCGACTTGATGAGAACTAACGTGGAATTAGATTTATCGACTTCGTCGAAAATTCTAACCTCTTGGCGGTACCACAGGTCGGCCTTTTTACTTTCACTGTGCAGCTTTTGCCATTTGGGTATGTAAGAGGTGCGCATGAGGCGACCAGACAGGGCAAAGTCTTGCCGCTTCAGATCATTGCCGGTGTCTTTGTCGATCCATAGCTTTACGATGGGATAGGCCACATCAATTCCCGTTTTAGCGGTGAGTTTCAATACGGTTACCTTAAAATTGCCCAGCTTCTCCTCTGCTTCGAAGGCCGGATCGTACTCTTCGGCCATTTTACTTTGGTCAAAGTCTTGTCGCCGTGAATCGGTTCCGGCGATGCGCTCGCGATCGGTGCGCCTTTCCCACTTGCCAACGGTCGGGTCGTAAAACCAAAGGTTTTTGTCGGCGCGCAGATATCCCTTTCCCGCTTCGGCTTTTGGTTTTGAGAAAAGGAGCATCAGCTTTTCATCGGCGTCACGGCGGTAGGCTAAGCCCTCGCGTACGACGTCAGGTTTATCTTTTTCGCGCTGCTCTAGATAAAAGAGTGCTTTGTAATCACCCGAACTTCGCACCCGTTGATCGATTCCTTTTAAGAGTTCAACCATTTCAGGTTTGCTGGGCGCTTTGACGCCTTTTTCCAGGGCGATGGCAGACCAAGAAACGAATAAGGCCAGGAGTAATAATTTCATCGTTACCCTATGTGTGACATTGCCGTGATGGGCTTAAGCCGCGCGGCATGAGTTGACGGAATTAACGACACCAACGTGGTACAGGCATTGATAATGATCATGCCCACCAAAATGCGTAACGGGTCGATGGTGGAATGGATCGTGGGCGACATCAAAAACATTTGTGCGCCCTCGGGCACGTGAATTTTTAGGGCGTTTAAAATGGTGGCGCCGATAATCCCCATAATGGCTCCGGTAACCGTTCCGGCCAGGCCAAGCAGAAAAGACTCGAGCACAAACATCGCCTGCACTCGCCGCCGCTGCATGCCGATGGCGCGCAGAGTGCCAATTTCACGGGTGCGCTCGCGTATGGCGATCCACATCGAATTCATGATGCCAATACCAATGATAATGAGGAGCACCACGGTGAGAATAATCATCAGGCTATCTAAGCCGCGCACCATCCAAGTGAGAAAGGTCATCTCTTCATCCCAGGTGGTGAGATCCAATTTCTGTCCGGTCCAGTCCTCGCGGCTGACCGACTGCAGCTTTTCCCAAAAAGGCTTGGCCACCCGATCCATGAGCAGAAACCCCTCGTCGGAAAAGGCTTTTCGCAATAGCTCAAGATCCATGGGAATGCGCTTCATGTCTTTTACGTAGACGTGCAGCGCGCCGGTGGTGTCATCGTTGAGTTGAGACAATTTGCGTACTGACTCATCGGAGATGAAGACATTCCAACTGCTCAGCATGCCTACGTCTTGAGCGATAGCCACCACCGTAACGTCGAGCGTGTTGCTAATTCCACGGGCAGTTTGCGTAGAGAAGACCAGTGTGTCGCCCACTTTTACGTCGAGCTTCTTGGCCTGGCTCTCAAAGATCAAAATAGTATTGGGCTGCTCGAGGCCATCCATGCTGCCCGACACCACTTGGACGATTTTTCGAAAGCTTGGTTCATTTTTAATGTCTAAGCCACCAATCGCCACCTGTAGCGCTTTTTTGGGACTTACCAGCTTCGCCCAGCCACGTCCGCGTGGGGCAACAAAGTCTAAATCGGGCAGCGTCTTCTCGACGATTTGCCGAAGTCGTCGGTATTGGGTAATCACCGGGGCCGATTGTCCCGCCGTAATTTTAAAGAAGCCCGCCACATTGATATGCCCGGTTTGTAGCGTCGTGGCTGACTCAAGCATGATCGAATGGATGCCCGCCGAAAGGCACAGCATTAGGGTGAGCAGCGCGGTGACTCCGGCAATGGCCCCGCCAAGGAGCAAAGTGCGCTTGCGGTGTTGGGTAAGATTTCTTAGAGCAATGAGAAAGAGCTGTCCCATGGTCAATCCTCCGTCTGCATGGCTTGTAAGGGCGAAACCCGTGTCGCCACGATAGCGGGGTAGAGCGCGGATATCGCGGTGACCACGCAGATGATCACGAAGGCGCCCACCAGGCTTCCCATTCCCAACGTGACGTGAAGGCGGGGACCGGCGAAAAAGAAATAAAGAAAATCGTTGGCCGCCGGAATTCCGATTTTACCCAGAACCTGCACTACTACCGCGCCCAGCGCCGTACCACCGACGCCGAATACAATACCTAAGAGCAGGGTCTCGATGAGCACGAGGCTCAAGACAAAGCTACGCTGCGCGCCGATCGCTCGCATGGTTCCAATTTCGCGCACTCGCTGCAGTGTGGCCATCATTACCGCGTTGTTGATGATGACCAGAGCGACGATGAAAATCACGAATACTGCAAAATAGAGAATCAACTTACCGATGGTAACAAATTGGCCCAAGGTTCCCGCCGCCTTTTGCCAGGTGAGGGCTTTGAGGTTCAGGTTTTGGGCTTTCGATAGCTCGTTAATCTCCCTCAGGGTCTGGTTGAGTCGGGTGGGGTCCTTTAAAATGATTGCCGCATTCAAAATTGCGCCCTTTTCGATCTGTTCTGACGTATAGGCTTGGTTCGCAATCGCCGCCCGATTCAGACGGGCTTGATTGTCACCAAGCTCAGTCTGTTCATCTATTTTCATCGATTTGGTGTTTTGAACCACCGAGCTGCCACCGAAAAGCTGGGCCTCCGCATCGTCTCGCGAAACAAAGGTGGTGCCCGTAGCTTTTTTTAACTCTTGCGTCTCGGCCAGCTTTTCGGGCGTTACGAAGTTGTAGAGATCCCGAAACGACATGAGGTCCATAAGGCTAAGGCCTCCGGCCAATCCCGATTTTTCGAGACCCTTAAAGTGAAAGGTGCCGTAAATCTTTACGTTGGCCGACTGGACGAAACCTGACTTTGTATAGGCCTTAATCGTGAGCGTATCGCCGGGCTTAAGGCGGTAAAGTTCGAACAGTGGAGCCATGGCCCCGTAGAAAAAGCGGTAGCGTTCTTCAAAATTAGAGTCGTTCATGTCAAAGAATTGGTTCAATAACTTATCTAATTCTTTTTCATCCACCTTCAAAAAGGCCCGTAGTCTTTGGCCAATGGTCTGAGCCGATAAGGGGTCTAACTGCAGTACAATTTCGCGCGTCTGCGTTCTATTCTGTTTCACCATTAAACGCAGATCGGGATCGACGGCGATCTTTTTCCCTTTGTCCGTAAGCGCTTCACTTATCTTATCGAGCCGCCGGGCGGTCTTCATTTTGAACTGCTCTTCGTACTGGTACTTGGCCAACATCATTCCGCGCTGGCCCGAAGGAACCATCTCGCCGTCGACCACCTGCATGCGATCAAAGGCACCTCTAAAGGCGTCGAGATCGGTGCCCACGTACTGTAAGTAAATGAAATCGGCGTCGGGAATCAGGGCGGCGATATGATTTTCTAAATACTCCAGACTGCCGAGCGGGTCGTTATCGAAGCTATTCCAAAACTCAGGCGAAGAGGCTTTCTGCAGAACTTGCGTAGCCCCTTTATCTATAGAATCAGACGCAGCCAGGGCTGAATAATTTTTGAAGTCGGTCTGAATTACGTTAACCATGTGCCGGACGTGGCTCTTCAAACTCTCGATGCGTTGAGCGAGTTCAGCCGTCTGCGGCCCTTTTTGTTTTTCGTATATGGCTTTTCTTAGTCGTTCTAGAATTTGATCTACGGTGTTGCCGTAGCTCACCATGGCCCCTTCGATGCCCATCGGAATTACGCTTTTCACGTTTTCGTGGGCCATCAGGGGACCTTTTATTTTTGAGAAATCGGAAATGGCATTGATGTCGGGGGAGCTCCAGCTTTTGAAGATCTCCATCTCCTCTTTAGAGTCGGCGGCGTAGACCTGAATGTGACCGGCCACACTTCCTACGATGCTGCGGCTCATCGATGAATCAATGCTGTTCAATAGCGAACCGCCCACGACGAATAGCAGGGTTCCAATAAAAATGATGCCGCCCACCACAAAATTTAGGAAACTTGAAAACAGATTTCTGATCGCAAGCTGGCCCAGCAGGAGAAGATCAGTCATGAGCTAGCTCCGAGTCTTTTTGCGCGGTTTCAGTCGTGGCGCGCTTGCTTTCTATCGAAGCGGCTCCGGCGCTCGTGATTTTACCGTCTGCAAGTTTCACGATGTAGTTGGCGTGCGCCATCACTTTGGCGTCGTGGGTAGAGAAGATAAATGTGGTCTTTTCTATTCGATTCATTTCACGCATCAGGTTCAAAATGTTTTCGCCGGTTTTTGAGTCCAGATTTGCGGTAGGCTCGTCGGCTAAAATAATCTGTGGGCGGGTAACCAGGGCCCGAGCAATCGCCACGCGTTGCCGTTGTCCCCCCGAAAGTTCGGTAGGGCGGTGTTTGGCGTGAGTGGATAGGCCAACCTTTTCTAGCAGTTCATCGACCCGTTTTTTTCGTTCGGCGCTGGTGAATTTTTTCTGCAGAAGAATCGGGAATTCAACGTTTTGAAAAACGTTGAGTACCGGCACGAGGTTAAAACTTTGAAAGATAAATCCGATGGTGTGTAGCCGTAGATCGGTGAGTTTTCGCTCGCTGAGTTTCGCGGTGTCGTTGCCGGCAATTAGCACCTGGCCAGAGGTGCAGGTATCCACGCAGCCTACTAAATTGAGCAGCGTCGTCTTTCCGCTACCGGAGGGGCCGGCCACCGAAATGAAATCGCCAGCCGAGACCGCCAAGGTGACGTCTTGAAGTGCCGCTACAACCGTTTTGCCCAGCTTATATTCCTTGCTGACGTTGATGAGACTGACAATGGACTGGTGAGAGGTCGCCACGATGAGAGATCCTTGATGAGAGGTTCAATAAAATTGCCTAGGCTTTATACCGGGGGTGAGGCAACTCGTCGAGAATTGGCGCGAAATAAAATGTGACGCATTGCGATTTGTTTGAAAAAAAAACCGCCGGAAAGAGTTTCTCCGGCGGTGGGTAAGGGCTGAGGTCAGATAGCCGTTAAGAATCAATTTTCGTACTGGCGCAAAACATTTAGTAAATAGTCTGCGGCATCGGAGGTGTTCTGTCGGAATGTGCCGCAAGGATACGTTCCGTCTTCGAGAAACACCGAACCACCGGCCGCGGTATAGGATTTAGATTCGAAGGGAACGGCGGCACAGAGAGGGGTGGTGGTTTCCACTGCGCCAAACCGGGCTTGCTCGGTCATGTTGTAAATATGATTCATGGCGTACCATGACAAGGTCGCTAAATATTTCGAAGGGTAGCATTGGCCGGTGGCTAAATCGCAGTAGCTTAAGTGCACTTGGCCCGAAGCATAAACTTTAAGGTGTTTGGTGGTGGCACCCGGCGTTGGATTAAGCGGACTGACGTTAAGCGAAAGCACGTCAGCCATGGCGCCTTGTGCGGCAAATAGAAAGACAATAGACAGCAGTAATTTTTTCATCTTGATTCCTTTTTTTATTTTAAAAAAACACGAGCGAGCTCGCTGTGCGCGAACAGGCTGCAACCGCGATGCCAGGGGAGTTGGCTTCGGACGGCGTGTTATTGGCGAGTGGACCGGTAAATCTTATCTACGCCGATGGCAAGTTGGCACCAGACAGTTTGGGGAAGCGCAGAAAATCGCGAGTCACCCCGAAACCTTCGTAGGCCTTTTCAACATTCTCAAACACCTCTTCAAGCAGATCGCGTCGATCAATTCCCACGCGGCCGGCTTGATCGGCCAGAGTCTTTGAGACCTTTTCGGTAAAGTTCATGATGAAATACTGCGAGGTTTTAACGTAGGCCCGCCCAAACACCGATAGGCGGTCTAAAACGTCGGGCAGCACGATGTGGAGAAAGTGAATGTGCCGAGATTCATCGACCAGCAGGCGACGGCAAAGCTCGGCCCCCAGCGGATCGATCTCGGCCCCTTTCGCGCGGCGCAGAAATGCCGAGGCAAAATTCTCTGAAAATAGCGTGGAAAAAAGCCAGTTCTCAACGCGGTAGAAGCCCAAACTGGCCGCCTGCCCCAGCACATGGTATTTCCAGTCGTATTGGGGCTTAGTCCCCAGAGCCTTCATGTAATTTTCGATCGCGTAAACGTGGCGGGCTTCATCGGCGCACTGCAGAGTGAGATACAACAACGTCTCTTCGCTATGAAATTTGTTGGCCGCCTTACTGAACATTCCGCTCAGTACGTCGAGCCCCATTTTTTCGAGCGTTAGGAAAACACCGGTCAGCTCAGTCCACACCTCGCGGTGCTCTGCTTTCATCGTGAGTGGGGTCGAAAAATCGAGTTCTAAATCGGCCGACCATTGCCCCTTGGCCGCTTGGCCGTAAAGGGTTTGGATTTTGTGATCATTGACTAAAGACTTTGGGTTTTGAAGCGTTGTCGTCGCCATGTCAAAGCACTCCGCGCAGTTGTTGATCCCGTTCGATGGTGCGGAAGAGGGCTTGAAAATTTCCTTCCCCAAAAGAATGGTGATTGTGACGTTGGATGAATTCGAAAAAAATCGGCCCGATCACTTTTTTTGAAAATATCTGAAGTAGGTACCCCTGTTCATCGCCGTCGACCAGAACCCCTTCACGTTCAATCGCTTTAGGGTCTTCCTTTACGTGGGGAACCCGTTCGAAAACCGTTTGGTAATACTCGGGCTCGATCTCTAGCAGCGGAACCAAAGCGCTGCGGATATCGGGTAAGACGCTTAGTAGGTCGTCGGTAAGCAGCGCCACGTGCTGAATGCCGGGGCCGTGGTACTCGCGAAGGTACTCCGCAATTTGCGATTTTTCGTCTTTCGATTCATTGATCGGAATGCAGAAAGTTCCGCACGGTGAACGCAAGGCGTGGGACAACAAACCGGTCTGGTTGCCGGTTATGTCAAAATACCGAACCTCCACAAAACCAAAAATATCTTTGTAGAAACTGCTCCAGTGCTCAAGATCCCCCTGCGGCACGTTGTTGGTCAAATGATCGATGCTCAAAAATTTTGGGGGGGTGGGCGACGATCCTTTTTTCCGTTCAAGGAAACCAAGTGATTTAAAATGTCCGGCCGCAATCGCATCATCCACGAGATAAATTACGCTGCCACCGATTCCGTAAATCGCATAGAGCGGCTCGCCGCTTGGGCTGTGGTAATCAACCACGCTGGCGGCCTCGGCCCCGTTTAAGATGGCGCACTCAAATGCTTCCGCCGCATTTTGAACCTTCAAGCCCAGGCCGCAAATTGAGGGGCCATGCTTACGCGCAAATTCTGCGGCAAAGCCTTCGGCAAACTCGTTTACAAAGAAGTGGATTTCACTTTGAGAAAAAATGGTGATCGGAAGACTGGGGTGCGTCGCCCCTACCTCAAAACCCAGCTTTTCGAAAAGGGGGACGAAAGAGTCTTTTTTGGTGGGAGCAAATTCCAAGAAAGCGATTCCTTGAAGTCCCATCGGATTTTTTGGGGAGAGGTTCATCCGTGGCTTCCGAAAGCAGGAATCGTGCCGTATCTTTCCGGGCTGGCCGTTCCGATCGCGGAGACAATTTTTCTCAATAACGGGTCGAAACAGCCCAAGCATGAAAGAAAATGGGCGGGTCGATCGAAAAGCAAAAAAAAGCCCCGGCTTTTTACCAAAGCCAGGGCATGTAATGAAAGTTTACTTCGGGTTTCGGATCATTTTTTCAATCTCTTCAACGTGGGCGGTTTCATCGGCAATCTGCTTGCGCACCATCTCTTCCATGGCAACGTCGTTGCCCACTCTTGAAAGTAGCTCGTGGTAATAGCCTAACGTCTCTTTTTCGAAAGACAGTGCCTCTTTTAAAATTTCCAGAATGTTGTGATTATCAGTCTCCGGAACCGGCTTCACCTTGATTGAAGGGTGGCCACCGAGTGCGGTAATTTTTTCACCAATTAACGTGGCGTGCATAAAGCCTTCGTTAGAGTGATCGCGAAACCATTTGGTGATGGGGATGCGGTTTGGACCAAAAATCATGAAGCTGTAATGCAAATAGCGCACTACGCCAGAAAGTTCGGCTTCAAGAATCTTATCGAGCAGTGGCATCAGGTCTCTAGAGTCGGTCATGGGAAGTTCCTTTCAACGGATAAAAAAGGGCAGACTAGCCAGAACGGAGCCCTTCGTAAACCCTTTAAGTGGCGGTAACCATTAGGAAAGCGACGGGGGTTCTTGTGGCCCCTTGGGCTCCGGTGTTATCCTTAAGTGATGCGAAATATTCAGGTTTTTGGACGCCGGTTGGGCGCCCTTTTTCTTTTTGCCACCGTTCTTTACGCCGAACTTCCGCCGCTGCCGCCGCAAAATTATCAACAGCCGGTGGTGATTTCGCCCGGGCTGATCACTCCGGGAGTGATGTCGTCGGGCAACCAGGCGCCGGCTCAGGCCCCGACTCCGCGTCCGCTCACGCTCCAGGGCAATCCCCGCTATGGCGCCGAAGCCGCTGACTACAACACTGAACAGCGAAAACAGTGGTTAGAGAAATGCGAACCCCTGCGCGAAGTTGATTTCGCCGGATTTCGAAAATGCTTTGAAGTTGAAAAGAAGAAGTCTACGGATGGCATTAAGCGTCGCTTCCGTGATGTGGAGGCCCGCCAGGGGCAGCCTTTTCGAAACGTGGGGCCCGATCCAGCGGCGATGGATGCACCGACCAAAAATCCAGCATTCGACGTCGAGGTTGAAAAGAATTAGAGTGCCGCGAATGTTAAAGCTTTCGCATATCGCCATTGCCACCCCAGAAATTAAAAAAGCCATTGAGAAGTTTCAGGCCCTTGAGCTTCGCGTCGCCGAAACTCACGACGTACCGAGTGAAAAGGTAAAAGCTACCATGCTGCATCTGGAAGCCTCGTCGCATTTACGCCTAGAACTGCTCGAACCCACTTCAACCGATTCGCCCATTTCCAAATTCTTAGAGAAACGGCCCAAAGGGGGCATTCACCACCTGTGCTTTGAAGTGCGGGGGATTGATAAGTGGAAGGCCGAGTTGGAGAAAGCCGGAATACCCGTGCTGCCACCGGGAATTCGACCAGGGGCCCGGGGACGTGCTCTGTTCTTGGATCCGCGGGCGATGGAAGGGGTACTTATCGAACTAGAGGAACTTGCCGATAAGTGAGAAGTATATATGCGCCACGACCAAATTAGCCCAATCCCTCAGTTAACCCCGGTCACTAAGGGGATTATTCTTACGTGCGTCGTCACGTACTTTGTGGACTTCATTTTTTCGCACACGCCGTGGGGCACAATTAATGGCTTGGCGTTGAACGAGATTTTTGGCTTGGTACCGGCCCGCATCATGGTCGACAAATGGCTTTGGCAATTTGTGACCTATCTATTTTTTCACGGTCACCCGTTGCACATTTTGCTGAACATGCTGATTTTGTGGTACTTCGGTTCCGAAATCGAACAGCGACTGGGCAAAAAAGAGTTTATTTTCTACTTTTTTCTATGTGGCATTGGCGCCGGGCTTTTTAATTTCGCGGTGGCGGCAGCCTTTTCAGAGCCGGCCAAACTGTTGCATCCCATTATCGGGGCTAGCGGCGCCATCTTTGGAATTCTGGCGGCTTACGGCGTTTTCTTTGGTGACCGCTACTTCTTGGTGTTCTTCCTCTTTCCGATGAAGGCCAAATACTTTGTTCTCGTCATGGCCGGCATCGAGCTGATCATGGGGGTCGAGGCAAATTCTACCGACAACGTTGCCCATTTTGCCCACATCGGCGGCATGTTTGTAGGCGCCGTGTACCTTTATTTCCGCTACGTCCGCTCCAGCCTCTCGAAAATTACCAACCGTAAAGACGCTGACCGCGAAAAATTAAAGCGCCAGTTCACGCTAATCGTGAACGAAAAAGACAAAGACAAGGAAGAAAAAGGGCCGTTTTGGAATTAGTTTTTTTGAACCGGGGCTATTTTTTGCCGGGCATTTCGTTGGAAAACTGAATGTAGCCTTTAGTGTGGTCGCGGTTGCCCTTGATGTTTTTGGCCACGCGGGCGAGGTCTTCCTCGGTCACAAACGTGCCATGAAGCCGGCGCAACGGAACCCCCGGCATGGTCATCAAACAGTCGCCGCGCCCCATGAGCGATTCGGCCCCGCCGGTATCCAGCACCGTCCGAGAGTCAATTCCCGAAGGCACTTTAAACGCTAAACGAGAAGGCATGTTCGCTTTGATCAACCCCGTCACCACGTCGGTAGAGGGACGTTGAGTTGCAATCACGATATGAATGCCGGCCGCGCGTGCTTTTTGCGCCAGACGGGTGATCGCCACTTCCACATCTTTTCCACCCGACATCATCAAGTCCGCAAGCTCGTCTACGATAATGACGAGCAATGGAATTTTATCAACGCCCTTGTGCTTCTCATTATACGATTCAATATTTTTGTTTCCCGCTTCGGCCATCAAGGCGTAGCGGCGTTCCATCTCTTGCACCGCCCAGTTTAAGGCGTTGTAAGCCACGCCATTGTCGGTGATCACATTGGTCACCAAGTGCGGCAGGCCGTCAAAGGCAACGAGCTCGAGCATCTTCGGATCGACCAAAATCATTCGCAAGTCTTTGGGCGATAAGCGGAAGATCAAACTCGTGATCAAAGAATTAATGAAGACTGACTTACCGCTGCCGGTACCGCCGGCGACGAGTAAATGGGGCATGGCCGCCAAGTCGCCGTACACGGCAACGCCGTCGGTAGTGCGCCCAAGGGCGATGGGAAGTTTCAGCTTCTTATCCCAAAATTGCTTTTCGTTCATCGCGTCTTTCAGCGGAATCACTTCGCTTTGCGGACGGGGCACTTCGATACCCACCGTGGTTTTACCGGGAATCGGAGCCACCACGCGCAGTTGGGGAGTCCCCATCAGTACGCCTAAGTCGTCTTGAAGAGCGGCGATTTTGCTGAGCTTCATGCCGGCGGCCGGCTTAAATTCATAGGTAACCAGCACCGGGCCTTGCGTAATATTGGTGATTTGTCCGGTCACTTGAAAACTCAAAAGTTGCTCAACAATCTTGTTAGCGCGGTCTTTTAGTTCACCGCGCGACAATTTTTTTGCATCGCTGGTAATGTTTTTAAGGATGCGCACCGATGGGGCTTCGTAAGTGCCAGTGAAGGGAATCATCGGCTGGAACACACTGGGGTCGGGAGGGGTTAGAGTGCCCTCTTCTTCGATGCCTTCGAGCGCGCTCAGATCAATCTCATCCGTTTTTTCAGTATCTTCGTCATCGGTTTTTACCAGTTTCAATTTTCCCTTGGCCGGTACCTTTTTCTTTTTCGGCGGAGCAGAAGAAGGGGTAGCGTTTACTTGCTGAGCCACCCTAGGTCTCGGAACTTGAGCAACGGATTCGGTAGCATCCGCGTCAAGCGAACGATCCCCGTTAAACATACGATCTAAAAACCGGGTGAAGGATAGTCCGGTGGTGAGAATTGCGGTGATGAGAAATCCGAAAAAGATAATGATAATCGCGCCGGTAACATTAAAATAGCGGCTCAAAAAATTTCCCACTTCACGGCCCACTAGGCCGCCCTGCCAAAGGCTTGCTTCCGGAGCCTGATCTTGCATGAGCAGATGCAAGGCCATGGCGGTGAGGCAGGCTCCTAGCACCAGGCCAAAAATGCGGGGCAGGTCGCGCTTCAAGGCAATTCCGCGAAAGGCGCTGAGAGTTAACCAACCGAGAATGAACACCGCGAGATAGCCCGGCGCGCCAACGGCACCTAAGAAACCTTCGCTGACTGCCGCACCTACGATGCCGCCCAAATTGTTGATCTGGTCGAGTCGTCCACGCATGAGGTTAAAGCTGTCTAGGGGAAGGTAAGAGGTAAGCGCTACCAATACAAAAATGGTGATCAACGCGAGAATTGTGCCCTTGATCTCACGCGACATGCGATCGAGCGAAGCTTCGCCAGACTCGCCTTCGTCTTTTTGGCGCTCAAAGAAGCGCTCAACTGCTGATGTCATCCAAAGCATTAAAAACCCTTTACCCCAAACGGGTGGCCTTACATTTCAAAGTCGATTCAACGAGTGAATCTGCAGTCCGGTTGGTTAAAGTCTAGATGTCGTAGCTACGGGGACTTAGAAGCCAAGCCTTCGGCAGGCGAGCTTCCTCGGGGGTGAATTCTGCAAGAAGAGGGCCCAGGGAAAGGCGGAGCTATCTCATTGGGAGCTCGTTGGTTTTACAGCTAAACGTTGGCAAAACCTTTTTTGTTTTGGGCGTGAGGGCTTTGTTCTCGTCGTAAAAATGACAATTTTCGGCAAGGCGTCCTTAAAATCGTCACCCGTTGGTTTGTCAGAGGGAGGGGCGCAAAAACGGACCAGTAGCATTGAGGCGAAGCTTCGCGGCGTCCGCCGATTTTTGGTAAAGCGGGTCGTAATACCAGACTAATAGTTTCTGAATCCAGACCCGATTGCTCGCCAGTCCCTCCCCGGCAGCAAATGCGGCTTTTGACGCGGCCAGGTCTTCTAAGATTTCTTTGGTTCTTACGCCCCCTAGTTTCTTGGAGATGGCCATCATTGAATTTTGGAATTGAGTGAACCTTGATTGGTTACCGTGGACGCCAAGACTCGAATTTACGACGTAGTCTTGATAAATATTTTCTACACGCTGTTCTAGCGGAACTTCTAAAATAAATTGTTTGCTTGTTCGCAATTTCGAATAAACAGACGGGGGCACCGTGCAACGCCCAATCATCTGGCTTTCGTTTTCGATTAAGATCGGACCAGGCATTCTCATCACTTTAAGTAGGTCGATGGCCAGAGCGTTTTCAAAATTAACCTGGTTGGGCTGAGGAGATTCTTCTGCGCCAAAGGCCGAGCCCCGATGCACGGCCAGTCGTTCAAGATCGATAAACGGTTTGTCGCTGGCGTGTAGGTAGTGGGTCTTTCCCGAGCCGGTGGGGCCACCCACCACCAGAAACTCAAGGGCATCTACCCGATGGGCAAAAAACTCGATGACGAAACGCCGAAGCGCTTTATAACCACCGGCAACAATAGGGCGCTGAATTCCGATGTCGCCCAGCCATTGTTGAACTATTTGTGATCTAAGTCCCCCGCGAAAGCAAAAGAGCACGGTCTCTGGCCGCCGTTGGATCTGCCCTACCCACTTCTGTAAGCGCGCTTGGCGAATTTCTCCTGATACGAGGCTGTGGCCCAGCGCGATGGCCGCAGCTTGCCCCTGTTTTCGGTAGGTAAGACCCACCTGGTGACGCTCTTCATCACTGAGCAGGGGCAGATTGACGGCCCCCGGAATCGACCCCGCCGCATACTCAATCGGGGCCCGTAAATCGATAAATGGGGCATTCGCTAACAGCAATGTTTCGAATTCAGGTGGACAAATTTTCTCGATGCTCTGGCTCACGGGGTAGCTATATCATTCTGGCAAATAAAGTTGAGTGGCTTTATTTGCCTAAAATAAAGAAGGGTCGGCTGCTTTACCCCTACCAAAATACGTTCGACGGTGTTTGGGGTTTCGGACGAAGTTTGCTACCGTACCTTCCAAGTTGAGGGCTCAATGGAATACTTCTCAGATATCTCTACGCTCGTAGTTTTGGTGTTGTCGGCCTTTGTGATTGGGTGGGCCGCCGAGACCGCCCAGGTATTTATGTCGCGAGCCTTGGCCCTTTCGCTGCTCGCCTGGTTGCAGACAACCCCGGAGTTTGCGGTCGAGGCTAACATTGCGTGGAATCAGCACCGAGACTTGATGATCGCCAATCTCACCGGCTCTTTGCGGCTGATCATGGGGTTGGGCTGGCCCATGGTTTTTGGGGTTAGCTTTATTTCATCGTTTTTTAGAAACCGAACGATTGTTCGTCGCATTCGGCTTGGCGAAGAAGACGCATTGACCATCGTAATGCTGATTCTTTCGATTCTCTATTTTGCTTTGGTCTGGTTCAAAGGCTCATTAACTTGGCACGATAGCGTGGTGCTCATCGGCATTTACGTCAGCTACTTTGTGATCTCGATGCGGCTGCCGGCCGAAGCCCCAGAAGAGGGCGCGGGCGATGATCATGATCTGCCTTGGATTGGAAAAAAGATCGTGGTTCTGGCGCCCTTTCGCCGAAACCTCGCCATTTTCGCGCTGTTCTCCATTGGGGGGCTCGCCTTGTATTTTAGCGTCCACCCTTTTGTGGATGCGATGCAGCGTTGGTCGGTAAGTTTAGGCATTAGCACCTTTGTTTTCGTGCAGTGGGTCGCGCCGTTTCTTTCTGAGTTTCCCGAAAAAGTTACCGCCTTTCAGTGGGCGTTAAGGGAGAAAAAAGCCCCGCTCGCCATCATGAATTTTGTAAATTCGAATCTTAGTCAGTGGACACTTCTGGCGGCGATGTTGCCCCTTGTGCTGGGTTATTCCCTAGGTCGGTACGACGGCATTCACTTCACCGAGTTTCAAGAGCGTGAAATTTTACTTACGGTGGCGCAGGCATTGGTTGGCGCGATGCTCTTGGTCGACCTTGAGTTTTCGCTCGTCGACGCCGTTCTGATCTTTGTGCTGTGGATTACCCAATTCATATTTGCCGATACTCGTGAGGTAGTTCTTTATCTTTATTTACTTTGGGCGGGGGCCCTTTTCTTACGCCACCTCTATTCCTATTCAACCGCCAAGAAAGTGCCGCTCGTGTTCGTTGGAATAAGAGCAACTTTGGCTTTGGCGTGGGCAAGAAAAAAATGATGGCTTTTTTTATTAGCTATTCAAGGCTGTGGTAGCGCGAACCTTCTCTTTCGTTGAGGTACGCGCGGCACCTAAGGTTCTGGAGCGAATACAGGCACCGGGAAAATTGGATCTAACCCCTTAATATCCTGTTTCATTTAGCGCCAGGACGCGAGGCTCGCGATGGCGGAGACAGACGTACCCCCATTAACGGAACTGTGTTATACGCTACGTCCTAATTAGGTGCCGCTAAGTTGTTTACCGTTGATAAATACCTTTCTGAACTAAAGCGCTTCACCCAGGCCTTGGCCATGGCAAAGCGCGTGCTGATCACGGCTCCAGGTGCGGCCGACGGCGACTCCGTGGGTGCCCAGCTGGCGCTCAAGATGATGATTGAGCACCGGTTTTCCCAGGTTAAAGTTTTTATCATTAACGATGAGCCGATTCCCCCGCGCTACGAATTCATGGCGGGCATCGAAAGTTTGCTCACTCCTGAAACCGCCAAGCTGACCCCGCAAGATAAATTTGACGTGGGAATTCTGGTCGACGGCGGTATCGACCGTGCCGGCAGGTTGGTCGAGTATTTTAAGCGCTGTCCGGTCACCACCTTTATCGACCACCACTTGATTAGCTTTGAGTACCCCTACTCGATTCGTATTGTGGAGCCGAAGGCATCGGCAACCACCCAATTGATATTCGAACTCTCTCAAACACCGTATTTTGCCACTCCGTGCAGCCGAGCTTTTGCCCAGGCAATTTTTCTGGGGCTGATTTTTGATACTGGATTTTTTCGCCATCCGAACACCAGCCCCGAAGTTTTAGAATTAGGGGCCAAGTTATTGCGCACTGGCTTTGACTTTACCCAGGTTGGCGAACGCGGGCTTTTAGAACGCACATTCAATAGTCTGAAACTATTGTCTAGCACCTTGGCTAAGGCTGAAATGCGGATGGGCGGCAAAATTATTTGGGCGGCCCTGCGGCAGCAGATGATGCAACAACATCAGGCGGTAGATGACGATCGCGAAGGCATTATCGATCAGCTTTTGCTCACCACCGGCGTGGAAGTGGCGCTCATCTTCTTCGAGCTAACCTCGGGGCAAACTCGCCTTTCATTGCGCTCGCGCAGCCGCTTTGACGTAGCCACGTTTGCTCGTAGCTTGACCGAACACGGCGGCGGGCACGACCGAGCGGCCGGGGCGCTTCTGGAACTTAAGATTGAAGAGGCCATGCCTTGGGTGCTCGGGAAGCTGGACGCAGACTTTGATGACTTTATGAAGCGGCTCTCTTAAGCCGCTATTCACCGGCCGAGCGTCAATCCTTCGTCTAAATGGGGCGGTTTGCTTTTGTTGGGGACAAGCCTGAGATAATAGGATTTAAAGGATTCAGGGTAGCCGGCGACGTTTAAGTCCCTAGCCTGATGATGTTGGGTTGTTTTGGCTGGGGAGCTGGTACTTTAGTTTTTTGGGGAGTCGCAGATGAATTTCGTCTCGGCGTTTCTAGTCTTGCCTTTTTTGGGGCCTTTTTGGGGTTTCACTCCGGCCTACTCGGCCATCGAAGTGATTGCGGAAGCCGGGCATTCACCGTCCTGCGAAGAGTTCCGAATTTCAAGAGAGCTGCGTATTTATAAAGACCCGAGCCTGTTCATGGGCTCTCTGAGTCTTATTTACCAAGATCCAGTTGTGGGTTGGGAAAAACTGATGGGCGAAAACCCCTTGCTCACCACTTTGCGTGGTACTGCGCAGTTGCTTCGTCTTGGACCGCCCACCGAATTCAAAAACTTTGGTTTCATCGCCAAACTTTATGAAAGCGTAGAGCCAAAACTTAGGCTTCAAGAGATCATTCCCCGGGCGATTGAAATGAAGCACGGGCCAAGCGTTAAGATTAAACCCGAGAGAGCAAAAAAATATTCGGCCGCCCAGATTGTCCCGGTAATGCTGTGCGGCGATTCAGATGCGTACCGAAATACCATGGGGTTTGTTTTGCAATCAGACCTAACCGCCTCACAACTCGATGCCAACGGGGGCAATATTTTACCGCCTTCGGTTCACTCAATCCCTGAGTGGAAGAGTCGTCCGTAGTTGCGTTATTGTTTTTCCGCGAGACTTCACATTGGTTATTTAATTTCCTAGGAGAGTGTCTCAAAAGTGGTGTTTCGCCGTCATTACCGAAGGCGCACGCAGTGCGGCTGAAGCAACCCTTTCACTATGAGTGAAGAGGGACGTCGACAAAACCAAGCAGGCCAAAGGTTGCCGCGCCTGCTAC